>NZ_CBFFRH010000005.1:0-497082 GCF_965644255.1 Pseudomonas sp. LRF_L74 | reverse complement strand
CCCTGGGAGGCATCACCCCCAAACAGAAGCTGGCCATTGCGGCCCGACATCTACTTCTGGCGAGTACTAAAAATGGGAGGATTACCATCGACCAGAATAACGTCAGAAGCGGTAGTCGCTGTGACGTGAGCCTGATGCACCATGCCCGACTCTATATTGACGCCAATGTGCGTTTTGGCGTCGAAGTAGTACTGGTTGCCTTTTTGACCTGATGCATTTCTGGGTCACGCTTGCCTTCCTTATTCTTGGTCGAACTCCGCGCATGGATCAGCGTGACATAGATGATAATACCCCGGCGCAACGAAAAGCCCCGATCTCCCAGGTAGCCGTTAGTGGCGCCGAGGATGCCGATAGCCAATTTATGCCTCTTCAGCAAACGACCGAAATTGAAGATGGCGGTTTCGTCGGTTATACGTTACAGGCTCAAATCCGTAAGTTGTCGCAGTACCGTAGTTTCATACAACACGCCCTCCATCGCTGTATCCAAACCCGTTCTGCATCAGATGTATGTGCAGCATTGCCATCGCCAGATAGGCCGACCACCTTGACCTTTGGATCGTGCGGTCGACCAGAGTCACCTCTTCCATGGCAACACCTGATTCATTTCGATCAGAAAGAGTCCCTTGCGGTCTGTTTGTGCTTACCGGCGTATTTGGCGTCAGCGAAGATCATCTGTTTCATTGGAAGGTTCGTGCAGACGGATTGGGGTATTTCAGCAGACTCGAGAAGTTAAATTCAGATTTTCCTTAGTCGCACTCAGTTTCTGAGTGCGGCAAAAATCTTTTATTTCTATACCTGCTATTAATATTGGTTAATATTCTTTTTAGAAATATATATAGCGTGACACGGTCTTTTTCCTCTGCATTAAGTAAATGCTCTAATTCATCCAGATTTACAGCCTTGCTATGTATGGGGATAACAATGTCTTTGAATTACCCTTTTGTCGGGGGCAGGGTTTCTTTGCCTTCTTTATTAGCGATTTCCATCGCGCTTGCGACCTCGGAACATTCTTTTTCTGCCGAAAGAAGTGCAGATTCATTGCTTGAAACTGTTGTGGTGACAGGCACTAAAAGGTCCGACGTCACGCCACTTAAAAGTTCAGCCCCTGTCGATGTGATCAGTAGTGAGAGTATCGAAAGAAGTGGCGTGACACGAATAAGTGATCTGCTGCAAAAACTGTCGCCATCTTTTAACTCGCCCACGGGCGGCTATGTGAATAATGGTGTTAAAGCGGCTACGTTACGTGGGCTATCGGCTGATCAGGTGCTGGTGTTGGTCAATGGCAAGCGGCGCCAGACTATCGCGGGGCTCAGCGCGAATAACTCCCAGCCAGTGGATCTCAATACCATCCCCATTAGCGCCATTGACCATATCGAAGTCCTGCGCGACGGGGCATCGGCACAATATGGCTCGGATGCGATTGCGGGCGTCATCAACATCGTCCTGAAAGGGGAAGCCGAAGGCGGCAACGTCTCCAGCCAATATGGCGTCTACAACGCTCAGAACAGCCGCTATGGCGCATCCACCAGTGTTTGGAAGGGCTTTTCTCTGCCAGGCGATGGCTTTTTCACCTTGTCAGCCGATGCTTACCGGGAGCGTCATCCGCTGTCCGGTGAGGCTGATAGTCGACAGTGGTATTTCGCCGGTGACGCCCGCGAGGCAACTGCGCGCAAGGACCAGGTCAAATGGGCCCAGCCTCCGGATCGTGACGCTTGGAATCTGCTGGCGAATACCGAGTTCGGTCTGAGTGACCAGTTGCGTCTGTATGGAACGGCGTCTTATAGCCATGGGCGAAATCAGGCTCGGCAAAATTTCATCCCGCCGAATGACAAGGGTAACGTCAGGGCACTGTTTCCTGATGGTTATCAACCTGTCGCAACGTATAACAACAGGGACTTTTCGGTCCTGGGGGGCGCCAAGTACGACAACGAAGAGTTGGGCAGCCTGGATTTCTCGGTTTCCTATGGCTGGAACAAACTTACTCAAGGTGTTTCGCCTTCGGTCAACCCGACGTTTGGATCGGATAGTCCTACTTCGTTCAGCGAGTTGTTCAATCGTCGCAATAGTTTGCTCAATAGCAACCTCGATTATGTCAAGGCGCTTCCCGTTTCCTGGTCAGTCAAGCCGCTGAACATTGCTGGCGGTCTTTCATGGCGTCAGGATCACTATGAAACCCATGCGGGGTCTTATGAAAGTTGGGCCAACGGTGGGCAACTGATTCCTGATGGTCCCAACGCCGGGCAGGTCCCTCTGATCGGCTCGCGTGGCAATACCGGCTTGCATCCTCAGGATGAGGTGGATCTTAAGCGCAACGTGAAAGGTGTGTACCTCAGTCTTGAACTTGAGCCTGTTGAAAGGCTGGAGGTTGGCATTACCGGCCGCTACGACGAATACAGCGATGCGGGCTCTACGACCAACGGCAAGTTATCGGCACGCTATGCCTTCAATGACAACGTCGCCTTGCGGGCTTCAGCCAGCACTGGGTTTCGTGCTCCAGCCTTGGCGCAGAGCGGCTATGCGGTCACGGGGTTGAGTACCCGAACGGGAACCCTGGAGTTCACCTCTACACGTGGGCTACCCGTCAGCAGCGCGGAAGCTAGAGCTCTGGGGGCAAAGGACCTCAAGCCCGAAAAGTCGACCGACTACTCGCTGGGCCTGGTTCTCACGCCTTTTCGCAATGCGTCGGTGACTGTCGACGTCTATCAGATCGACATTGATGATCGCATCGTTCTGACCGATCAACTCGGTGGCGCGCTGGTGAGTTCGATCCTGACGCGAGCAGGCTTCCCCGACATTCAATACGCGCAATTCTTCGTCAATGGAGTCGATACCCGCACGCGTGGCCTGGATGTAGTGGGTAACTATCGCTTCAATCTTGAACACGATGCGCGACTCGATCTGAGCGCCGCCTACAGTCGTGCGAAGAACGAGATCACCGGCATTGCGGCCAATCCGTCACAACTGCAGGGTAGCGGACTGACGCTGATAGGCCGTCAGAGCCAGTCGATCATCGAGGATTACGCACCCAAGGATAAAGTCGTCCTCAGTGCCACCTACATTCAGGGTGACTGGGATGCCACCGTCAGCTTCGTTCGTTATGGGGCATTTGGCGTGGCGCATCCGACCAACGCGGCTTACGACCAGAGATATTCGGCGCAGTGGGTAACCGATCTCGAGCTGGGGTATCGCGTGACTGACGCGCTGCGTTTTGGGCTGGGGGCGAAGAACCTGTTCGACAGCTACCCCGACAAGCAGATCTCGCAACAGCAAACCCTGGGGCAAACGACCTATTCGCCTGCATCGCCAGCGGGTTATGACGGCGCCTTCTACTACGCCAATCTCAGTTACGACTTCTGATCATGGAGGCGGGCGGCGCGTCCGCCTTCCGATGCGCCGAGGAGCAATCATGAGCGATAGCACCACTAGCATTTACTACACCCGCTGCCCGATACCGACCGGTCTGGGCATTGCGGTGCATCTGGGACTGCTGAAAGACGAGTTCGCGGCAGATGCCCATGTCGCTCTCCACTTGTTGCAGGCCAGCGATGATCCGGAGCGTTTGAACAGTCATTTTTCCCACGCGCTGGATAACCTGATTCGCCATGGCGGCAACATCCCGGCGATCTGGACCCGGGCACGTGGCGCCGATACGCGGGTGATCGGCTTGAGTTTCGTGCGCGGCCCGCAAGCCGTGCTAAGCCTGCCGCAATCCGGTATCACCACGCCGGCCGACCTGAAAGGCAAGCGCCTGTTGCTGCAGCGTAACGGTGGGGGAACGATCGACTTTCAGTATTCGACGTCGCGACGTACCTATGAGGGCGCTTTGCGCCAAGCAGGTTTGAGCTTCGACGATGTGACCCTGGTGGAGCCCGATCTGACGCCTGAGCGTGCTGCCGGTAACAACCGCAGCGCTTCAGGGACCATCCGCCGAGCCTGGTACACCGATGGGTTGGCGCCGCTGCTACGTGGCGAGGTGGACGTGATCACCTCGCGCACGATTGGCTCTCCGGCGCCTCAACTGGAATTCCTGTTCGGCCTCAACCGGGTCTTCGACCTGCTCGATTTACCCGATGAGGTACAGCGTGCCAACAACAGCACGCCGCTGACACTGACCGTCGACGTTGGTTTCATCGAGCGTCACCGTGACCTGTTGGTTCGCATCCTGCGGCGGATTCTGCAGGCCGAGCAATGGGCCCGGGACAATCACGACGAGGCCGTGCGTTTCATCGCTCGGGAACAGGCCGTTGCCGAGCAAGTCGTCGAGTCGGCATTCGGCTCGCGCCTCTACGACAGCATCGCGCTCGGCTTTGATGAGCATTATGTCGCGGCGCTGGAGGACCAGAAGAACTACCTGCTGCAACTCGGCTACATCGATAACGATTTCGCGATCGAGGATTGGCTCGATCGCAGCCTGTTGGATGAAGCGCGAGCTTCACTCTGATCCTAATTAATGAGGAATTGACGATGAGTAAACAAACTGATTTCCAAGGCGTGGACCTGTTCCGCTTCGCCCAGATCGTGGAAAACCAACTGGCCGCGACGCCGGGCATCATCCAAGGCGCAGCCAATGGCGCGTGGCGTGTACCCAACAGTGAAAACCTGTTCGTCATCGGCAGTGCCGCTCGTCATCCGGAGCGCGGCGTGGTCGTGGTCGACTTCGACGGCAATGTGGTGCATGGGCAGGCTTATCCCAGCGTTCGCGAATACGCGCCGCTGTATATCGGTATCTTCACCTCCCGACCGGATGTGCAGGCTGCATTTCATGCACACACGCCTTATCTGATGGCGTTCTCCACTGCCCATCGGCCACTGCGCAACACGCACATATCGCTGCCGCGTTTTGGGGTGCGCAAGGAGATTCCCGTCACCCGCTACAGCGCCCGTGACGACGGTTCGCCGCTGCTAGAAACCCTGCGTGACCATCCTGATATCCCAGGTGTACTGCATGGTAACCACGGCATCTTTGCCTTTGGCGACACCATCACCGAAGCGGCTACCCGCGTGAAGTTCTTCGAAGCTGCCGCTCAATTGGAAGCGATCGCTGAACAGTTGGGGGGCGCGCAGCTACTTCCTGATGACGCCTATGACGACATCCAGCGCGCAATTCGCAGTAGCGGTGCGACCAGCCATTTCAAGTAGGAATTGCAGTTGATGAAAGTGCTCTGGTACATGAGTCCGGTCGACGGCCGGCGCCCATGGGTTCCCGAAGGCCGTTATCCGGTCGATCACAAGCGTCTGCAACGCGTGGCGCAAACAGTCGATCGCGGTGGTTTTTATGGTGCGTTGTTTGGCACCTACGCGCACGACGTGCTGATCACGGTAACGTCGCTGATTTCCGTTACGCAGACCATGCGTTTTCTGATCCCGGTCTATCCCGGTGTCACACCGCCCGCACTGCTCGCTCAGCAGGCCTTGACCTTCGATGACTATTCCAGCGGGCGCCTGCTGATCAATGTAGTCAATGGTCAAGACAAGACGCTGGCTCGCTACGGGGTGAATCTTGCCCATGACGAGCGTTACCAGATGAGCGCCGAATATTGGGACTTGTTCAAGCGCCTGTATGCCGGCGAAAACGTCGGTCACCGAGGCACTTATTTCAATATTTCCGGGCGAGACCCGAATGTGCTGATTTCCAGCAACCTGCCGTTGGGGCCGATCCAGGTTCCACGCATCCCATTATGGGGTGCCGGAGCCTCGCCGGCCGGGATCGCCCATGCAGCCAGCACGCTGGATGTCTACCTGGCTTTTCTACGTGATCTGGAGCAGGTCCGTCAGCAGCTCGATGATGCACGGCAAGCCGCTGCGGCCCAAGGCCGGACGCTGCAGATCGGCACGCTTGCCAGCGTGATCGTGCGTGAGACCGAGGAGCAGGCCCGTGACCATTTTCAGCAACTGCTGGAGAACACCGGCGCAGAGGTGCTTGCCAAGTCGGCGCATGAGGGCTTGATCGCACGTGGGGTTCACCCACAAGGGCTGCAGGGGATCTCGCACGACAACCCGAAGATCCAGGCGCGCATCGACGCCCTGAAGGCTGGGCGTCTGCCGAGCCTCGATGACCTGGAGTTCGCTCCCGGGCTTTTCAGTGGCATGACCGGCTGGGGGGCGTTGCTCGACCTGACGGGAGAGGGTGGGGGGACCTACCTGGTGGGTAGTGCTGAGCAGGTAGCTGAGCGCCTGAAATGGCTGCAGAGGGCGTTGGGCATCGACAACTTCATCCTCTCGGGCTGGCCTCAGGCCACCGAAGCCGAATACGTCTCCGAACTCTTGCTGCCACTGCTCGATCTGGAGCACGAGCCTCCCGTGCTCGCGCGCTGAGACAAACAACCGGGTTGCGACCATTGCGCCCTTGTGCCTGCCACGCCAGGGAAGGCCATGCAGGCCACGTTTTCGAGATGAAGATTATGCAACTCAGTCATGCCCGCCCAGCGACGCGCTCCTGGGGCCTGCGGTTTCCAAGTCGGCACATACCACGGCTGTTGCTCTATGCGTTGCTTCTGGTGATGATGGTGTGGCCAGCGCTGATGCTGTTTGCCGGATCGTTTCGTTCACTCCCACCGGGGTTCCAGGGTGACTGGACTCTGGAGGCGTGGCGCACGACATTCGGTGGCCCCGGGATTTCCAGCGCCATCTACAATTCGTTGTTGATGTCACTGATCACCACCGCCGTAGCCACGTTTCTGGCAGCGACGCTGGCGTTTCTTTCCGAGCGTACCGACGTGGCCTGCAAGCGTTTGATCCTGCCTGGCTTGCTGCTCACCTTCGCCACTCCACCCTTGTTCTATGCCCTGGGATACGCCTTTCTCGGCAACCCGTACACCGGCTGGCTCAACAACCTGGCGCAGTGGGCAGTGGGCGGTTCCGGACTGATAGATATCGAAACCTGGTCGGGATTGATCGTGGCCTCGATCTTCAAGAAGGTCGCGATCATCTACCTGTTCCTGCTCGGCCCTTTCCGCGCGCTGAACTCGACACACGACGACGCGTCGCTGGTGTCGGGCGCAAGTCAATTGAAAACCTTTTTCTCCATCAGCCTGCCATCGCTGACCCCCGCGTTGAGTGGGGCGGTGCTGCTGGGGTTGGTGGGCGGTTTGCAGGCCTTCGATATGGTGCTGATCCTTGGCTGGCCGCAAAGTATCGATGTGATCGCCACGCGGATCATGGTGTTCGTCAACGGCATGGCTGGTTTGAATTATGCGAAGGCCAGCGTGCTCTCGGTCCTGCTGGTGGCTATGGTCGCGGTACTTTGCCTGGTTCAGGCCAGGTTGCTGGGGCGGCGTAGTTTCGTGACGATCTCGGGTAAGAGCAGCACGCCACGGCGGGTGTCTCTGCGCAGGAGCCGTAGGGTATTCGATGCCTTCATCCTGGCGTTTCTGCTGCTGGCCACTTTATTGCCCATCGGCTCGGTGGTGTTCACCTCGTTCCAGCCGATCCCCGGTGTGTATGCGCATTTTTCCTGGCGTCATTATCAGAATATTTTCATGTTGCCCCGTGTCACCAGCGCTATTTCGTTGACGTTCGTCATCTCGATCGGTGCCGGTTTCATGGCCATGTTGCTGGCGATTCTGATCGCCCAGATCTCCAAGAGTCTGAATGCGCGCGAACTCTCGTTCGTTCGCTTCGTCACCTACATTCCCCTGGCGATGCCTGGCGCCGTGACCGCCGTTGCGATCTCCTGGGCCGTGATCAGTGTTCCCGGGCTCAAACAGCTTTATGGCACCTCGGTGCTGCTGGTTCTGGCGCTGATCATTTGCGTGGTGCCGTTCGCGGTTCAAGTGGCCAACGCTGCGGTTGTACAGGTGTCGGACGAGTTGCAGGAAGCCGCATGGATATCCGGTGCGTCACGTACGCGGACGTTCCTGGATATCACCTTGTGGATGCTTGCGCCGAGCTTTTTCGCGGGCTGGTTCATGGCGGCAGTGATCGT
The DNA here is from genome assembly GCF_965644255.1 of Pseudomonas sp. LRF_L74. Lineage (NCBI taxonomy): Bacteria > Pseudomonadati > Pseudomonadota > Gammaproteobacteria > Pseudomonadales > Pseudomonadaceae > Pseudomonas > Pseudomonas sp. LRF_L74. Next base: position 489,158 of record NZ_CBFFRH010000005.1, on the reverse strand, counting down.
CAGCGGCAACCTCGAGATCCCGTTGCTGCTCAAGGCGCCTGACCTCAACCTGATTGCGACGGTGGTGTACAACCTCAATTCCACCTCCGATTTCTCTGCCGCTTCGGCCCTGCTGGTGGTGCTGCTGATTGCGGAGTTCGCCGTATTACTGAGCGCATTTTTCCTCTGGCGCCTGCTCGCCAGAATTTACCTGCACCGCAAGAGCTCGCTGCATTCGCTTGCGCTCGGTGGCTGATTAATCCGAATAGATAGGGCGAGCCTGTTAAGAGCCGCCTGGGAGAGTAGTGTGAACGGCGTACATATCGAAGGTCTGCGCAAGCATTTCGATCGACAAGCCTACAAGGCCGATGGCAACACACGAGGTGCCATCAACGGGCTCAGCCTGGATATTCAAACCGGTGAGTTCTTTGTCCTTCTAGGTCCTAGCGGATGCGGCAAGACAACCACGTTGCGTTGTATTGCCGGTCTGGAAACCCCGGATGAAGGACGCATTGGCATTGCCAACGAACTGGTGGCTGCTCCTGCACAGAACGTGCTCGTACCGCCCAATAAACGCTCCATTGGCATGGTGTTCCAGAGCTACGCGCTCTGGCCGCATATGTCGATCTACGACAACGTGGGGTATCCGCTCAAACAACGCAAGAAGCGCCTCGACAAGTTGGAGGCCGATCACGAGATCAAGGCGGCCCTGGCCCTGGTCGGGCTGCAGGGGCTGGAGGGCCGCAGCCCGGCGGATCTGTCTGGTGGGCAGCAGCAACGTGTAGCGCTGGCCAGGGCAATCGTCGCCAAACCGCAACTGCTGTTGTTCGACGAGCCGCTGTCTAATCTCGATGCACAACTGCGTCTTCGCCTGCGCTCTGATTTGCGCAAGGTGCATGATCAGGGCGGCCACACCTCGATTTTCGTCACCCATGACCAGTCCGAGGCACTTGCTCTGGCGGACCGTGTGGCGGTGATGCGTGAAGGGCAGATCGAACAGTTGGGCACGCCGGAAGATATCTTTCTGCGACCCGCCTCGCGTTTCGTCGCCGAGTTCGTCGGCTTCGACAATATTCTCCCTGGCGAAGTGATTGCGAGCGATTCGAGTGGTGTGCAGTTCCATCCCGATGGCTGGCCTGAGGTGCTGTTCGCCCCGGCTTCGAGCCGGTTGGCCGTCGGCACGCGCGCTCACGTTGCGCTGCGCAGTGCCAACCTGAAGATCCTCCATGGCTCTACGCACGAGCCGAATACGTTTCTGGCTAACCTGCAGGCGATCAATTATCTGGGCGAGTATTTCCAGGGCGAGATTGTCTTGTTCGGTAACGAACTGCTGGGACGTTTCCAGGATCATCCGTCCACGTGGCTGGGCCTCAGTGCTGGGCGAGTGGATGGGCTCGCCGTCCAGGTGCGCCTGGAACCGAGCGACCTGGTGATCTTGCTCGACAAGGAACAATCGCAAAGCGAAGCAGTGAACAGCGAGGTCGCGGCATGAGCTGGCTAGCAAGGCTTGTCTTGGTATGGCTGGGGACTGCTGCGCTGGTGGGCTGCAACAGGGACGAGAACGATATGAGTCTGCTGCGCAGTAACGCGCCGGCGGAGCTGGACGCTCTTTATCATGAGGTCCAGGCCAGCGGAGAAACCCGTGTGGTCGTTTACAGCTCGACGGTGGACACTGAGTTCGAACCGTTGTGGCTGGAGTTCCAGAAAGATTATCCGCAACTGCGGGTCGTCTACATGATGGTTACCGCGTCGCAAATCATGTCGCGCATGGCGGCTGAGCGCGCCACCGGGAATCACATGGGTGATGTGTTGATACAACCCGTCGATGTATTGCCAGAGCTGAAAAAGGGCAGCTACCTGACAGCCTACGTACCTCCAACGATAGGTGGACTTGATGAGCGCCTGCGCGACCCGCAGGGCTATATGCACTATGGGTTGTACAAGCTTTATGGCGTGGCTTACAACACGCGTCTGATTCATTCAGACGATGTGCCCCGTCGCTTGCAGGACGTTCTCGAGCCTCGCTGGCGTGAGCAGTTTTCTTATGTTCAGCCACTAGGTCCGGTAGGCAACACCGATGCGGCGCTCGCCACGCTCTGGCGTGACTCGCGTGTTACCCGAGACGATTTGGATCAGTTGCGCCAGGCTGGCAACTACGCCTTTCCGGAGGCGGGCATCAGTTACGTCGCCCAAGGGCGTCAGTCGCTCAATCTCTGGGCTTACCTGCCTCCGCTGGCTCGGCAGCATGAACTCGGTGCCCCGGTTGCGATCAGCTTCCCGGCCGAGCTTTCGACACTGGTGCCCTACGGTATCGCGGTCACCGCTCAAACACCTCATGCCAATGCCGCACGCCTGTTGACGGCCTGGCTTTTCAGTGAGCGTGGCCAGCGTGCATTGGCCGAGCGTTCCTACATGCTGGGGACCCAGCCTGGAGCGCCGGTACCGCGATTCTTTCCTAATGACCTGCTTCAAAACCCGACATTTCACATGACCTCGCCACCGGACGAATTGCTGGAGCAGATGAAGCGTTTGCGCCCCGTATTCGCCGACGTGTTCCTGGCGCCCAAGCGCGCTTGAGTTCCCTTCCTGACCAGACCTCCGGTGTATGAGTGGCTTCAATCATCCGGAGGACGGATGTTCTTATATGAAAAGTCCTTATTGGCGCCATGTGCGTCCCGTCTCCTGGCGCCTGGGTGCTGCCGCTGCTTGCCTGTTGATCGAGGTGGCAGTCGATCTATCTCTGCCACGCCTGATGACTCATCTCGTCGATGACGCGCTGTCGGGGGCGAGAGTTGCTCAACTCCAGGGAGCGGCCGCCATCATGTTGATGGTGATCCTGGTTGGTTGGCTGGGCGGCATGGGCTGCACCGTATGTTCGATCCGGGCCGGTATCGCTGCTGCTGCCAGCCTTCGACTGGAGCTGTACGAGCGTATGCTCGGTGAGCCCCCACAACTGATTTCCACCCTGTCTTCAGGTGGCCTGCTGACACGGCTGACCGCTGATGTCACCCAACTTCAGCAGGTGCTTATTCTGTTGGTGAGAGGTTCCTTGCGCGCCAGCCTGCTTTTGCTTGGCAGTTTGGTGATGGCATTTTCCATGAGTCCGTTACTGGCTGCATATGTATTGGGTAGCGTGATTCTGTGCCTGGGGCTGCTCGTGATCCTGACCCACTATTCGAGTGCGGCCTTCGGCGTGGCACAAGTCGGACTCGATCATCTGAATGAATACTTGCACGACGTTCTCAACGGGTGGTTCACCGTCAAGGTGTTCGCTGCCGAGTCCCTTGAAACACACCGCTTTACCTGCCTCAACCAGCGTTACATGCAGGCTTCGAAGCGTGCATGGCGGCTGTTTGCGTGCAGCACCCCGGCGCTGTTGCTGATATTGAATCTGGCCGTTGTCATCGTCCTATGGCTGAGCGGCGCATGGACAGGTACCGCACATGCCACGGAAATGGTGGCGTTCATCAATTACCAGGTGATCATTCTCGGGGCTCTGACGTCGCTCGGCATGCTGTTCACTCAGGTCTCCCGGGCCCGTGTTGCCGTCGCGCGGTTGAATGAGCTGCTGCGGCCCGCGACCGAAGTCCTGACCGCCAATGACCGGGTTTTGCGACTCAATGGTGGGATTCAGTTGGAAAAGGTGTGCGTTGCCAACGGCGAGCAAGGCCACGTGCTACGGGACATGACGTTTTGCGTTGCCCCAGGCGAGCGTGTCGCGGTGGTCGGTGACAGCGGTTCGGGAAAGTCCACGCTGCTTGCGCTGATCGCGGGGCAGGTGCAGCCTGCCAGTGGCCACATGCGCTTTGACGGAGTGGCCAGCACGGTGCTGGACCTGGCGCAATGGCGCCGACAGATAGGTGTAGTGACGCAGGTGCCGCACTTATTTTCACTGAGCCTGGAGGAAAACCTGCGCCTGGGACACCCCGATGCATCGGCCGAGGCTGTTCGCCACGCCTGTGCGGTTGCGCAACTGCAGGACTGGATCGACGGTTTGCCAGCAGGCATGGCCACCGTTCTCGAGCGGGGCGGGGCGATGCTCTCCGGAGGACAGCGACAGCGCATCGCAATTGCCAGGGCGGTACTCGGAAAACCTTCCATCGTGTTGCTAGACGATTGTACGAGCGCGTTGGACAACCATACTGCCGCGGCCCTTAACCATGCCTTGCACCATGAACTGCAAGGGACCACTTGCCTGTTCGTCAGCCAGGATCCTGTCGTGTTGCAAACCGCCGACCGTATTTTGCTACTGGACGGTGGGCGCCTGATCGGACAAGGACGGCCTGAGCAATTGCTGCACTCAACGCATTTCCGGCAGTTACTGGCGTGCGAGGAGCCGGAATGAAGTCCGCTAAACGTTCCGTATCCCGCTTTTTATTGAGCCTATCGCTTGTCGATGGCGGGGGGCGCCTAGCGGCAGTTGCCGTTTGCCTGGTGCTTTCCACCGTGCTGTTGGCCAGTGCTCCTTACCTGATCGGGCGGATTATCGATCAACACATTCTGCTGCGGCGTATCGACGACTTGGCCCTGTCATGCCTTGCGCTGTTGGGTGTATATGGCACGGCCGCATTGTGCGCCTTCGTTCAAGGACGTTTTCTGGCGGATGTGGCGCAGGGTGTTTCGGGCACGCTGCGCAACCGATTGTTCACGCATGTTCTGCAGCTTCCGCTGAATACTGTTCAGCAGCGTTCGGCCGGTGAGTTGATCAGCAGGATCAGCCTGGATATGGAAACCCTGGCGATCAGCATGAACCAGAGCCTGGGGCAATTGTTTTCCAGCCTGATATTGGTGCTGGTGGCGTTCGCCTTCATGCTGTGGCTCAGTCCGTCGATGGCGCTTCTGAGTCTGTCCTGCCTGGTGCTGATGTTCGCCACGACGCGCTACCTGGCCAAGCGGGCCCGACGCCATGTGGCGAATCAACAGGAATCGCTCGCTCGGCTCACGGGTGAGTTGCATGAGAGTATCGCCGGACTCGACGTGATTCGTCAGTTCGATGCCCAGGGGCGTTTTTGCGAGGCTTTCGCACTGGCTAACGAACAACTGCGTAGTGATACAAGTCGTGCACAGGTGCTGGCAGGTATCGTCGGGCCGAGCATGAACACCTGCAATAACCTGGGTTATGTGCTGATCGCCATTGCCGGTTGCTGGATGATCGATGCAGGGAGCGCGACGCTGGGGCTGGTGGCGACGTTCCTGGCTTATGCACGCCAGCTCGAGCGACCGGTAAGCGAGTTCGCCAACCAGTTCAGTCAGATTCAGAGTGCATGGGTCGGGCTCGAGCGCGCTGTTGCACTGCTTGAGTTGCAACGGGAAGCCGGTACTGGAACGGGCGATGTGAGCCTCAACGGTGCGCTGGCTTTTGAACAGGTATCTCTCGCCTACTGCCCTGGTGTGGACGTGCTCAAGGATGTGAGTTTCAGCATCAAGGCAGGCGAGGTCATCGCCCTGGTTGGCGCCTCGGGTGCAGGTAAAAGTACGCTGTTCAATCTGATACTGCGCTTCATCGAGCCGCAGAGGGGCGAGATCCGGTTGGGTTCTGAGCCCCTTGTGCGGATCGCCCCCCATGCGCTACGCCGTTTTGTGGGGGTCGTTGCGCAGCAGCCGTATCTGTTCGCCGCGAGTATCGAGGACAACATCCGCTATGGACGACCTGACGCAGAGGCGAATGAGGTACGGCGAATCGCCGTGCTTCTGGGCATCGATGACTGGGTCAGGCATCTGCCTCTGGGTTACCAGACGCCGTTGCAGGCCGGCGGCAAAGGGCTGAGCAAAGGCCAGATGCAACTTATCGCCATCGCCCGGGCTCTGCTGATGCAGCCTGGGATATTGCTGCTCGATGAGGCGACCAGCAATCTGGACAGGCCAGGTAATGCGAGGGTCGCAAGGGCCCTCACGGCACTGATGGAGGGCCGTACTTGCCTGGTCATCGCACATCGCCTGGATACCATCCGTCATGCTGAGCGCATCTTGCTGCTCGATCAGGGGCGCCTTGTCGAACAAGGTAGCCACAGCGAGCTGTTGGCACGTTCTGGCGCCTATGCAGGTCTGTGGCAGGCGGGGGAGGCCGATCAGGCCAGGACGCCCTGATAGCGAAAGCCTTCGTGAACGGGCCCATAGATGTCTCGTGCCGCTTCCTGAATCAGGTCACGTAACCACATACCTGCTGGGTCCTCGTTGAGGCTGGGATACCATTGCAGGAGAAAGTTCTGTACGGGCACGTCGGCAGGCAGCTCAAGAATGCGCAATGGAAAGCGCGATGCCATCAGTTGTGCGAAGCGAGACAGCACGGTGGCCACGTACGGGGTGCCTTCGAGCAGGAAGGGGACGTTGGCGGTGGCTTCGACCATCGGTCCTTCGTTTGGCCTGAGGCCCTGGCGAGTCAGCCAGCGACCGATCCAGTCCGGTGTGCCGTTACGCGGGTTGCGTCGCAGGATGTGAACCGCTTTGCGATACTCCTCCAGGCTCAGCGTATCGCCGAACTCCTGACAGTCCCGCCAGACCAGGCAGACATAGTGATCCTGATAAAGGTTGGCGTAGAGCATTTCCTCGACCTGCATTTCCACTGGCACGATTGCTAGGTCGGTATGCTTGAGGTTGGGCGCGCTCACGGCAATGGCGGTCTGGATTCCCGGGGCTTCTTGCAGTAGACGCAGGTTCACTTTCGAGAGCAGCGTGATCGTCTCGATTTCGCCTGCCTGGATGCGAAAGCGGCGCTTCGTGCTGCGCGGGTCGAAACTATTGCGAACTGCCAGCAACTGATCAGCGCTCCGCATCAGGCTGTCAACGGGGCCTGCCAATTCGCAAGCGAAGGCGGTAGGCTCCATTTCTCGGCCAGAGAAAACGAACAACTGATTTTCATAATGTTTGCGCAATTTAGCCAGTTGCGTGCTGACAGCCGCTTGGGTGACCCCCAATCGAATGGCTGAGCGGCTGACGCTTCGCTCTTCGAACAGCATCTTGAAGGTGGCCAGAAGATTAATATCGAGAGCGTGTTTTTCCATGCCGCGTATCCACTTGATTTGTATCTAGGGTACAGTTTTTCATCGCCGCCGACATGACGTATTGGGGCGCCCACGCAGGGCGTTTTTTAATAAGGATATAGTTAAAAAATATTTGGATATTCGGGGCTGAATAGAGGCGTCGGTGCCCAGGTTTTTTCAGCAGGATTTTACATTTCCTTCACGCATAGCGTCAGCAACAGTGCCGATGCCTGGCGTGAATAAGCCATGGACAGTTAGATGACCAAGCTACGCTCTTTGGACCTCAATTTGTTGGTGACTCTGGAGGTTTTACTGGAGGAGCGTAGTGTGAGTAGAAGTGCCGTGCGTCTGGGGATCGGCCAGGCTGCCGTGAGCACTCAGTTGGCTCATTTGCGCAAGTATTTCGACGACGCGCTGTTTATTTCTTCCGGTCGGGGCATAACGCCTACAAGTTTCGCCTCCGGGCTGTCCGATCCCTTGCGTGAGCTCATGCAGCAGACGCGGGAGTTTCTCGTTCGTCGTCAGACTTTCGATCAGCGTACGACAACGCGCAGGTTTCGTATCCGGGCAGGGGACATCGATACGTTTCTGCTGATTTCGAAACTGAACCAATACCTGTTGCGCGAGGCGCCCGGTGTCCAGGTTTCGTTGGTCGCTGGCAAGTACGATTTACGGCGTGTGGATTTCCATATCATGCCCAGCGGCCTGCATGATGAAAACCTGCCGATGAAGCCGTTGTACATGGATCGTTATGTCTGCCTGATCAGCAGGGACAATGAGCTGTTCGGCCAGTCGATCAGCGAGCGCGAATACTTCGATGCCACGCATATCGTCAGGCGTTCCGGACTGACCGGCACGCCGAGCCTGGAGGCGTTGCAGATCAAACGCATGGGCTACCAGCGCCACGAGGGGCCCGTGGTCGACGCTTATGCCAGCATTCCCTTCATGCTGGTCAATTCGCCTTACATCACCACGGTGCCCCTGCGCTTCGCTGAAGAAATGACGCGCCTGTTTGCGTTGCGCATCCTCGAGCTTCCCATAGAGTTACCGGAGCAGACTCTGGTCCTGCAATGGAATCCGTTGCTCGAGGGGGACATGGCCGCCGTGTGGTTTCGCGAGCAGTTCTTCAACGTGGCGCAGAGCATCTACGGGCCGCTGCCGGATCAGGCCGTGCTTGCAGGCGCTGGTACATGAGGCTGCTTTCGAGCAACTGTGCATGAGTACCGGACGCAGCGACCCGGCCCTGTTCGAGGACGATGATTCGATCGGCGTGGCGGATGGTTTCAGGGCGGTGCGCGATGATCAGGCTAGTGCGACCGTGCATCAGGGTCTGCAATGCCTTGTGGATTAGCTGTTCACTGCGCGCGTCGATGTTGCTGGTGGCCTCGTCCAGTAGCAGGATCGTCGGGTCCCGCAGCAGCGTGCGGGTGATGGCAAGCAACTGTCGTTGACCCTGGCTCAGGGTGATCCCGCCAGTGCCCAGGCGGCTCTCGTAGCCACCCGGTAGCTGGCGGATGAAGTCATCCGCTCCGGTGAGTCGTGCGACGTGCAGGATCTCTTCGTCACTGGCGCTCGGACGGCCATAATGCAGGTTGTCGCGCAGGCTGACATTGAACAGGTGGCAGTCTTGCAGGACAACGCCGATCTGGCGGCGAAGCCCTTCGCGAGGCAGCGTCGACAGGCGATGCCCGTCGAGCAGAATGTGCCCGGCGCTGGGTTCGATGAAGCGTAGCAAGAGGTTGAACACGGTGGTCTTGCCGGCACCGGTCGGCCCGATCAGGGCGATCCGCTCACCTCGCTCGATCTGCAGGTCGATACCCTGCAGAACAGGGTGGTCCGCGGTGTAGTGGAAGCCGACCGCTTCGAAGCGGATCGCTCCCGTCAATGGCGGTACGGGCCTGTCCTGGTGGTCGGCGAGTTCGTCTTCCTGGTCGAGAATCTCGAAGCTGCGCTCGATACCGGCGATCGCGGCCTGCATCAGGTTGAACTGGTTGGCCAGTTCGTTGACCGGGCGCTCCAACTGCCGTGAATAGCCGAGAAAGGCGATCACCGCGCCAACGCTGACGTCGCCATGCAGCGCCAGCCAGCCACCGACGGCGGCCAGCAGGGCGAAGCCCAGGTTGTTGAAGGTGTTCATCGCTGGCCCCATGCTGCCGGCGATGATCTGGGCCCGGCGCGAACTGCTGCGCAGGCGCTGCGCGATGCCTTCGACACGGGCCGCCGCATGGGCTTCGGCGGCGCTCAAGCGCAAGGTGGCCTGGCCGCTGATGCTTTCCTGGATCAAGCCGTTGAGCGCGCCAAGCTGGGTTTGTTGAGCGGTGATGGCGCGACGCGAATAGCGTGCGATGCTACGGGTGACGATCAGCATGGTGGCGAGGCAGCACAGGCTGACCAGGGTCAGCGCCGGGCTGAGCGCCAGCATGAAGCCGAGCGCACCGAGTACCAGCACCAGGCTCGATAGCAACTGCATCACGCCCTGGTTTAGGGTGGTCGCGAGCAGGTCGAGATCATGCGTGGCACGGCTCATCAACTCCCCCTGGCTATGCTTGGCAAAGAAGGCCATGGGCAATCGCTGCAGGTGTTCGAACAACTGGCTGCGCAGGCGCTGGACGCAGTCTTGGGCGACGCTGGCCATGCCTCGTGCCTGCAGCCAGGCGAACAGGGTCGCCGCCATGTACACCAGCAGAAGCACCAGGCAGTCGGACAGCAGGCCACGAGGCTCGCCGGCCACGGCGTGCTGGTCGATGATGCGGCCCGTCAGCCACGGGGCGAGGACCAGTAGCAAGGTGCTGGTGATGGAACAGGCAAGGGTCAAAAGGAACCAGGCGCGTCGCACCAGCAGGTAGCCGACCAGGCGGCGCAGGGCTGTCAGCCCGGAGTGCGGTCTGGCCTGGGGTACGCTGGGCGTGCGAGTGTGAAGGGGCTGGCTCATGGTGTCTGCCCTCGTTCATGGGTGTTCAGCAGGGTGCGGTAGAACATGGATTCTCTTTGCAGGGTATCGGGAGTGCCCTGGGCAATCAGTCGGCCGTCATCGAGCACCAGCACCCAATCGCTATCCTGGATCTTGTCCAGCCGCTGGGTGGCGATTATCCAGGTGCTGTGGGGCAGCGCTTCGCGCATGGCGGCGAACAGATTGCGTTCGGTGTGGGGGTCGAGCGCGCTGCTGCAATCGTCGAGTAACAGCAGCTCAGGTTGGGCCAACAGGGCCCGGGCGATGGCCAGGCGCTGGCGCTGGCCGCCGGAGAGCCCACCGCCCTGGCGGTCTATCTGCGTCTCGTAGCCTTGCGGCAATGCTTCGATGAAGGCGTCGGCCTGGGCGATGCGTGATGCCTGCCGGAGCCTCTGCTCATCGATGTCGGTGCGGCCGAGCAGCAGGTTTTCACGAATGCTGGCGCTGAACAGCAGCGGTTGCTGGCTGACCATGCCGACATGGCGGTAGAGCTGATCCTTGGGCCACTGCGAGAGCGGCACCCCGGCGATCCGGATCTCGCCGCTGTCTGGTGGATACAGGCCAGCCAGTAGCGACAGCAAGCTGGTTTTTCCCGCGCCGGTCCAACCCAGCAGGGCGACACGTTGCCCGCCACCCACCCGGAAGCTGATCTCGCTCAACGCCCGGGTGCCGTTGCCATAGGCGAAGTCCACGGCGTCGACCCGAATCTCGCCAGCGGTACCGGTGATGGGCCGGGAGGCGGACAACGCTGTAGGCACTGCCCGCGCGAAGATCGATTTGATGCGCTGCAAGGCGATGCGCGTACGGGCAACCTGCATGAGCAGGTTGCCCAGCGAGTTCAGCGCGCCCAGGGAGATGCCCAGGTAGCTGATGAACGCTGCCAGTTCGCCAACGGCCAGCTCACCTACATGGGTGCGACCTGTGCCGAGCCAGAGCACGGCCACCAGCACGGCATTCAGCAGCAACAGCGTGGGGCCGTTCAGCGCCACGCTGCGCCAGGCGCGCACGGCGGCTCGGGAGTAGTCGCGATTCAACGCCTCGAAGCGTTGTTGCTCATGCCCCCTGTTGGCGAATGTCTTGAGGGTGCGGATGCTGGCGATGTTTTCGCGCAGGCCTTCATTGAGCTGGTCGAGGCGATTCTGTACCTGGCCGAAGGCCTGGGCCGAGCGCTGGGTGATCAGGTAAAGCAAGGCGGCCAGCAGCGGCATCGCCAGCACGATGAGCAAGGCCAGGCGCCAATCGATCCACGCCGCCAGGGCCAGGCTGCCAAGCGCCAGGAAAGGTGCGCGAATGAAGATCCGCAGCAGGAGCATGGTGAACTGCTGGAACTGGGCGACGTCACTGGTCAGGCGGGTGACCAGCGACCCCTGGCCTATTGTGTCCATCTGCTTCAGTGGCAAGTGCTGCACGGTCGTTAACAGGTCGCGGCGCAGATCGGTGGCGACGTCTATCGCCGCTCGGCTGGAAAACACCGTGCAGCCGAAACCGCCGAGTAGACCCAGGATGGCGCATACAAGCATCCAGGGAGCGGTTTGCCAGACGATCGCTAGATCGCCGCGCAGCACGCCCTGGTCGACGATGCGCGACATCAGCAGCGGCTGCATCAGGTCCATCGCCACTTCCAGCATCATCAGTAGCGGTGCCAGTGCCGCCGAGCGCCAGTACGGGCGCAGGTAGCTCAGGACGATCACTCCAGGGCCTCGTGCGCCCGGAGCAGAAAGCTCGAATCGGCCCAACTGTCGAGGGTGAAGTCCTGCTGGATATAGCCCAACTCTCGCAACCAGCCCTTGGCCAGGCCGATTGCCGCCAGGTTGTGCGCATCGAGGTTCGGTACGAAGTCGATTTTCTCGATGGCCTGCAACGTATCGGCCACGCTGGGGTGGTAGGTCAGGCGATTGATCAGATAAGCGGCCGCCGGTTTGTTCTGATTGATCCAGCGCCCTGCACGGATGCAGGCACGCAGGTAGGCGATGACCAGGTCGGGTTGCTGTTGCGCGAGGGCGCGGCTGACGGTCAGGGCGAACGGGCTGTTGGCGACCTGCAGCGTCCAGTCCGGGCGCAGGTTGAAATCCTCGATGACCTTGAACAGGCCGCTGCGCTCGAGAATGAGGCTCTTGCCTTGTCCCGAGTAGATCGCATCCACGCGCCCCTCCTCGGCAGCCCGCACCTCGGGGGCGAAGGCGAGATAGTGGCGGGACAGATCGCGCCAATGTTCGATGGGCCGCGCGCAGGGCGCGCGGGACGAGGCCGGGGGGTAGTCGACATCGACCCATTTCACCTGGTCGGCGCGCAGATGCCCCAGGCGCAGCGCCGTCTGCAAGGCGCGTTGAGACACCGCTCGCCACCAGTCGACAGGGTTTGCTGGGTTACGAGGAAGACCGATGCGCGCACCGGCGAGGTCCGCCAGGGAATGGATGTCGGCATCGGCGCGTACCAGAATCTGGCCGCCGTTGTAGACACGGGTCAGGCCGAGTAGGACGGTTTGTCCGGCTTGTGCGTTGGCCCATATGGCCGGGATGCACCCGCCGTCGCGAAACAGCCGGTCGCTGCGCTGGTTGAAGTGTGCCGGCCAATACTGGGTCTCGAGGCTGCGCAGGAAACGTGCGGATGCGCCGATACGCGCCAGCTCTTCATCGAGCCAGCCGAGTTCGACGGCGATGTGCGAGGCCACGAAGACGGGGCAGATGGTGAAAAGCACTTCTCTATTGTGGGAGTTCATGCACGTTCTCGATGTTCAGGGGAATGGAAAAAATCCCGCAGTTGACGCGGCGGCACGCGCAAACTTGCTGGTGAATAAGGTTCCATGGGACACAACCTAGCGGTTCTTGCGAAAGATTTGGCGGAGCTGATCGCGTTGCTGGTCCATCTGGACTTGCAGGGGACCGGGTAAAGGCCGTTGCAAAAGCGCCTGGCGAGCCTCGCCGGTGGGGTAGCGGGGCGGCGAGGGTGCGTCCGGCATGTTGCCGAGCATGTAGGCACGTTCCGCCAGGATTTGCTGCCCGTCCGGGCTCAGCAGCCAGCTTTTCAGCAGGCGCGCGGCGTTGGGATGAGGCGCATGGCGAATCAGGCCCACGGCGAACGGCAACTCGACGGAGAAATCCGCGATGAAACGTATGTCGACGGGCGCACCCAGTTCGCGCATGCGCAAGATGGATGGCAGGTAAGCCCAGATATTCAGGCTCTGGCGCCCCTGGGCCAGGTAGGTGACGCCATTGTCCAGGTTGGTGTTGATGCCATTGCGGGCCAGCAGTTGCAGGGCATCGTAATCGGCGCGGCCATCCATCAGCAGGGTTGCCACCGATACGTCGGTGACGCCGCTGATGGACGGTGGCGCCATGTAGGAAAAGCGTTTGTTCCAGGTGGGCTGCAGGAGCGCCGAGAAATGCTGTGGCAATTGGGTTTCGTCGACCTGTTGGGTGTTGAAAGCCAGGCCGAACAGCTTGTTGAACGGATAATGCAGCAGACCATCATCGCTGCGATATTGCGCCGGCAAGCCCTCGGCGGTCAGTGGTTCGAACGGTTGCAGATAGCCGCTTTGGGCAATCCGCGGGGCCATGGTCAGTGGTTGCAGGCACAGGTCGGCAAAGTGCACGCCTGCTACGGTTTCGGCATCCACCCTGGGCATCAGTTGATGCGGGGAGACGTGCAGGTAGGTCACCCGCAGACCGGGAAAGCGTTCACCGAAGGCCTGCCACAGCGCGTCCACCTCACGGTCGGTGGCGGCGCCATACACTGTCACTTCTGGTTCCCCGGCAGCCAGCGCCTGAAGATAGAGCTGCGTCTGCTCAGCCTGCTGAGCTGGCGTACCGCTCGGTCTGGCGGTATTGGCCACTGGCCGCTCGGGCACGCCACACCCAATCAGGGTCATCCAGGCGACCAGGCCGATCAGCCAGCGTGCCTTCATGCTGGCTCCTCGGGCGCCAGCACCAGCACATCATCGACCCCAGCGGTCAGCCACACGTGGTCCCCAGGGCGTACGTGCTGGCTGTCGGCCAGACCCAGACTGGCCTGCAGGCGGGTGTCCGCAACGCGCAGTTCGCCCTGGAAGCGTTCACCCAGGTAGGTGAGGCTACTCAAGTGCGCCTGGAAGGTATTGCCCGCGGCGCTGGCCGCGTCGCCGATCAGCAGGTTGGTGGCGCGTATCGCCAGTCGTGCGTGCTGGCCGACCGTTACGTCGGCCAGTACCCTCCCGCGCAGCGGCTGCGCCCAGCCGTCGAGCCGGACTGTGGCGATGCCGGCGTCGAGCGCGATGATCTGGCCTGCCAGCAGGTTGTCGTAGCCGACGAATTCGGCGACGAACACGGTGCGCGGATTGAGAAAAATGTCTTGTGCCGAACCCAGTTGCTCGATGCGCCCGTGGCGCATCACGGCGATGCGATCAGCCAGGGCCAGGGCTTCGGTCTGGTCGTGGGTTACATAGATCGACGTTTGCCCGGTCTCCTCATGAATGCGGCGCAGGTCCTGGCGCAGACGCAGGCGCAACTGCGCATCGAGATTCGACAGTGGCTCGTCGAACAGCAACAACCGTGGCCGGGCGACGATTGCCCTGGCCAGCGCCACCCGTTGCTGCTGGCCACCGGAAAGGTCAGGCGGATAGGCTTCGGCATTGCCGTGCAAGCCGACTAGGTTGAGGGCCTCGACCACCCGTGCGGCCAACTCGCTGCGTGACAGGCGCTCACTGCCACGACGCAGCGGATACGCCACGTTGTCGAAGACGCTCATGTGTGGCCAGAGCGCGTAGCTTTGGAACACCATGCCGACGTTGCGTTTCTCGGGCGGCAGGAAGCGGCCACGTTCTGGCTGTGCGACCGCTTCTCCGTCAATCAGTATCTCGCCGCCGCTCGGCTCCTCGAGCCCGGCGATGCAGCGCAGGGTGGTGGTCTTGCCGCAACCGCTGGGGCCGAGCAGGACGAAGAACTCGCCAGCCCGGATATCCAGGTTGAGCCCGTCGATGGCCCCGCGCTTGGGTTCGCTGGTGACCTTGGCGTGCGTGGTGAAATATTTGCGCAGGGCGCGCAGGCTGACCGAACTCATGCGAAGTGTTCCTGAACAGAAGCGAGACTTGCCAATTGCCGCCGGGTGTTCCAGCGCAGGGTGTAGCGGCCGAAGTGCAACAGGCCCAGGCCAGTCACGCAGAGCGCCAGCTTGCTCAGCAGCAGTACCACCAGCAGCGCAGCCGAGCCGGAAAAGTCGCCGGAGGCGTTGATGTTGTAGACGACCATGGCCACTGGGCTGAGGCCGGGTGCCTTGAGCAGCATGGGCACTTCGAGGTTGCCCGAAACCAGCACCGCGACCATGAACCAGCCTGCCAGGAACGCGGGCGCCAGCAGGCACAGCAGAATGTCGAAAAACACTCGGCGTGGGCTGGCACCACAGATCCGCGCGGCTTCGCCGAGATCAGGGGAAAGCTGGGCGAGGGCCGAACTGGTGACCTGAATGGCGAGCGGCAGGGAACAGATGGTCAGGGCCGCCACCAGCAGCCACAGCGACCCATAGAGCTGGCGCAGCAGCGGTACGCTGACGAACCCCCAGAGAATCGCCAGGGCGATTACCACGCCGGGCATGGCCAGCGGCACCAGGGTCATGAAGCGCAGCGATGTGCTGCGCCAGCCGCGCAGCGCGCGGCCTTGCTGGGCGATGAACAGCGCCAGGAACATCGACAGTATGCCGACCAGAATGGCCAGGCTGAATGTCACGCCAATCGCGTCGAGTACCCGGGGCAGGCGCAAGACGTCTTGATAATGGTCCAACGACAGGGATTGGTAGATACCCGGAAACGGTTGCAGGGATGCGAACAGCACCGCGCCAACCGGCAACAGGGCGATCAGCGCCAGGGCCAGCCAACTGGTCACAGCCAGCGGCCAGCGTGCGCGTCGTAGGCGGACGCGCCGCGCCGCGCCGCGTTTGCCGCCGACGCTGACATAGCTGCGCCGGCCGAGGATGCGTGTCTGTGCCAGGCATAACAGCACCAGCACGGCGACGATGCTCAGCGACAGGACGCTGGCCCGCGCATAGTCGCTGGGTACGCCACTGTTGACGTAGTCCATGATGCGTGTGGAGATCACGTCCAGGCCGATCGGCCCGCCGAGAATCAGCACCATGTCGTAGGCCTGCAGGCCGCCGACGATGCCGATGAGTATCGCCACAGTCAGCGCCGGGGCCAGTGCTGGAAGGTTGATGCGCAGGAACGTCTGCGACACGCCCGCGCCCGCCAGCTGCGAGGCTTCGTCATGGCTCGGGTCCAGGTTGCGAAACGGTGCGACCAGGAACAGGTAGATGATCGCGGTCTTCTTCAACAGCATCACCGTGATCACGCCGGCCCAGGTCTCGATGTTCAGGCGCGGAGCCAGGTCGCCGAGGGTCCAGTGCAGCAGCGCGTTGAGCTGACCGCTGTAGGGGTTGGCGAGAAAACCGTAGCCCATGGCGTAGAACAGTGCCGGCGTGGCGAATACCACCAGCATGCTGGGGGTGATCAGGCGTCGCAACGGCAGGTCGCTGCGTTCAGAAACGAAGGCCAGCGCAGCCGCGAGCAGCGTCGCCCCGGCTGTCGAGACCAGGGCGACCAGCAGGGCGTCGCGCAAGGCCTTGAGCGTACCCGGGTCATGGTACGTGGCGCTCCAGGCGGCCAGTGTCCAGCTCCCGGCGAAACCCGGTGGCGCGCTGCGCAGGGTGCCGACCACCAGCATGACCAATGGCCACGCCGAGACGATCGCAAGCAGCAGAATCAAGGGTAGAAAACGCACCGCTTCGCGGCGCCAGGCAAGACTCGGGCTCATCTTCACTCATTCGGGCTGGCTCGCCGAGGGCGAGCGGTCAAGCCATCGCGCGGTGGCGCGATGGCTGTCAGGACTTTCGATCGCGGGGTTAGAAGGCGTAGTTCACGCCGGCATAGACGAAGCGACCGGACGATCCGTTGGGGTGGAGGAAGCCGTAGTTGTTGACGCCGTTGGAACGGTTGCCCAGCTCGTACTTGTCCGGGTACTTGTTGAACAGGTTCTGAGTGCCAAGGAACAGATCCCAGTTCGACGTGACCGCATAGTTGAGGTCCAGGTCTACATACCATTCCGGCGAGAAGCGCTGGTCACGGTTGCCGTTGCCGCCCGGAAGCAGTCCGGAGGCGCTGGCGTTATACCAGTAACTACCATAGCGTTTGAAGAACACGTCCACGGTCCACGGACCGTTGTTGTAGCGCGCGTCGAGAATGAGCTTGTTCTTCGGCGTGCTGCGCTCGGCGTCGCGGATACGGTAAGGGTCGATCACGTTCAGGGTGGCGCCACCCACCTGGACCGTATCGCGCACGTTGTCGACTTCGGTCTTGTTCAGGCTGAAGCCGGCGGACAGGTCGAGCGTGCCGCCATACACTTGGCTGAAGTGCTTCTTGCCGACGATGTCCAACCCCTTGGTCTTCGAGTCCCAGCCGTTGAAGTAATACTGGGCCTGGGTGAAACCGGTCAAACCAACGCTGTTGAACGCCTGGGTCACGGCCGTGCCACTGAGCCGATCGACCGACACCACGCTGTCCTTGATCGTCAGGTAATAGGCATCGATGGTGATCGAGGAGGTGTCGTCAGGCTGCAGCACGATACCGGCGGAAAACGAGTCGGACTTTTCCGGATCCAGAGCCTTGGCACCGAAGATCGCCGCTTGCGGATCATCCGGACGGAAGAAGCGGGTCTGACCCGGTGTCGCCACGTTCAGGCCGGTGTTGCTCCAGGTGGTGGTGTAACTGGTGATCTGAGAACCGAGCTGGGCCAGGCTGGGAGCGTGGAAGCCGCTGCTGTAGGTGCCGCGCAGGGCCACCTGAGGGGTCAGCTCATAGCGCAGGGTCAGCTTGCCGTTGAAGGTGTCGCCGAAGTCCGAATAGTCTTCGTAGCGACCGGTGATACCGACTTGCAGGCGCTCGGTGAGGTCGGCCTCGACACCCAGGTAGCCACCGCCGACGTTGCGGTTGATGGAGCCGGCATCGGCCGGCTGGATCGGGCTGTCGACCGAGGCGGCGCCGATTGGCAGGCGGTTGACCGAGTTGGCCAGGCCACCGTTGGTGTAGGCGGCCTCGTCAGCGAGATCGCCGGTCGCCCATTTTTCATAGCGGTACAGCAGGCCCGCGGAAAGCACCACGGGAGCCGGCAGGAAGGTTACTGGCAGATCCTTGACATAGTCGCCCTGTACCGTGGTCTGGTTGGACTTGGTCGAGCCCCAGTAGAAGTTGCGCGGGCTGTTGACGCCATAGCTCGGGTTGACCGTGCCGCGTGTCCACTTGCCGGACTCGTTGCGGCCATGGCTGAGGGACAGGTCGAACTTGCCACTGCCGGCGGCGTCGCCGAACCGGGTACCGAACACCGCCGCGAGATCTTGCGAGTCGCTGACCGATTGTGGCTGGTAGCCATCCGGGTATAGAGGGCTGTTGCGGCTGTTGGCGCCGGTCACTGCGGTTTCCAGGGTGGTCGGGTTGACGCTGCTGTTGATGACCCGTTCGGTGTTGACGTACGAACCTGATTCGCGGTCGGCATAGTTCAGGTAGCCGTAGAGCTTCACCTCATCGTTCAGATCGAATTCGCCGTTGGCCAATACACTCCAGCTTTCTCGCGAACCATTGCCCCATTTCGACCAGCTATTGCCGATGGTCTGGTTGCGGCTGTCGCCATTGGCGAATTGCGGGCGCCAGTCGGCATCGGCCCGGTCGACGAAGTCGCTGTTGAAGTAGTCGGCGCTGAGGTTGAGGAAACCGCGATCTCCCAGGTTGAAACCTTTCCAGCCGTTGTAGGCGCGGGTGTAGCCGCCACCGTCGCTGTATCCGCCGATGCGGGCGTTGAGATTGCCGCCCTCGCTGTCCTCGCGCAGGACGATGTTGATCACCCCGGCGATGGCATCCGAGCCGTATTGTGCGGCGGCGCCGTCACGCAGGATTTCCACGCGCTCGATGGCGCTGACCGGAATGGTGTTGATGTCCACCGCAACCGATGGCGGGTAGGGCAGGGTGTTGGTGATCTGCGAGGAGGTATGCCGGCGCTTGCCGTTCACTAGGACCAGCGTGTAGGCCGGGCTGACTCCGCGCAGCGCGGCCGAACGCGTGTTCTGGCCGTTCCAGGAATTCTGTCCCTGGGGGAAGTTGAACGAAGGGTGGAGCTTTTCCAGGGCCTGGTTGAGGGTGATGGCTCCGGTGGATTTGAGCTGGTCCGCACTGACGACGTCGACTGGCGCCGAGCTTTGCAGGCTGGTGATGTCCTCGCGGCTGGTGCCCAGCACCACGACCTTGCCCAGCCGGGTTTCCGGCGTCTGTTCGGCGAAGGCCTGCTGGCTGCTGGCGGCGGCGATAAGCAAGGATAACTGGGTCAAGGCGAACAACGGTCGTTTCAAATGAATCATGGCGACGATCCCAAGAGTATTTGGTTGGCTTTTATGGGTGGGAAGGGGCGGAATTCAGTCCGCTGACTGTTGTTGGCTGACGCTAACCACGACTTGGTCCAGGCCACGCACACGGAGGTGATGGCATTGCCTGAGGTCGGTCTGCGGGTAATCGGCATGGCGGTGCAGGCCTCTGCTTTCTCGACGTTCGATGGCGGCGTGGCGGATCCAGCGCCCGCTTGCGGCCAGGGATGCGGCTTCGCGTGCTTTCAGCACGCTGCGTGCATCGTCACCGGCGAGGTCGTCGGTAGCGTGCCGCCAGATCTGGTCGAGTTTTTCCAGGCTGCTGCGCATGAGCGTTTCGCGGCGATAGAAGTTGGTCTCCAGCGGCAGCATCTCGGTTTGCACCCGGGTGATCAGCTCGCGGGCTCGCATGTCTACACTCCGTTCAAGGCGCGGGCGCAGGCCGGCCTGGCCAAGAGGGTGGAGTTGGCGCTGGGAGTGCTTGTCGCCCTGCTGACGGGCAAACACAGTGGCTTGTTCGGCGGCCCACTCTGCGGAGGCCACGCACCAGGCGATGCAGGGGCCGGCCCCACCGAGAAACGCACCGACCAGCCGGCTCTTGTCCGCCAGGTCACCCACCGCATACAGGCCTGGAACGCCCGTCGAGCAATCCTCATTGACCGACAGGCCACCGGAGGCGCGCACCGACCCCTCCAGGATCAGCGTTACCGGCCACAGGTTGTCGAACGGGTTGAGCGCCTGGCGCTGGAAGTAGTGATAGAAGTTCGGTACGCCGTTGAACATGGATTGCCACTTGTCAGGCTTTACCTTGTCCAGCACGTAGAACGGCTGCCCGCCCCTGAGTAGGGTATCGGCGACGTTGCCGATGGAAAACCAGGCCGGCAGGGTCGGATCCAGCCGGTCGCCGCGTTCGTCGTAGGCGTGGCCCTGGAAATACATGCCGCCCTTGGTCGTACTGCTATGTAGCGGGGCAAGCGCGTAACTGGAGGCGAACTCCATGCCGATCAGGCTGGCACCGGCCTCCATCGCCATTAGGTAACCGTCGCCGGTGTTGCCATTGGTGCCCTGGGCTCCCGACAGAAAGGCATTGCCACCAGTAGCCAGGATCACCGCGCCGGCCCGCACCCGCCAGGTTCGCTCCAGTTGGCGTTGCACACCAGCGGCCCCCGCGACCTGCCCATCGACATCGCGCAGCAACTCCAGCGCCGGGCTGTGATCGAGTACCTGCACGCCGGCTTTTTTCAGGCGACGACGCAGGAACGCCATGCTGTCGACGCCGAACGCGCCCAGGCGTGGCGCGTGGTAACCCCATTCGGCCATGCGTTGAAAGCTGGCATAGCTTTGCCTGTAGACCTTTTCCAGAAAGCCCAGGTTATCCAGCCCGGCGGCTTCTTTGTGTCGCTCCTCGAGTACGCCGCGTTGCTGCTTCTGGTTGCCCGGCACTATATAAGCGCCACCGCCTCCGGCAGCGGCTACCACGCCAGCGCTGCCGGCGGATCCCTTTTCCACCAGGACCACACGAGCGTGCTGTTGCGCCGCGGCAAGAGCCGCCCAGATTCCTGAAAGGCTGCCACCGATGACCAGCACGTCGGCTTCCAGATCGACATCGTAGGACGCCTGGCTCACGCGTTCGGCCGTGCGAGTCATCGAGAGGCCTCCTGCGCAGCCAGCAACCCGGCGGCAAGCGGGTCGAAGCGAGAGTGGCGGTGGGACTCATTGACCTCGCCGATGGCGTAGCTGGCAGTACGATGGTTGGCGCCGGGACCGCCCGGCGCGTCGGCACCAGACAACAGGCGGGTCTGGTCTAGCGGCTGGTGGTGGCGCGTGCTGCCGGGCGAGCGTTTGTCCCACCCCAGTGCGCGTCTGAAACTGCCAAGCTGCCCGCTGGCCAGCAGGGCCTGGAGATCGACGGCTTGCGGATAGGCCTGGGGGGCCACGAAGAGGCAATCCACCGGGCAGTAGGCTTCGCACAGGTAGCAGGTGCAGCAATCTTCCTGTCTCTCGATGACGGCCAGTTTGCGTGACTCATCGGCACTGAAGACATCATTGGGACAAGCGCGTACACAGGCCATGCAACCAATGCAGATATCGTCCACTATAACTTCGATCATTACACCACCACTTGCTGAAGTGCGCGGAGTAGATCACGGGGTTATTTAGCTCTGCCAACAATTTGTAACTCTATGGTTATATTAGGTGATACTAATAATTATAAATGAGCTCAGGTATCAAAAATATTGAAATCGAGATATCGGCAATGAGCGAGGCTGATCGTAGATTGATGCATCGGGTGTTGTTTTTCGCAGGGTGGAAAACTCATGGAGCCTTTCGGTGATGATAGGTGTGGCTTGCAATAAATAATAAAATCATGTGGTTGTAAGCATTTTTAATGCGAGAGTGCGCAGGTTTAAGCAACTTTTCATACATGCGACCGGCCTGCAATGAGTTGAACGGGTAATGGGCGGAAATATTCCGGCTGTATATCGAGTTTGAACTTGCAATGATGCACTAGGGAACTTTCCAGGGCGGCAGGCTCCTGTGTCACTGAGCTGAATACACCGAACGGGTCGACCCGGTTCCACCGCTCTTCATAGCGCAGAACGAAACTGGCGTTACCAAGTTATTTTCTGGCCTTGAAATAATCTGGCCAGCGCCAGGGCCGAAAGTTGGCACGTTGGCAAATGTGATGGCACTCAGGGCAGCGAGGTGCGGGCGACGGACTCGAAGTATGCCTTGCAGTGGTCGATGGCGATCTTCACCTTGTGCGGCACGGTCTTGCCGGTGGTCAGGATGTACACATCGATTTCGTCGACCGAGCATTGAGGCAATACCGGCACCAGCGTACCGCCGCGGATATCGTCGATGACTTCGGGCAGCAGGAACCGTCCGACACCGAACCCGAGCAATGCCATTTCCCGCAGTGACGAACTGCTGTTGGTCAAATGCTTCGGCAGCAGTTGCAACTGCTCAGTGCCCTCGTGAGAGTCTGAGCTAACCATCAGATAGCGTGGGTCGACGGCGGTGTTTACGATGATGTCGTGTTCCCTGAGATCTCCAGGAGTTTTCGGTGCTGCATGCCGGCTTAGATAAAGCGGCGATGCGCACAACAGCCTGCGCCAGGTGGCGATCTTACGACTGATCAGGTTGGAGTCCTGCTGCGGCCCAAAGCGTATGGCGAAGTCGACCTGATTTCTTTTCAGGTCGATGAAGCCATCCTTGGAAAATATCTCCAGGTGCAGGTCCGGGTTGTTGATGATCGCGCTTTCCATGGACTTACTAACATGAAAGATGGAGGTGCCGATCGATGCGGCGATCTTCAGTCTGCCGGAGATGGTTTCCTTGAAATGGGAAATCCTCGCTTCGGATTCAGCCAGCACCGACAGCGCTTGCTCGCAGGCCTCGTAGTAGATGCGCCCGGCTTCGGTCAACGAGATACCCTGGCGTGAGCGGTTGAGCAAGACGGCGCCCAGCTGTTTTTCCAGCAAGGAAATCTTCTGGCTGATGGCGGAGACCGAGACGCCCAGGATCTGTGCGGCACGGCTCATGGAAGCCAGATCTGCAACGGCCCTGAAAGTCAGCAGGGCAGAAAAATCCTTCATGGTTAAGCGTCTCTTAAACGTGCTTTAAGCGGCAGGATACTGAAAACGGTGTCCGAACAAAATATTATTGTTTCAGGATTTATTAAAACTTTCTGGAATAATCATAGAAGGATCACGCCGTTGAAAAAACTCATTCGGAGGCTGCCGCTATCTGTCGTGCCGCTGGCCTTCTGTCTTCCCATCGAGGCAGCCGAGCAGCCGCAACCCGTGTCCGACGATGGCGCCAAACTGAGCACTGTCGTGGTGCAGGGCAAGCTGGAAAAAGACAAGCAGGACATCGACAAGAAACAGTTGGAAAACAGCAACCTCGGTATTGCCTCTGACGTTACCAAGAGCACCACCAACGTCAGCGCTGCCACCTATGACGGTCATCTGCGACCGATGTGGTTTATCCGCGGCATCGGAACCGGCGACAACAATGCCAACACCGTGCAGCCAACCACCATCTACCTGGACGACGTGTACCAGGGCGCGTTGCTCGGCACGGGTTTTCCGCTGTTCGACATGCAGAGTGCCGAGATTCTCAAGGGACCGCAGGGCACTACGTTCGGCACCAACGCGACAGCCGGGGCCATTCGTTTCTCCAGCAAGGCGCCGGGTTTCGATAACCAGGGCTACGGCAAAGTCGGCATTGGCAACTACAGCGCGCGCCTGTATGAGCTGGGCCAGGACATCAACATCGTCGATCAGAAGGTGGCGGCCCGTGTTTCGCTGCACAGCGAATCGCGCGACAGTTTCTACGAAAACAAGAGCGGCTCCAACTTCAACCCGCTGCGCGACGATGCCGCGCGCATCCAGTTTCTGGTCAAGCCCGATGACGTTTCCGATCTGTTGATCGGCTTGAACTACCGGGACTATGGCGACGATGGCAATATCCGCTTCCCGCGGGGGACAACAGCTGGCCGAACCAGCTTCGGTTACATCACCAACGAGAGTCAGCATCTCCTGTCGCTCAATACGCCGACCTGGAGCGACCTGAGGCAGTTCGGGGCCTCGATCAAATACGGTCGTGACTTCGACCAGTATCGTTTCGAGTCGATCACCGCCGCCCAGCACATCGAATACAAGGACCAGACCGACTCCGACTACACCCCGGTGGAGGTGGGCCGTACCCGCACCGGCACCCATTACAACCAGTACTCCCAGGAGTTTCGCATCAAGTCCGAGTACGACGGTGCGTGGGACTGGCAGGCCGGGCTCTTTCTCTATCATCAGAACGTCGACAACTGGCGTGCACGTGGCGCGCTGCCCGGTGGTGCAGTCGCCGCGTCCTATAACAACGTCGAGTATGTGCAGGATACCGAGCAGGCTGCGCTGTTCGGGGGTGTGCATTACCGCTTCAACGACCGTGCACGGGTCGACCTCAACGTGCGCCAGAGCCATATCGACAAGGCCATCGAACTGAGTCGTGTGCAGGCCTCGGGCACGCCGCTGTACAACAACCTCGGCGAGTGGTGGAAAAAGAGCTCGCTCAATCGCCTGACGCAGAACGTCGATCAGGATGACAAGGTACGCTGGAACATCACCACCTGGGACATCCGCCCGGAATACGATTTCAGCGAGAACCTCACCGGTTATCTCAAATACGCCAAGGGCTTCCGCGAGGGGGCCTACAACACCAGCATCACCCAGCAGGCCGAAACCGGCCTGGTCAAGCCGGAATACCTGGACAGCTACGAGGTCGGGTTCAAGAGCCACTGGTTCGACAACACGCTGCTGCTCAACGCCTCCGCCTTCTATTACGACTACGAGGACATCCAAGTCAGCGTCACCAAGGCGACCACCACCGGCACCGTGGGTAACCTGACCAACGGCGCCAAGGGCAAGGCCCACGGTGCTGAGGTCGAGCTCAAGTGGTCGCCTGATCGCAGCCTGGACTTGTACGCCGGCCTGGCCCTGCTCAGCACCCGTTATGCATCGTTCGTGACCGATACCGCCGACAATACCGGCAACGACTTCCCCCGTGCCCCCAAACGCACGGCGACACTGACGGCGACCAAGCGTTTGTACCTGGACAACGGATTCACCCTGGAAGGTAGCCTCAACCTGAAGTACAGCGGCAGCTTCTACATGTTCGGCACCAACCAGACCACGCACATGTATCGCCAGGGCGGGTTCAGCGTTCTGGGCGGAAAACTGGCGCTCTACAGCCCTGGAAAAGACGTCGTGGTGTCGCTCTACGGCGACAACATCTTCGACAAGAAGTACTACGAACACCGCGTGACTCCGAGCAACGGTGAATACACCTTCGCCTACGGAGCGCCTCGCGAATTTGGTGTAACCCTCGAGAAAAAATGGTGAGGAATCAGATGGCAAAGCTCGACGCATACCTGAAAACCAAGAAAGCAGCCCTCGCGGCCCGGCAACAACAACGCCTGGCGCACGTCTCGGATCAGCCCTCGCGACTGAGCGTTCGTGGCGGTGTCGCAGGCGCCAGCGGCGTGCGTACCGTACAGCTCGGCAAGCACGTGCTGCTCAGCGACAGCCCGGAGGAGGCCGGTGGCCACGGCCTGGCGCCGTCCGCCATCGAACTGCAACTTGGGGCACTCGCGGCCTGTGTGGTGCACACCGCGTTGATCCAGGCGGCCAAGCGCGACATCAGCCTGGAGGACGTCAATGTCGACGTCACCGCCGCGCAGTATCCGCTGGCGCGAGAAGCCGGCACGCCGTTCGCCGACACACCGAACTACCCGCAGCAGATCGCGTTTCACCTGCGCCTGGTGTCGTCCGCCTCGGATGAGCAACTGCAAGCCCTGTTCGGTGGCGTGCTCGACCGTTGCCCGATCATCCAGTTGCTCGGCAAGGCCGGTGAAGTGGCTGGCGAGTGGAGCCGCGGGTAACCCGCCATGTGCATTGGCCGCCCTGGCGGGCGGCCGTTCGAAGGAGAATCTATGTCTTATCCGCTGGCCCTGAATCCGGCCCACGCCTGGCAACTGATCCAGGCGCACGCTGATGTGGTGGTGGTCGACCTGGGCGTACTATCGCGCTACCAGGCGCTGCACGTACCCGGTGCGGTGCATGTCGATTTTCGAGCGTTGCTGCGCCAGGACGAATCGAGCATTGGCCTGTTGCCCTCGGCAGCCGCCCTCGCCGAGTTGCTCTCCAGCCTGGGGCATGATGAGCAGCGCACCTACCTGTTCTATGACGAGGATGGCAGCGGTTGGGTCGGGCGCTTCATCTGGACGCTCGACGTGCTCGGTCATAGTCGATACCACTTCATCGACGGTGGCTGGGATGCCTGGCGCGAGTCCGGGCTGCCGACCGACGCGACGATCGCCGCCCCGGCGCGCACCTCGGTGGCACTCGAGCAGGCTACCGATCGCGTGGACATCGACTACCTGCTGTCCCGGCTGGACGACCCCAACATCCGCCTGCTCGACCTGCGCCCGCACAGCGAGTACACCGGCGACAATCTAAAGGCTGCACGTGGCGGGCACATTCCCGGCGCCGTGCATATCGATTGGTCTGCATTCGTCGACGAACAGGGGCGTATCAACCCGGCGGTGGTCGAGCGTCTGGACGCCTACGCTATCGACCGGCAGAACGAAATCATCCTCTACTGTCACGGTTTCCACCGTGCGGCACGGGGCTACCTGGCGCTGAAGGTGCTGGGTTACGAGCATGTCCGCGGCTATTCCGGTTCCTGGTCGCAATGGGGCAATGCTTCGTCCACGCCCGTCGAAACAGGAGCATCGGCATGAGCACACATCGACTGATTTCCAACCGCAACTCACCCTATGCACGCAAGGTGCGTCTGGCCATCGGTTATCTGGGGCTGCAGGGGCTGGTCATCGAGCAAGATGAAAAAATCGGCCAAGTGGTCTTCAACGAAACGGTCACTTCGGCCAATCCGATCGGCCAGATTCCCGTGCTGTCCACCGAGGACGGCACCTGGCTGCACGACAGCAGCGTGATCGTCGAGTACCTGAACGAGCGCTATGGTGAACGGCGCCTGCTGAGCTCGGCCCTGGCCGATCCCTGGAAACTGCGCACGCTGGCGTCGCTGGCCGATGCGATCATTCAGAGCAGCATCCTTATTTTGCGCGAGCGCAGCCGTCCGGCAGGCCTGTCGTGGTCGGACTTCATCGACGCCCAGCAACACAAGCTCGTCCATGCGCTGGATGCCCTGGCCAGGGAGACGTCGTTCCAAGCCATTCTGCTGGAGCAGACCGTCGCCGGTATCGGCCTGTCCGTCGCCCTGGACTTCGTGCTGCTGCGCGGACCGTTGATCGGCATCGACCTGGCCCGCTGGCCATCGTTGCACCAGGCGCTGCAACGCAAAGCCGCCGACGACCTGTTCATCGCCACAAGGCCTGCCATCAAATGATCACTGCAAAACCCTGGCGGCTGGCCTTTTGGCTGGCCGCTGTTTTTTTTCTCACGGCTTGCGAACAGACGTCCGAGGTCGTGACCCTGCACATCGGCGCGCCGAGCAAATTGACCAACCGCGAACTGCTGGCCGCCGCCGGGCTGGACAAGGACATGCCCTACGAGATCGTCTGGCACCCGTTCACGTCCACCCCTGAACTGACCGATGCCATGCGCGGTGGCAGCATCGACCTGGGCGGCCCAGGTGGCACTACCGGGGCGTTGCTGTCGATGGTCCAGGACAATCCGATCCGTGTGGTCGCTGCCGCCAAGTTGCTGGGCCAGGGCGGCAGCGCCATCGTCGTGCCTGATGACAGCGCCATCCACCGCGTTGCCGACCTGCGCGGCAAGCGCATCGCCATCGTCAAGGGTTCGCGCGAACTGTACGCGCTGTACCTGGACCTGACGCGCAACGGCCTGGAACTGAAGGACGTTGAGCTCAAGTACGTTGGCCTGGACGTCGCCCTGCCGGCGCTGCTCAACGGCAGTGTCGATGCCTGGGTACTGTGGGATCCGCAGACCGCCTACCTGCAGAACAAGTACCACTTCCGGGTGATCGACTGGATCGCCAATATCGAACCGTCCTATGGCCTGCAACTGGCGACCGACAAGGCCCTGGCCGACCCCGGCAAACACGCGGCGATCGAGGATTTCCTGCAGCGGGTGTACAAGGCGCGCCTGTTCGTCAACGCGCATCCGCAGACCTATGCCGCCCAGGTGGCGAGTCGTGCCCGCATCGATGAAGCGTCGGCCCTGCTGGCGACCGAGCGCGGTGCCGCCGAGTACGTGCAGCTCGACGAGCGTGTGCGCAAGGCATTGCAGCATGAGCTGGGCACCTGGCAGGTATTGGGCGTGATAGGAAAATCCGTTCGCGTCGAGGACTACCTGAATCATCAGTTCGATCAGGGACTGCCTGCACGTTGATGGGCGTTCCTGAACACACGCATGAACCAACGCTGGGGTGGAAACGCAATTTGCGGGTGCTATGGCTGGCGTGCTTTTTCGCTGGTTTGTCACTGAGCCAGATCACCCCCTTTCTTCCTACTTACGTCAAGGTGCTGGGTGTCGACGGTGAGTCGGACATCCAGATCTGGTCGGGGCTGGTATTCGGCATCACCTTCCTGGTTTCGGCCATCTGCGCGCCCTTGTGGGGGCGTGTGGCGGATCGGCGCGGGCGCAAGCTGATGCTGTTGCGCGCATCGCTCGGCATGGCTGTGGTGGTGTTTCTCCAGGCTTTCGTCCGTGATGTCTGGGAACTGCTGATACTGCGCATCGCCATGGGCATCACCTCAGGGTTCGGGCCTAACGCTGCGGCGTTGATGTCGCGTCAGGCGCCCGTGGACAAGACCGCACGGACGCTTGGTTTGTTGGCCACGGCTTCGACCATGGGAGTGATCCTGGGGCCGTTGAGCGGTGGGCTGATGATCGATCTGCTTGGGCTGCAGGCGGTATTCCTGGTCACGGCAGCGGTGATGCTGGTGAGTTTCGCCATCACCTTCGTCGCCGTGCGCGAGGCGCCCATGCTGCCATCGACTCCCTCGGCGAAGCGGCCTGGGCTGTTCGGGCCGCATCTGCTGATCAAGGGCGTGCCGGCCTTACTGTACGCCAGCCTGGTCGCGCAGTTTCTCAATGGTTCCACCTTGCCGGTGCTGATTCCGCTGGTGCAGAGCTTTACCGGCGAAAACGCCTACAGCGCGTTCCTCGGCGGGCTGATCTACGCTGCGCCAGGGCTGTCGGCATTGCTCTGCGCGCCGTGGATGGGCGCCCTGGCGGATCGCATGGGGCCGGTGCCGGTGCTGGTGTTTTCTATGGGCGGTTGCGCACTGGTCTTCGCTGCTACTGGCTACGCGAGCACCCCCATGCAACTGGGCGGCTTGCGCTTGCTGCTCGGCGTCGCTGAATGCGGGCTGATGCCCTGTATCCAGACCTTGCTGGTACGTCGCGCCCGCCGCGATAACCTGGGCGCGATCCTGGGCTTCAACCAGTCGTTTTCCTATCTCGGCAACGTCATCGGGCCATTACTGAGCGGGGTGGTCTTTTCCTGCTTCGGGCACGTGGCGTTTTTCCTGTGCATTGGATGCCTAGCTATGGGATCGGCTATTTTCTTATGTTGGTCCCTATATGAAGAGCTTTTAAGATAAATCTGAGGATGACCTCATCTCAGCAGCTTATATGTAATCGATGCCCTTTTACCTATCGCAAAGGACCGAAATAGGTGCGGACTCCGATGATGGTGTTGAGATATTTAAACTGATAATAGGCGCGAGGTGGATATATCCCTGGATGTGGTGTAACTGAATTAACTGAAGGCGCCCAACGGGCGAAAGAGGTTGATCATCATGGTTTGTAGTGGTCAATTAATCCCCCACTACACTGATATCACTGGGCAGCGTGAATCACCCTGGGTTTCGTGGAGGCCTCAACTCTTGAGAAGATGAGGCCATGAGAAAGACTACGACCTACTCCCCTGAAGTCCGTGAACGTGCCGTGCGCATGGTTCTGGAGCACCTGAACGACTCCCCTTCCGAGTGGGCTGCTATTGAGGCCATTGCACCGAAGATTGGCTGTGCAGCGCAAACCCTGCATGGCTGGATTCGTCGCCAGCAGAGCGACGCAGGCCAGCGCCCCGGGCCGACCACCGAAGAGCGTGAGCGTATCAAGGCGTTGGAACGGGAGAACCGCGAATTGCGCAAAGCCAATGAGATTCTGCGTCTGGCCAGTGCGTATTTTGCTCAGGCGGAGCCCGACGGGTGGGCCTTCCTGCTCCGCAGCAAGTCCTGAGGGCATTTGTTGACCAGCATCGCGACCGTCTCGGGGTCGAGTCGATCTGTCGTGTGTTGCAGATCGCCCCGTCCGATTACCGCAGGCACGCGGCGCAGCAGCGTAACCCGGAACTGCGCTGCTGCCGTGCTCGACGCGATGAGGCATTGAGCTTGGAGATCCAGCGCGTGTGGGACGCCAACATGCAGTGTTATGGAGCATGAAGGTCTGGAAGCAGCTCCGGCGAGAAGGCATCGAAACTGCCAGATGCACGGTGGAGCGGTTGATGCGTCGAGCTGGATCGTGTGCAGCGCCAGTTCCATGCGAAAATAAAAAACAGAGGAACTGCTATGAATATTGCCCTGAAAGAGTCTGTTATGGCTGGTCTTATTGGTGGAGTTGTCTCTGCAGTCGTGGCCTTCCTGGTTGCATATTACCTTGCTCCGTTCCCGATCAATCCGATTGATAACTCCATTGGCAACGGCATGAGTGGTTTTTTTAGCGGGCTGGCCAGTGGCTTCATTGGTGTTTTTCTTGTGATCAAGAAGCTGGCTTCTTGATTTATAAGCTACGAGGTCAGATTTTCCTCAATGGTTTGAGTGTTCCTTTTCATTAAGGATGGCTTTTAACGCGTCTTCTTGTGTCCCTTGCTTTACTTGTGCGCCTGTACGGTCTTCGTCAGGCGTTTTTGCTCGCCCGACTGAAGAAAATTATTGCCGAATCGATGCTGAAAATCGAACTCACCCGCGAGGCATTGCGCAAAAAGTGGTGAGTGCCCCATCCCGCCGAGAGTTGGTGCGCCACATGACAGCACGTTGCTTGAGTGAGCGCCGGCGCTTCAGGTGATCTGCATGAATGCCAGTGCTCTGCGCTATCGGCCAAGGCCGGATCGCAACCCGGGGCTGCGAGAGCACATAGTGGCCTTGGCTCATCGGCATCGCCGCTATGGTGCAGCGATGATCTATCTGAAGTTGCGACAGGGTAGTGAGAGGGTCAACAATAAGTAGGCTGAACGCCTGTATGCCGAAGCCTGCTTGCAGGTGAAAAGGTGTAAGCGCAAGAAGATCCCTCGCTGGGGCGTTCCCAGGCCGCCAATCAGGTCTGGTCGATGGACGTTGTGTTTGATCGCACGGCCGAGGGGCGTCTCATCGAGAGCCTGACCGTGGTCGATGATGCGACTCATGAAGCTGTCGCCGTCGCACTGGAGCGCGCCATTGGCGGGTACTCTTTGACGCGCATCATTGAGTCCTGGCGACGGGAGTACAACGAAGAGCGAACGAAGGAAAGTGCTTGGTGTATTAACCCCCGCCTATGCCGAGCAACTGGCCTCAAAAACCGTTACATTGACTCCGGACTCTAAAGCCAACTGCTACTGAATATGGGGGCGTCGGTTACTCAGAAAATGGGGTATACGACAGAACAACGTTGCCTTGAAAGTGGGGCAGTCCAGACGGCTAAAGCAATAGAGCGTTTATCTTTTTATCGAGTTGGGAAGTACGGTATTGAGTTATGAAAAGCAGAGAGCGGGTCTTATCGAAGTAGCTGCTCTATCAGGTGTAAGCCTGAGCACCGTTGATCGCGTCCTCAACGAGCGCGGTAGCGTGTCTGATAGCAAGCGTCGGAAGGTATTGGAAGCAGCTCGGCAATTAGGACTCAGGCGCCTTCTTCCATCACCGGTGCACGGACTGCTTCGTTTCGACTTGTTGATGGTGGAGAGTTCGACTGACCATTTTATTCGTCTGGCCCAGGCTTTTACTCACCAGGCCAGCATTCTACGCGAGCGCATAGTGCTGCAACGGCATACTTGGCAAGAGCGTGATCCCCAGCAACTGCTGTCATTCATCAATGAGCCCATGACGCGCCGTCAGGGCTTGATCGTGGTCACCCATGATACGCCGCAGATTCGCCTGGCTTTGCAGCGTCAGATTGAGCAGGGAGTTCCGGTGGTACTGGTTACCAGCAGCCTGTCAGGTCTGCAGGGGGCGACCTACGCCGGTATTGACAACCTGATGGCCGGGCGTACGGCAGGGCGTTTGATGAGCCAATGGTTGCATGCACCGGGGCGGGTGCTGCTGGTCACCAATTCGCTGCTCTATGAGGCGCATCGACAGAGAGTCCAGGGTTTTCAGGAGGTGATGCAGCGACAAGCGCCAAATTTGGAAATCATTGGTCCGGTCGAATGCTTCGATGATGTCGGTTTGAACAGCCTTGCGGTACATGAAGCGCTGCATGGGCAAGTTGAGTTAGTTGGGCTGTATAGCACCGGTAGTGGGTCGGCAGGCTTCCGCAAAGCCTTGCTGGATACTGGCGCTCGGCCTGTATGGATCAGTCATGAGGCGACTGAGCAACACGCCGGTTTTCTGCGTGAGGGTCTTCTGTCTCTTGTGCTTGATCAAGATCCTGAAGGCCAGGCCGAAGCGGCTATTCAGCATTTGCTCTATGCCAACGGTGATGTGGAGGCTCCAGCGAAGGCCGGTCCACAACTGCGCATAGTTATTGAAGAAAACCTACCTGTAGAAAGTTTTGACGTAAACGCGTCAAAACTTTGATGGCGTGGCGCAATGTCGCATCCTAGACTGGCGCCCGCCGTGACTGGTAGGTATTTCAGAATATTTCTATAACACTTCGTTGTTGCTTGTTCGCTCCTTTTCTATATCGCCGATGCGTATTTTCGCCGCGTCGTGGCCAAGTGCGTCCGCAAAACAGCGTCCTGTGATCCTGCTCCACAAGTCGACGGCACGCCCCTGATATTGCAGGGCGGCCGGCGACGGTCGCCAAAGAGGAGAGTATCGATGAGACGAAGAGATGCACTGCGTTCTCTTGGCGCGCTAGTGGCCGCTGCTGGCCTGACCAAGGTCAGCGCCACCGAGCTGAAGGCTGTTCCCCATGAAACCGGACTCAACCCGGAGATGTTGCCCGTGCCGGTTATGGCTGGGGGCCAAGATAAGGTCTTCACCGGTACTACACGCGCTACGCTCAGCGCAATCTACGACCGTCTGATTCCTCATGACGAACTCGGCCCCTCGGCCACTGAAGCTGGCTGTATGGACTTTATTGAGTCGCAGATGGCTGGGCCCTATGGCGACTCCAAGGACGTTTATCTAGAGCAGCCACTGCAGGACGACGAATCCGAATTGATGGCTCTGGCCATCGACCTACGTAATCGCCGTGACTATTACCTCGCCGGATTAGCCTTCGTCGAAGAGCAGGCGAAGCAGCGCCATGGCGCATCCTTCGCCGATCTCGATGGTGAGCAGATGGACCGGCTTCTGAACGACCTGGAAGTTGGGCGTCTGGAGTGGGAGGGCAAGGGCAGTGGCTCGCGTTTCTTCGAAATGCTGTTGCAGAACGTGCGCGAAGGCTATTTCGCCGA
Source organism: Pseudomonas sp. LRF_L74 (assembly GCF_965644255.1). Lineage (NCBI taxonomy): Bacteria > Pseudomonadati > Pseudomonadota > Gammaproteobacteria > Pseudomonadales > Pseudomonadaceae > Pseudomonas > Pseudomonas sp. LRF_L74. Next base: position 455,780 of record NZ_CBFFRH010000005.1, on the reverse strand, counting down.
TCCGCTGTATGGCGGTAACCGCGACATGGTCGGCTGGAAGCTGGTTGGCTTTCCCGGTGCTCGCTACGACTACCGCCCCTACATCCATCGCAATGGCCAGAACCTCGGTCTCGAACCTATCAGCCTGATCCCCGTTAGCTGAGTCCTCCCGGAGAAGCACCATGAATCAACGCAAGAAAGCTGACGTCGTCATCGTCGGCCTGGGATGGGCTGGCTCTCTGATGGCCGAAGAGTTGACCCGCGCCGGCCTGGAAGTGGTTGCTATTGACCGCGGTCCGTGGCTCGACACCTCCACCGATACACCACCGGCCGTCGACCCGGACGAGTTGCGCTGGACCGTACGCCGCGAGTTGCTGTTGCAGCCGAGTGACTACACCCTGACCTTTCGCAACCGCAGTGGCCAGAGCGCCGTGCCGACCCGCGAGCTAAAAGCCTTCCAGATGGGCAAGTCGGTAGGCGGTGCGGGTTTCCATTGGGCGGGTATGGCTTGGCGTTTCACCGAATGGGACTTCAAGGTGCGCTCGGCAACCATTGAGCGCTATGGCAAGGACAAGCTCAAAGGCCTGGATCACGTTCAGGATTGGGGTATCACCTATCAGGAGCTGGAGCCGTTTTACGACCGATTCGAGCGTATCGCAGGTATCTCGGGAGTCGCCGGTAACCTGAACGGTGAGAAGCGCCTGGGCGGCAACCCGTTCGAGGGGCCGCGCAGCCGCGAGTATCCGACTCCGGCGCTGAAAGACCTGCGCATGATGGAAATCTATCGTGAGACCACTGCGAAGATGGGGCTCAACCCGTTCTACATTCCTGTCGCCCATGTCGGTGCTGCCTACGTTAACCCGTTGGGGGTGAGCATGGCGCCGTGTACTTACTGCGGTTACTGCATGTTCCATGGCTGCGGCAACTTCTCAAAGTCCTCGCCCCAGGCCTGCGTGATTCCTGCGCTGATGCGGCGCAAGAATTTCACCCTGATCACACAAGGTTATGTGACCAAGATCCATAAAGCTGACGACGGCAAAACGGCTACCGGTGTGAGCTTCTTCGACGAGAAGGGGCAGCAGGTTTTCCAGCCGGCGGATATCGTCGCTTTGGCCTCGTTCACTTATGACAATGCGCGGCTGATGATGATCAGTGAGATCGGTCAGCAATACGACCCGGTTACCCAGACCGGTACCCTGGGACGAGCCTACAACTACCAGACCTGTTCCGGTGCTCATGTGTGGTTCGAAGACGAGACCCTCAATCCCTTCATCGGTGCGGGGGGCTTGGGCATTCAGGTTGATGACTACAACGGCGACAACTTCGACCACTCGAAACTGGACTTCATCGGCGGAGCAGGTTTGCTGACTGTGTCCCGCGAAGGCCTGCCAATCGGCCATGCCGGCCTACTTCCTCCAGGCAGTCCGCGCTGGGGCAAGGGTTACAAGAGCGTTTACCAGAAGAACTATCAGAACTACGGAATCATCTTCGGCCAGGGTACCTCGATGCCAAGCCGAGATGCCTACCTGTCGCTGGACCCGAACTACAAGGATCGGTGGGGAACGCCGCTGCTGCGCATGACTTTCGACTGGCACGAAAACGACCGACGCATGGCCAAGTTCATCGAGCAACGTGCAGTGGAAATCGGTAAGCGGATGGGCGCCAAGCACATCCACACGTTCAACTCGGCGGCCAAGGCTTGGAACCCGTACGACGAATACTCCAATCACACCCAAGGCGGCATGGTCATGGGGGAGGATCCACGCACCAGTGCAGTGAACACCTACTTGCAGAGCTGGGATGCGCACAACGTATTCGTCGTCGGGGCCTCGGCGTTTCCGACCAACGCTGGCTACAACCCGACCGGCACTGTCGGTGCGTTGGCCATTCGCACAGCCCGTGCAATCCACGAGAAGTACCAGCACAACCCTGGTTCGTTGGTGTGAGGTAAGTCCGATGACCAAGAAGAAGATATTCCTGCTGACCGTTGCTGCCAGCGCTGCGGTGGTGCTTGGCCTGGTAATCCATGCTAATTCCACGCAGCGCTCCGATGTTGCTAACGACCAAGTACGTCTGGCCGATTTCAAATCCACGGACAGCGTCCTCATTGCGCGTGGCGAATACGTCATGCGCGCGGCGGATTGCGCGGCCTGCCATACAGCCAAAAGCGGCGACTTTGCAGGTGGCTATGGCATTGCCACGCCGTTTGGCGTGATTGTTTCCTCCAACATCACACCGGACCGCGAGACAGGTATCGGCCAGTACACACAGCGTGATTTCTTCAACGCCGTGCGCCACGGTCAGGGACGCAAGGGCTTTCTCTACCCGGCTATGCCCTATACCGATTACACGCGCATGGATGATGATGATTTGAAGGCGTTGTGGGCTTTCTTCAGTACCCTTGTGCCGAAGACGCATGAGGTTGATGAGTTGGCTGGCTTGCACTTTCCCTTCAATCAACGCCTAGCCATGGCGGGCTGGAACTGGTTGTTCTTCGATAACCGAGCCTTTGTTGCCGAGCAAAGCCAAGATGCGGTGTGGAACCGTGGCCGTTATCTGGTCGAGGGCGCCGGCCACTGTGGTGCTTGCCATACCCCGCGCAATCTCCTTGGCGGTCCGGTGGCGGGCCAGGAGCTGCAAGGCGGTTTGGTCGGCACTTGGTTCGCGCCGAACATCACCAACGATGCCCATCACGGTCTTGGCGATAGCAGCGTCGAGCATATCGTCGACTACCTCAAAACCGGCTCCGACGGCGTAGCGGTGGCCAGTGGCCCGATGGCTGAGGCGATTGAGAATTCAACCCAGCACCTGACGGATGCAGATTTAACGGCCATGGCGGTTTACCTGAAGTCGCTAACTGGTAAGCCACAGCAGGCGCCGACCGTGTTGGCGGCAGATGACACACGTATGCGTCGTGGTGCTGAGAGCTATGAAGTGCATTGCTCTGCTTGCCACGGTACTCAGGGTGAAGGCGTCAGCCACATGATCACCGGCTTCGCCGGCAACAAGGCGCTCCTGGCGGACAACACCGACACTCTAACCAGTGTGGTCCTCGGTGGCTCTCGAGCCGTATACACCCATACCTATGTCACTGGGGCCGGTATGCCTGCGTTTGACTGGAAGCTCGATGATGCGCAGATCGCCGACATTCTCACTTTCATACGAAACAGTTGGGGCAATGCCGGTCGCGCGGTAACGGTCGAGGAAGTATCCAGTATGCGTAAGCAACTGGAACTGCCCCCACAGATGCGTGCCAGCGTCAAGTAAGCCCAGCTTGCGGCTGCCGGATTTCCAGCAGCCGTTTTTCTTCATGTAGAGATCAACGCATGTTTATGTCTTCTATACGTCATCTTCCGTTCACGCCGTGCCTGTTGCTGACGGCTATGCTCGGCAGTACCCAGGCCAGTGCCGCCAATGCTTTCGCCAGCGACTCTCATTGGATGCTCGGTGATTGGAACGGTATGCGCAGCGAATTGGCTGAAGAGGGCATCGATTTTAACTTCGACTATGTGGGAGAAATCGGCAGCAACTTGGGGGGAGGTTACAACAGTGACCGTACTGCACGTTACAGTGATCAATACACAATTGGCGCTCATTTTGATCTGCAGAGATTGTTCGGCTGGCATGAGGCTGAGTTCCAATTCGCGATCAACAACCGCAATGGCGACAACATCTCTGGTGACCGTGTTGGCGATCCTCGCGTTGGCACCCTCAGTTCTTCTCAGGAGGTCTGGGGCCGCGGATCACACTGGCGAATGACCCAGCTGTGGTACCGACAAAAATTCTTCGATCAGCAGTTGGACGTCAAGGCTGGGCGCTTTGGAATTGGAGAGGACTTCAATAGCTTCGCCTGCGATTTTCAAAACCTCACCTTCTGCGGCTCTCAGGCCGGCAACTGGGGAGGAATCTGGTACAACTGGCCTGTCACCCAATGGGGAATACGGATCAAATATCAACTGGTGCCGGAACTCTACGCGCAGATGGGGGCCTTCGAACAGAATCCGTCCAACACCGAGAACGACAATGGCTTCAAGCTCAGCGGCAGTGGTACCCGCGGAGCAGTGATTCCGGTGGAAGTGGTGTGGACACCGCACTTACATGAACTGCCTGGTGAGTACCGCGCCGGTTATTACTACAGCAGCGCGAGTGCCAGCGACGTATACAAGGATGCCACTGGCCAGTCGGCTGCGTTCAATGGTGCAGCCTATCGTTCCGCATCGAGCAAGCATGGTGTATGGATCGGCGCGTTACAGCAGGTCACGCAGCAGGGTGGGGATGCCTCGCGCGGCCTCTCGTTGTTTCTGATGGCCACTGCTCATGACAAGAAGACCAGTAAGGTCGATCACTATGTTTCTGCTGGTGCGGTCTACAAGGGCTTGTTCTATGAGCGTCCTCACGATGACATCGGTATCGCCTTTTCCCTGGTGCACATCAATCCGGCTTATCGCAAGAACAGCGAAGCCATCAACCAGGCCAATACGGTGTACGACTACGATGATCCGACTTACTTACCGGTTCAGGATACCGAGTACAACGCCGAGTTGAACTATGGCGTGCATGTGACCAACTGGCTGACCGTACGGCCGAACCTGCAGTATGTAAGACATCCTGGTGGCGTGAATCAGGTGGACGATGCGTGGGTGGGCGGTCTGAAGATACTCTCTTCGTTTTGAGTCGCTTAGGATGATCTTGCTTAGTTCGATGATCCTGATGGTATCTCTAGGTGTGAAGGTCGACTCGGCCCAATTAATGAGTTGACCTGGGCTGCCATCGCAAATGCTACGCCGAACTCACTGAAATGGTTTTCTTGCAATAAGTGTGAACTCTTTGGCTTTCTAATTGGCGCTACCATCTCTGGTTATTTTACCGATACACCCATCTGATCGAGGGTCATGCGCGTCAGTGCCTGGATACCAGTGACAAGTGCTGCGTCGTCGACCTGGAAGCCTGGCGAGTGGGTCGGCCACACATCCTTGCCGGCCAGCGCTGGCGGCGCCACACCCATACGCATGAACACTGCAGGGACCTGGCGGGCGTATTCGGCGAAGTCATCGGCGCCGTAGGTGCCGTTGTCCAGCGTTGGGGGGGCGCCGCTGGCACGTTCGAGGATTGGCAGGATGCGGTCGACCAGGGCGCTGTCGTTGTAGCCGGCGCGATAGTTGCCCGGCAGGTACTCGACATGCGCAGTGGCGCCCGATGCTTCAGCGATCTTTTCGGCGGTGCGACGCATGCGTGCCAATACGTCTTCACGTTGTTCGTCACTGACCGTACGTATCGAGCCTTCCAGGCGCACCGCGGCAGGAATCACGTTGTGCCGGTCGCCGCCCTCGATGCGCCCGACCGAAATCACCGGCGCCGGCAGTACGCTGAGGTTGGACTGGCGGCTGGGGATGGTCTGCCAGGCGAGGATCACCTGGGCTGCGACCGGCACCGGGTCGATGCCGGTCCAGGGGAACGCCGCGTGGGTCTGGCGTCCCCTGATGCGGGCGACGAAGGTGTCGGCCGCAGCGGTGGTGCGATTGCGGCTGAGGGTAAAGGCTCCCGCCTTGCCGGCGGTGACATGGAGGCCGAAGATCACCGCGGGCTTCGGGTTCTCCAGCGCGCCTTCCTCGATCATCAACGCGGCGCCGCCGCGCTCGCCCAGCGGTGGACCTTCTTCGGCCGGCTGGAAGATCAGTTTCAGGGTGCCGGGCAACTCGTCACGGTGCGCCGCCAGCACCTCGGCCACGCCGAGGGCCATAGCCATGTGCGCGTCGTGGCCGCAGGCATGCATCACGCCGACCTGCTTGCCCTGCTGGCGGAAGTCGTTGCCGACGTGGTCGGCGCGCACCGTCGAGGCATAGGTCAGGCCGGTGGCCTCGGTCAGCGGCAGGGCATCCAGCTCGGCGCGGATCGCCACCACCGGGCCGGGCTTGCCGCCCTTGAGGAGGCCGATCACGCCGGTATGGGCGATGCCGGTTCTGACCTCCAGGCCCAGTTCGCGCAGGCGCTTGGCGATGCGTTCGCTGGTGTGGAATTCGCGATTGCTCAGTTCCGGATGCCGATGGATTTCGTGGCGCAGGGCGATGGCGTTCGGCAGCGCCCTGGCGATCAATGGCTCGAGGTCGCGCCAGCTGTTCGCATCGGCGGCCTGGGTCAGGCTGGCCCAGGTGCCGAGACTGATGGCGAGGGCGAGATTCTTCAATGGCTTCGGCATGCTGACCTCAGTAGGTGAAGGCAATGGGCGGCGGATTGCCGTTGACCCGGTAGTCACCGATGGCCTTGAACTTGTAGGCCAGCGCGTCGTGGGTGGTGTGGGTGCGCGCGTTGCGCCAGTGGCGATCGAAGTTGTGCCGGCTCTGGGTGGTGGCGGCGCCGCCGACGTCGTACAAGCGCTCGCAGACGAACAGCGAGGCGCGGGTCGACGCGATCTTGGCTTCGGCTACCGCGATCGACGACTCGACCAGCAGCGCCTCCAGTGCATCGTCCGCCAACTGGCCGGCGAGTTGCGCACGAGCCGCGCGCTCGACCACGTCGGCGGCCTTTTCCACCAGTGCCTCGGCGCCGTGGATACGCGCCGACAGCTCGCCGATGGTGTGCAGGATGTAGGGATCGTCGCGGGCGCGGTCGACGCCGCTTTCGCGCACCGGCCGCGAGCCTTCGCGGGCCCAGACGATAGCGTCGTCGAGGGCGGCCAGGCCGATGCCGATATCGATGGCGCAGTGGATCAGTTGGGCGCTGGCGCCGATGTAGTTGCGCCGGCGATACCACTGCGCGAGCGGGATCACCTGCTCGGCATCGACGCGTACGTTCTCCAGGCGCGTGGTGCCGCTGGCGGTGGTGCGCTGGCCCATGCCGTCCCAGTCGTCGAGCAGGGTGATGCCGGGTGTCTCGCGGGGTAGCATGGCGTAGACCGCCTCGCCGTTTTCATCGACTGCCTGGATTTTCAGCAGATCGGCGAACAGGCAGCCGGTGCTGTAGAACTTCTCGCCGTCCAGGCGCAGGCCCTGGTTGTCACGTACCAGGCGGGTGTGGATCTCGCCACGGAATTTACCGCCGCGCTCGGCGATGGCACCGGACGACAGGTGGCCCTCGACGAAGCTGCTGAGGTAACGCGCCTGTTGTTTGCTGTTGGCGATCAGGCGCAGGTGCTCGACCGTGGCGAAGTGCGGGAACACAGCCTGGGCCACGCACGGGTCGGCCTTGCCGAGGATGATGAACAACTGTGCCACCTCGCGCTGGCTGACGTCGCCGCCGCCGAGTTCCAAGGGCACGCGTGCCGCGCCGAGGCGTGCCTGGCGAATCCAGTCGATCTGCTCGTAGGGCAATGCGCGCTTGGCGTCGCGCTCGGCGGCGCCGGCCTGGATGCGTGGCGCCAGTTCGCGGGCGCGGGTGAGAAAGTCGCTCATGGTTGGTTCCGTAGAGAGTCTTGAGAGTCATGCAGCACTCGCTGGGGAACGCCGCTCAGGAGGGTCAGGGTGCCGAGCGCGACCAGCGCCGCGACGATGTACAGTGCCGGGCCGATGCTGCCGGTGGAGGTCTTGATCGCGCCGATCATGATCGGTGTCAGCAGGCTGCTGATCTGCCCGCAGCAGTTGACCAGGGCCAGGCCGGCGGCCTTGGCCGCGTCGGACAGGTAATAGGTGGGAATGGTCCAGAAGATCGCCGTGGCCACCAGGTAGCCGCTGGTCATCACGGTCAGGGTGAGGATCGCCGTCACCGGGCTGGATTGCAGCGACGGCAGGGCGAGCATGGCCAGGGCTGCGCTCAGGCCACCGAGGGCGAAGTGCCAGCGGCGTTCCTTGCGCAGGTCCGAGTGACGGCAGGCGAGGAACATCGCGCCCACGCCGATGATGTACGGCAGCGCGGACAGCAGGCCGAGGTGGCCGAGGCTGCTGACCCCGGAGTCGCGGATGATCGACGGCGCCCAGATGTTCACCACGTTGCCGGTGCACATGATGGTCAGGCAGTAGGCGAGTATGATGCACCACACCTTGAGGTCGCGCAGCGCGCCGAGGAAATTCAGGTGGCCGCTGGGCTGGTGTGTGCCGCGTTCGGCGGCCAGCGCCGCTTCGACCTGGCGTTTCTCGTCATCGCTGAGCCAGCGCGCGGTGGCGGGTTTGTCGTCTAGCCAGTACCAGGCGAACAAGCCAGCCAGCACGGGTGGAATACCGGTCAGCACGAACAGCCACTGCCAGCCGCTGTAGCCGCCACTGCCATTGAAATGGCCCATGATCCAGGTCGACAACGGCCCGCCGACGATGCCGCACACAGCGATGGCCATGATGAAGCGCGAGGTGATGCGCGCGCGGTGGCTGGCCGGGAACCAGTAGGTCAGGTAGAGGATCACGCCGGGGAAGAAACCGGCCTCGGCGGCGCCGAGCAGCACGCGCAGGATGTAGAACTGGGTCGGTGTCTGGGCGAAGGCGGTGGCGATGGTGACCAGGCCCCAGAGGATCATGATGCGGGTCATGGTCTTCTTCGCGCCGATCTTTTCCAGCAGCAGATTGCTGGGAATCTCGAACAGCAGGTAGCCGATGGAGAACACGCCGACGATGATGCCGAAGGTGGCGTCGCTGATGTTCAGGTCGGTCTTGAACTGCAGGTGGGCGAAGCTGATGTTGACCCGGTCCAGCCAGTTGAGCACGAAGCACAAGGCCAGGAACGGCATGATGCGCCAGGCCAGCTTACGGTACAGGCATGGGGCGAGCGCTGGCGTCGAGGCATTGGTCTCGGCGGTGGTCACGGTGGTGGTTGCGGTCATGCTCGACGCTCCACAGAAAACGGGAAGGCCGCCGCAAGCGCGGCGGCGGTGTTTCGCTGATCGATCACCAACTCACGTCGACCTTGGCGAAGTAGTACGCGCCCTCGGTGCCGTAGGGCGAGTACCAGCTGTAGGCCGGGTCGTCGACGGGCGAGAAGTAGTAGCGCTTGGCTTCGGCGTTGAGCTGCTGCGGGCGACGATTGAAGATGTTTTCGCCGCCCAGGGTGACTTTCATGCTGTCGCTCATCCAGTAGCCCAGGCTGAGATCGGTGATGATCGCGGCGCGCACTTCCTCGTCGCGGGTCGCGGAAATCTGGTTGAGGCCTTTCACGCGGCTGTAGCGGGTGTTCTTCAGGGTCACGTCGAAGTCACCCAGTTGCCAGGCGGTGGTCAGCGAGGTGACGTTCTTCGGATAGGCTACGGTCAGGTTACCGATGCGGTCGCGGCCAACGGCACTGACGCCGGTGCCGGCCAGTGCGGCGGGCTCCTTGACCTTTTCCACGGTATGCAGGCTCTGGTTGCTCAGCAGGGTCCAGCGCGTTTTGCCGTAGGCGCCCAGGTCGTAGCGGTAGTCGGCCACCAGGTCGATGCCGCGGGCGCGGGTGTCGGCGAGGTTGCCGAAGTAGGAGATGATCTGCTCAGGGTCCAGGCCAGCGTTCTGCAGGATGGTGGAAACCGCTGCGCCTTGCAGGTTGCTGGTCTGCAGGATGCGGTCCTTGATGTCGATCTGGTACAGGTCGAGCGTCACGTCCAGGTTTTCAGTTGGGGTGGCGACGAAGCCGACGCTGTAGTTGAGCGACTTCTCGGCTTTCAGTTTCTTCGAGCCCAGGGCCTTGCCGGCGGCGTCATCCACGGTCACGTAGCGGGTCACCGCCTGTTCCAGCACGCCGGTCAACGGGCTGGTGCGCCAGGCGGTCAGCGACGAGGAGTAGTACTGCTGTTGCAGCGACGGCGCGCGGAAACCGTTGCTCAGCGTACCGCGCACGGCGAAGGCCGGGGTGAAGGCGTAGCGGGTCGAGAGCTTGCCGCTGGCGGTGTCGCCGAAGTCGCTGTAGTGCTCGAAACGCCCGGCCAGGCTGACCTCCCACTGGTCGGTCAGACTCTGGCTGAAGTCCACGTAGCCAGCGGTGTTGGTGCGCGAGTAGTTGTGCGCGTCTTCGGGGGTGAAGCCGACCAGGCCGGGGGCGCCGGGGTTGGGGCTCTTGCCGGCCAGGGGGCCGCTCGGGAACACATAGCCGCCGTCGCCGTAGGAGGCCCATTCGCCGGCCTTGATCTCGAAGCCGTCGCGGCGGAATTCCAGACCGGTGGACACGCTCAGCGGTTTGGCGAACAGGCCGGTATCGAAGGTACGGGTCAGGTCGAGGTTGTTGGTCCATTGGCTGGCGATCAGGTGGCCGCCGTCCATGTTGCGCGGGCTGTCCGGGCCGAGCGACGGGTTCAGCGATTTCTCGTTGCGGATATTGGCGTCGTTCTGTCCGTAGCTGGTGCTCAGGTCCAGCTTCCAGCCGAGCACATCTTCGTTGCGTACGCCGACCACGGTCTGGAAGTCATCCTCTTCGACGACGAAGCGCGGAATGAAACCGTCCGGGTAGACCTCGACGATGTTCTGCTGCGAGTTGGCGGTGCGGTAGGTGCCCCAACTGGTGGAGTTGCGGTGGCTGAGGGTGGAGAAGGAGTAGAGGCTGAAGGCGTCGTTTAGCGGTAGCTCCAGGTTGTAGCCGAAGTTGTAGGTCTGCGAGCGCGGCTGGCCCATGATCTGGCGGTAGCGGCTCTCGCCGTTTTCGCGAGGGTCGGCTTGGCCGTTGATCTGGTTATAGATAGAGGTCGTGGCTGGTACGGCACCGGCGACGTTGGAGCTCTCCTGGATGCCGATGTCGGCGCTGAGGCTGAGGAACCCCTCGTTGGGCAGCTCGAAACCCTGGTTGATCTGGCCCTGGCCGCGGGCGCCGAAGTTGCCTTTGTGGCCAACGCGGTCCTTATACTGGCCGTACAGGGCGCTGGCACTGCCGCCGGATGCGTTGCTCTTGAGGATGATGTTGATCACCCCGGCGATGGCATCGGAACCGTATTGGGCCGCGGCGCCGTCGCGCAGCACTTCGATGTGGTCGACCGCGGCGACCGGGATCAGGTCGAGGTCGGTCGGCGACTGGCCGCTGGCGGTGGCCGCAGTCTGGGTGAAGATCAGCGAGGTGGTGTGCCGGCGCTTGCCGTTGACCAGCACCAGTACGTGGTTGCCGCCCAGGCCGCGCAGGGTGGCGGACTTCACCGACAGGCCGGTGCCGCCGGTGAAGCCGGCGGCGTTGGTGTAGGACGGCACGGACGCGGCGAGAGCGTCGCGCAGGTTCTGCTTGCCGGAGCGTTGCAGGTCCTCGGCGCTGATCACATCGATCGGCGCCAGGCTTTCCTTCACGGTACGGCCCGCGTCACGGGCGCCGGTGACGACCACGGTTTGCAGGGCGGCATCGGGCGATGTGTCATCGGCAGCGAGCAGCGTGGTGCTGGCGGACAGGCCGAACAGGCCCGCACCCAACACGCCAACGGCGGGGCGGAAATTTCTTTTCAGACGAGACATGGTGAGGCTCCTGGGCGGTGCCGCTGACCATTTCCTGTTGGTGGGTGTTCCTGGCAGTACTGGGGTTGCGAGACGCGGTATTGGCAGTGGTGTTTTCGTTATGGATTCGGTTGCATGACATCCACGCGCGCCTGGTCGACCAGGGCGAAGTGACGGCGCAGGCGTTGGTTGCGATCAGCCAGCATCAGGGCCTTGCTCCATTGCACGGCCTTTTCCGATTTCTTCTCGGCCAGCCGGCTGGCCAGTTCTAGGGCCTCGGCCAGCGAGTCGTCGACCACGCGGTTGACCAGGCCGATGCGCAGAGCTTCGGCGGCATCGAACACGCGGGCGCTGAGCATGATGTCCAGCGCTGCCGCTTCGCCGATCAGGCTGGGCAGGGTAATGGCGCTGAAACCGGACAGCTGGCCGTGGACGACCTCTGGAAAGCTGAAGCGCGTGTCGTGGCGGGCGATGCGGAAATCGCAGTGGATCGCCAGGCTGATGCCCAGGCCCAGGGTGTGGCCGTGCAAGGCGGCGACCACTGGCTTGTTGAACGGCCGGCTGACGCCGGGCAGGGCGCGGGCCAGCAGCTCGGTGCTGACGGTACGGCCGGTCTCGGCGATTTCCTTGAGGTCGGAGCCGGCGCAGAACGCCCGCTCGCCAGCGCCGCGCACGATCACTGCACGAACCTCGCGATCCGCTTCGGCCTTGTCCCAGGCGGCGGCCAATTGCCGTTTGCCTTCGCTGTCGAGCGCATTGAGGCGTTCGGGGCGGTTCAGGGTGAGCAGCAGAACGCCGTCTGCCACCTTCTCGTATTCGACTGTCATGGTGCTTCGCTGGCCGGAAAGGAAAATTGCATTGCCACTTGAGCTCTGCGTGAAAGTGAGGAAAACTTAATCAATGTTCATAATTCGCACAACATGTTTTCTATATGAACAAATTATCAATGGCTTCGAAACGGTTATAAAAGATGAAAGCGATAGTGCTAAAGAACTTCGGTGGTCCGGAGCAACTGCAGGTCGAAGAGCGCCCAGACCCCCGTCCCAAGGCCGGTGAGGTGCTGGTGAAGATCCATGCGGCGGGCATCTGCCATCACGACCTAATGCACCGCGCCGGCCGTCTTCCAGGCGCGCCGGTGGGCGTGGTGCTCGGTCACGAAGTGGCGGGCGAAGTCGTCGAATTGGGCGAAGGCCATAGCCACCTCCGGCCGGGTGATCGCGTGGTGGTCTATCAGCGGCGCTTTTGCGGCACCTGCCGCGACTGCGTGCGTGGCCGTCAGGACTTGTGCCGTGCGCTCGGTTTGCCGTCCATCGACACCGAAGGTGCTTACGCCGAATACCTCTGTGTGCCTGCCGCCTCGGCCGTGGTGATTCCCGAGGGGCTCGACTACAGCCTGGCGGCGTTGGCCTGCTGCCCCATCGCCACCAGCGTGCGTGCGCTGAGCCTGACCGCTCTGCAAGCCGGCGAGAGGGTACTGATCAATGGCGCCAGCGGCGGCCTGGGCGCTCATCAGATTCAGATCGCCCGCGCGCTCGGTGCGCATGTCATCGCCATCACCGGCAGCGCCGACAAGGCCGATTTTCTGCGCGAACTTGGCGCTCATGCGGTGATCGTCTCGGGCGAGCAAGGCTACAGCGGCGAGGTGTGGAAATACACCGGCAAGCAGGGTGTCGACGTGGCCATGGAAAACCTCGGCCACACCCTGCCCGACACCTTGCGCGCCATGAGCATGGGCGGCCGGGTGGTGGTGCTGGGCAACGTCGAGAGCCGTGACGTGAGCATCGCTCCGGGGTTGCTGATTGGCCGGCGCATTTTCGTGCAGGGCTCGGGCAGCGCGACCCTCGAAGACCTGCGCCGCGCGTTGGCGATGATTGCCGCTGGGCAGGTGCGGCCGCTGATCGACCGTGTGCTGCCGTTCACCGAGGTGTCCCGGGCCCATGCCTTGCTGGAAGCCCGCCAGGTCAATGGCCGCATCGTCATGAGCGGGTGGTGACTGTGGATATCAGCACCCTGTTCACCCAGGCCGCCTACAAGTGGCTGGACGCCGAAGCGCTGCGCGAAACGGCCTCTGGCCGTAGCCTGACCTTCGCCGGGCTGGAACGCGCCCTCGATGACGTCGGCCAGGCGTTCGACACACTGGGTATCGCCCGTGGCGAACGCGTCGGCCTGCTCGCCGATGCCGGCATCGACTACCTGTTGGCGGACTACGGTAGCATGGCCAACGGCCGGGTGCGCGTGCCGCTGGACGGCTCGCTGGCCCAGGCCGAGCTGCTGGCGCAACTGCGCGATGCCGAGGCCGCGCTGCTGCTGTTTTCTCCCGAGCACGAGACGACCGCCCAGGCGCTGCGCGAGGCGGGTGTGCGTTGCGAGCCGTTGGCGCGTATCGGCGAGTTTTCCGCACCGCCTGGACAACGCCGCCCGCTGCCGGCAGCGGATGACCTGGCGTCGCTGAGCTACACCGGCGGCACCACGGGCAAACCCAAGGCGGTGATGCACAGCCATCGCACGCTGACGGCGGTACTGCAGAACATCGTGCTGGCACGCGGCGCGCTGCCGGGTGACGTGTTGGTCAACGTACGCCCGCTCTGGCCGATCGCGGCGGTGGCGGTGTTCGGCCATCTGCTCAGCGGCGGCAGTGTGGTGCTGGCAGGACGCTTCGAGGCGAAGGTCTTCATCGAACTGCTGCAGCGCCAGCGAGCGGCGTTCACTTCGCTGGTTCCGACGCAACTGTTGCGGTTGCTGCGCGAGAACCCAGAGTCTCCCGCGCAACTGCCCACCTTGAAATGCCTGGATGTGGGCGCGGCAGCGATGTCGCCTGAGGTACTGGACGGCGCCTGCCAGCTGTTCGGCGAGCGCCTTGGCGTGCTGTACGGCATGACCGAGGCGCCGTGGAGCTGCTATCTGCCGCCCGTGCAGATGAGCCAGGTTCGGCAACGGGGCGAGAGCGCCGAAGGCCTGGTCGGCCGCCCGGTGTTCTCTGCCAATATGCGCATCGACCAGCCCGACGCCCAGGGCATTGGTGAGATTCTTCTGGGCGGGCCACAACTGATGCTCGGCTACTGGTGCCAGGAGGAACTCAGCGCCAGTGTGCTAAGCGATGGCTGGCTGCGCAGCGGCGACCTCGGGGTTATGGCGGACGATGGTCTGTTCCGTGTGCTCGGGCGCACCAAGGACATCATTCGCAGTGGCGGCAAGTCCGTGCAGCCGGGTGAAGTCGAGCAGTGCCTGCTGGGCCATGCGCAGGTCGCCGATGCATACGTTTTCGGTATGCCTGACGAGGAGTGGGGCGAGCGGGTTTGCGCTGCGGTGGTGCCGATCGGCGAGCTGGCTACGGAGCACCTGCTGGAGCACTGCCGAGCGCAGCTGTCGCGCTTCAAGGTACCGAAGCAGATTCATCTCATCGACGAACTGCCGCGCTCGCACTACGGCAAGGTGCAGCGCAAGCGCTTGCTCGAGTTGCTAGTCCCAAGCGATAAGCTCCAAGCTTCAGGTTAGACGTGTGAGCGTGCTCTGGCCTCGCTATCGAGGTTTGCAGTGTCTGTCAGGACATCAATTGCGCAGAAACACCCTCGCACGCACGGCGCACGTGGCTGGCTAGAGCGGAGTCGGGTCTCATCTCATCGGCAATCTCCAGGCCGGCAACTACCAGAGCGCCGACAGCCTGGCCGGCACTGCCCATGATGGGGTATGCAATCGAGGTGAGGCCGGTCTTGAACACGCTGTCACCGAAGGAGAAACCATCCTGCTCGCGAATGCGTTTGACGACTGGCAGCGCTTCTTCATAACGCGCTTCGCCAAGCAGTTCTCGGCTGGCTGCATCGCTGTAGGTGGCGAGAATGGCGCGGCCACTGGGCACGCGGTCGATGGGAAACTGGTCAGCTAGGTCGACAATAACGTTGAGCGGCGTCGACGGCGTCCACATGCGCTCGATCAGTACCACTTCGTCACCCACCGGCATGGAAATCGAGACGATGGCCGGGCGCTGGTCGATCACTCGCTGCAGCTCGATGGCATAGGGCAGGGCGATACGGCGCAGGTTGAGGCGATTCAGGTACGCTGTGGAGTAGATCAGACTTTCCGGGCCTACACGGTAGTTGCCGGCTTGCGGTTCGATCAGCTTCCAGTGCGCCAGTGTCTTGAGAAGGCGGTGGATTGTGGTTCGGTCGATGCCGGTAAGGCGTGCCAGTTCCAGAGCGCTGCCACCCTGTTTGAGGCGAGACAAGGTTCTGAGCAGCAGCACTGCCCTGTCGATAACTTGCACGCGCCCTTCATTTTTTTCTTTGCTTGTCATTTCGAGAGGGGCGGGAGACGTATCCATTGGCTTCCTGATGGTACTGTTTTAGACGTCCTAGGTTAACGGTGAATGGCCTTGCACCGAAAGAGGAACACCGTTTGCTCGTCATCGTAGAGCCTGGCGATAGTTCCATGGGAGTGTCGGGTAGTGTTCCTGATCTACGAAGGTTATTAAAAAAGCGATAAAACATTCTCTTTTTATTGCCAAAATTGAGCTTAATAGAGCTTCTAGGCTTTTCCGTCTGACCTTTGCCTCTTGGTAGCATCCGCGCTCGCCGTCTAGACCGGGATCTACGGTCCGTGCTCTTCAACCGGATGTATTCGTGGCCAAGAAAGTTTTTGAAGAAATGCTCGCTGCATACAAGGATTTGCGACGCGAATTGGGCAACGGCAATGACTCCGCCGATGTTGCCCAGTCGAGCTTCGAGAGGGCGATGCGCTACGCTGAGACCAACACCGTGGGTTCGGCGCGTGGTCTGCTGTTTCGCATGGCGCGCAACATTCGCATTGATGCGCTGCGTCGTGAGCGTGTCCTGCGTTTCGATTCGCTGGACGATGACAGTGGCTCTGGGCTGGAAGGCATGCCTGTATCGTTACAGTCTGAACTCTCGCCTGAGCGGGTGCTCGTAGGGCAGCAGGCGCTGGAGCAGGTGAGCGCGGCCATCGAGGCGCTGCCACCGAGGTGCCGCGAGGCCTTCAATCTGAGCCGTGTCCACGGCATGAGTCATGAGCAAGTGGCCCAGGCCATGGGAATCTCGCTCAGCCAGGTGGAAAAATATATGGTCCGCAGCCTGCGTGCCTGCCGGGATGCGCTCGATGATTGATGGGTTCGGGTATCCTAGGCCTGTTTTCTCCAAGGAATGCGAAATGCTGAGCGATGATGATCGCGATTATGCCGATCTGCTTTTCGTGCGCACCCGCTCGGGCGATCCGGTACGCCAGCAGCAGGCCTGGCAGGCGCTGGAATCATGGGCGAGCGATGGCGAGCGACGTAGCTACCTGCGGCGACTGGCGAGGGCCGATGCGGTGATCGACCAGGCCGCCGTGGTCGCAGGCTCACCTGCGTCCTCGAGTGCCCGACCGGCTCGACAGCGTCGACGTATCGGTGCTGTCGGTGCGTTGGCCGCTTGCATCGTTTTTCTGGCCAGTGGCCTCTGGTGGCTCAACCCAGTGCTCGACAGCGAGCGATACGATGTCGGTGTTGGCGAGCAACGAGAGGTGCATCTGTCCGACGGCTCGCGTGTCGTACTCAATACCGCGACCGCACTGCAATACGCCTCGCGCTTGCGCAGCCGGGAAGTGCATCTGCTGCGCGGTGAAGCGCTGTTTGAAGTGGTGCATGGCACGTTGAGGCCTTTTACCGTTCAGTCCGCTGACACTCGGGTTCGGGTGGTGGGCACGGTCTTCAGTGTTCGCCGTCTGAGTGATGGCAGCCAGATCAAGGTCGCCAATGGCCGTGTGGAGGTCCGGGTCGATGCCGAGCACGAGCCACGAGTGCTTGGGGCGGGTGAACAGTTGCAGACAGCGCGCGGGCGTTTCGATGGCGACGTCAGGCAAGTCGATGCGGCGAGCGTCGGCAATTGGAGCGATGGGCGTCTGGTATTCGATTCCACGCCGCTAGTGGAGGCCCTGGCGGAGCTACAACGCTATCGCAAGGCGCCGATCATTCTGAGGGAAGAGGATATCGGCGAATTGAAACTGACAGGCTCGTTCTCCAGCCGCGAGCCGGAGCGCATTCTTCAGTTGCTGCCAGTGGTATTCAAACTCAAGGTGAGCTTCGCACCTGACGGCACCGCGCAGATCAGTCGACGCTGACGGTGTTTTTCACAAGCTATAAGCATATGAGTATTTGATATCGATTCAGTGGCGTCTGACAGGCGCGGTAGTTGTTCTCTCGTTCGACGTTAAGGGCAGGGGGCTTGAACAGCCCCATCCATACGACGAGGGAATAAGCAATGTCAGAGAAGTATCACGCGTCGCGCATTCGCCTGCGCAGCCTGGCGATGGCAGTAGCATTGACCAGTGGCAGCCTGTACGGCGGCGCGGTGTTTGCCGAGGATCGGGCCAGCCATATCCAGCTGGCGGCGCAGCCACTTGGGCAGGCGCTCAACGAGTTGGCGCGTCAGACCGGTGCCAATATCGTCGCCTCGGGTAGCCTGACCGAAGGACGCCAGGCTCCCGCGCTGAGCGGCGAGCTGAGCATCGAGCAAGCGCTCAATCAACTGCTGCGCGGTACAGACCTGCTGGCCCAACCTGGCGGGGACGGCACTTTCGTCATTGTCCGGGCGCCCGTCGAAGAAGCCTCGGTGCCCGTACTCAAACGCGTGATCGTCACCGGATCGAACATTCGCCGCAGCGACAGCGAAGGCAGCAACCCTGTGCAGGTGATCGATGCCGAAGCGCTGGCCCGGCTGGGCAAGACCTCGGTGACCGAGGTGTTGCGCACGATCACCGCGAATGCGGGCAACAGCTTCAATGGCAACCGCAACTCCGGTTGGGCAACCGGCTCCAGCGGCGTGTCGCTGCGTGGCTTGAGCCTGAAGAACACATTGATCCTGCTCAACGGTCGCCGGGTCGCCAACTATGTGTTTCCGGAAAGCCAACTGTCCGATGCCTTCGTCGACGTTAATGCACTGCCGGTCAACGCCCTCGAGCGTATCGAGGTGCTCAAGGACGGTGCATCCGCGATCTATGGTTCGGATGCCGTAGCGGGCGTGATCAACCTGATTACCCGCCAGGATTATCAGGGCCTGGAGGTTGCCGGCAGCACGGGTTTCGCCAGCGAGGGCGGTGCTGAAAAGAACGACGCCAACCTGTTCGGTGGCTTCGGCAGCCTGGAGGACGATGGCTACAACCTGTTCTTCAGCTTCAAGGGGCATCAGGGCAATCGCCTGGACCAGGATGAGCGTGGCTCGACCAAGTACGGCGATTACCGTGACAAAGCGGGCGGTGGCCTGAACGGCTGGTCGGCTGCCGGTGCACGTTACCTGGATGCCTCGGGCGTCAGTCATGCCTTGCTGGACGCCGATGGCAACTGTCCGGCCGGCATGGTCTATGGCCAGAGCGCGGCATACGACGGCAAGGCCGGCGATACCTGCGCCTGGAACCGGGCGTCGACCACCACCATGTTGCCGGGCAGCGAGCGCTATCAGTTGTTCCACTCCGGCACGTTCAAGCTGGGCGACGCTACCGAGTTCTTCTACGAGGGTAACTACTCGCATATCCATGGCGATCTGATCGCATCGAACTCCTATTTCACCCTCAACTCCGGCTCGTCCTGGGCGCTCGATCCGGCGACCGGGCTTGGCGTCACCTTGCCCAATACCTTGTCCGGGAGCAGCCCGAACAACCCGACGGGGCAGGACGTGACCCTCGAATACACCTTCCTCGACCTGGGGGTGCAGAACCGCACCACCAGTTCGGACTTCTACCGGGTTCTTTCCGGCTTGCGCGGCGAATGGCGGGACTGGTCCTGGGAAGGCACGGTGTTCCACTCCGCTAACAGAGTGGAGATGACCAGCAATGGTGGCCTGGTCAATCGCTATGCGCTGTATGACGCGATCAACAGCGGCAGCTACAACCTGACCAACCCAGCCGCCAACTCCCAGGCCGTGCGTGATTCGCTCTCGGTGGACTTGAAGAAGGATGGCCGCTCGACACTCAGCGGTACCGACTTCAAAATCTCCGGCGAGCTGTTTGATCTGCCGGCCGGGCCGATTGGCTTTGCCGGTGGTGTGGAGTGGCGCCAGGAAAGCCTGAGCCTCGATGTACCCGACGTGGTTGCCAGTGGTGCGCTGCTGCGACCGAGCCTGCAATACGTGGCAGATGCAAGCCGCGATGTGAGCGCCGCCTATGCCGAGTTCAACATCCCGGTATTCGACTCTCTGGAGATCCAGCTGGCGGGGCGGGGCGATTATTACGATGACGTGGGCGGTGCCTTTTCGCCAAAGCTCGGTTTCCGTTGGCAACCGCTGAAGCAGGTGCTCGTGCGCGGTTCGGTAAGTGAAGGCTTCCGCGCACCTTCGTTGTCCGAGGCCAGCTCGGATAACTACACCATCGGTTTCACCACCATCGTCGACCCGCTTACCGGCGCCACCGTGGCACCGACCAAGTTCAGCGTCGGCGGCGACGATCTCGATCCCGAGCGCGTACGCAGCTACAACCTGGGCGTGGTGCTGTCCCCCGACGAACTGACGAACATCAGCCTGGATTACTACAACATTCGCATCGACGATGTGATCGCGCTCGAGTCCGACGCTGCGATTGCCAAGCGCAACGATCCGAACGAGGTCATCCGTGATGCCTCGGGCAATGTCTCGTCGATCAACAGCAGCCTGAAGAACCTCACGCGGATGAATACGTCCGGCTTCGACCTGGAGTTCAGTCGGCGTTTGCCAACCAAGGGCCTGGGCGACTTCGATCTGACCAGCACCTGGACCTATATCAACCGCTACCGTGTACAGGACACGGCAGATGGTCCGCTGAACGATTACGCCGGCACCAACGGCCTGAACATGTCGGCCATCCCCAAGACCAAGGGCCGCACGACACTCGGCTGGCGTTATGCCGATTGGGATACCGCGCTGACCTGGAACTACAACGGCAGCTATGAACAGAAGCAGTTGAAGACGGGGGTCAACGGCATTCACAGCCGTGTCGAGGCGTATAACCAGTTCGACTTCTACCTCGGCTACGAAGGCGTGAAGGACCTGACGCTCTACCTCAACGTCGACAACCTGCTCAATGAAAAACCACCGTATGACCCCTGGGGTTACTCGTCGATGGGCGTTGCGGTGCGCGCACCCTACGACGTGACCCAGTACGACCTGCTGGGGCGCTACGTCACCCTCGGTTTCAACTACAAGTTCTTCTGAAGAACCCAGCCGCCTGCCGTGACCTGAGCGTCGCGGCAGGCGGTGCAGGTGGAGTGTCGAGTGGTGATGTTCAGCAAAATACGCGCCTGCCAGGCCATCCGGGCGGGCGCACTGATGGTCATGTTGTGGGCACCGGCAGGGGGCTGGGCGGCAACCAGCCATGCCCTGACCGTGTATGACGAACAGCCGGTCAAGTACCCCGAGACGTTCGCGCATTTCGACTTCGTCGATCCCCAGGCGCCCAAGGGCGGCACCTTGCGCATGGCGCGCGATGGCAGCTTCGACAGCCTCAATCCGTTCATTTCGAAAGGTAATCCGGCCTTCACTTCGGCCAGCCAGTCACCCGTCAAGCTGGAGTGGCTGTACGACAGCCTGACCTTTCAGTCCCTCGATGAGCCGGCGACCGAATATGGTTTGATCGCCGAGCGTATCGAGAGGTCCCCCCAGCGTGACTGGGTGCGTTTCTACCTGCGTGCGCAGGCACGTTTTCATGACGGTCACCCACTGACTGCCGACGACGTCGCCTTCACCTTCGAGCTGCTCAAGACCCAGGGCGATCCGTTGTTTCGTATCAACCTGGCGGAGGTCTCCAGGGTTGTCGTCGAGGGCCCGCTGCAAGTGCGTTTCGACCTGAGCAACCCGCGCAACCGGCAACTGCCGCTGCTGCTCGGGCAGATGAAAATCATGCCCAGACATTGGTGGGCCTCGCGTACCTTCGACCGCACCACCCTGGAGGCGCCGATGACCAGTGGGCCTTATCGTATCGTCCAGGTCGATGCCGGGCGGCGCATCGTGCTCGAACGGGTCAAGGACTGGTGGGCCAGGGACCTGCCGGTCAGCCGTGGCCTGTACAACTTCGACCGGATCAGCCTCGATTTCTACCGTGATCGCAGCATCGCTCTGGAGTCGTTCCGGGCGGGTCAGTTCGATCTCAACTACGAGGACTCGTCGAAGAACTGGGCGGTCGGCTATGCCTCGCCGGCACTGCGTGATGGCTCGATGGTCAAGCTCGAGGCGCCGGACTATAACGTGCGCGCCACACTGGTGGCGTTCTCCTTCAACATCCGCAAGGACAGGTTCCACGACGCCCGGGTACGCCAGGCCATCGCCGAGCTGTTCGACTTCGAGTGGACCAATCGCAACATCTTCTACGGGGCCTATCGCCGACGGCACAGTTTCTTTCCCAACTCCGACATGGAGGCCAAGGCGCTACCCGATTCACGCGAGCTGGCGGTGCTCGAGCCGTTACGCGGGCGTATCGATGAGCGAGCCTTCACCCAGGTGTTCAAGGCGCCGCTCAGCGATGGCAGTGGCACCGTGCGCGCGCAGAAGGAACGTGCCTTCGCCTTGCTCGGCACGGCGGGTTACCACTATCGGGACGGCCGCATGCGTGGACCGGACGGCGTACCGCTGAGCTTCGAATTCCTGCTCAACACCAGTTACTTCGAGCGCATCCTGCTGCCGTTCAAACGTAACCTGGCCGAGCTCGGCATCGATATGCAGATTCGCCTGGTGGACGGCTCGCAGTACATCAACCGTCTGCGCAGCCGCGATTACGACATGATCCTCACCGCGCTGGATCAGCCCAGTTCGCCAGGTATCGAGCAGATCGCCCTGTGGCATTCCAGCAGCGCAGACAATCCGGGCAGTCGCAACTTCATCGGCCTGCGCGATCCGCTGATCGATCAACTGGTCGAGGGCGTGGTGGACGCCGATAGCCGAGAGGACATGATCGCCCACGCCCGCGCCCTGGATCGCGCCCTGCAATGGGGCTACTACGTGGTGCCCGGCTACATGCAGGACACCAAGCGGGTCGCCTACTGGAACCGTTTCGGTCGTCCCGCGCTGGAGCCGTCCTTCGTCTTCACCCCCATGACCTGGTGGCAGCGCGGGGAAAAACCGCAGCCTGCCGGAGGAGGGCTCTGATGCTCGCTTACATACTGCGGCGGCTGCTGTTCATCCTGCCGACCCTGCTGGGCATTCTGTTGATCAACTTCGCCATTATCCAGGCCGCGCCGGGCGGGCCCGTGGAGCAGACCCTGGCGCGTCTCGAAGGGCTGGACGGTGGTGTCGGCGGACGTATTGCCGGCAATGCCGGCGATGTCGCCGCCAGTGGCAGCGCCTACCGGGGCGCCCAGGGGCTCGATCCGGCCATCGTCGCCGAGATCGAACAGCGCTTCGGCTTCGACAAGCCGGCCCACGAGCGCTTCCTGATCATGCTTGGCAACTATGCGCGGCTGGATTTTGGCCAGAGCTTTTTCCGTAACATCGATGTCACCTCGCTGATCGCCGAGAAGCTGCCTGTATCGATATCGCTGGGGCTGTGGAGCACGCTGATTCTCTACCTGGTATCGATTCCCCTGGGCGTCGCCAAGGCGGTGCGTCACGGCACGCCGTTCGACCTGTGGAGCAGCACGCTGATCATCGTCGGGCACGCGGTGCCGCCGTTCCTGTTCGCCATGCTGCTGATCATCCTGTTTTCCGGTGGCAGCTACCTCAGTTGGTTCCCCTTGCGTGGCTTGACCTCCGAGGGCTTCGCCGAGCTGTCGCCCGTGCGCCAGGTGCTGGACTACCTGTGGCACATGGCGCTGCCGATCACCGCGCTGGTGGCCGGCGGGTTCGCCACCCTGACGCTGCTGACCAAGAACAGCTTCCTCGACGAGATCGGCAAGCAGTACGTGGTTACCGCGCGCGCCAAGGGCCTTGCCGAGCGAGGCGTGTTGTACGGCCACGTGTTTCGTAATGCCATGCTGGTGATCATCGCCGGCATGCCGGCGGCGTTGCTGGGGATTTTCCTGACGGGCTCGCTGCTCATCGAGGTGATTTTCTCGCTGGATGGGATCGGTCTGCTGAGCTTCGAGTCGGCGCTCAACCGCGATTATCCGGTGGTGTTCGGGACGCTGTTCATCTTCACCCTGTTTGGCTTGCTGCTGAAGCTGGTCAGCGATGTGCTGTGCGCGCTGATCGATCCACGCATCGACTTTTCCAGCAGGGGGCACTGAACATGTCGCCCCTCAACCGACGTCGCTGGCTGCGCTTCAAGGGCAATCGCCGTGGCTGGCATGCATTGATTCTCCTGGCTCTGCTGGTGTTCATCAGCCTCAACGCGGACTGGCTGGCCAGCGACAAGCCGCTGCTGGTGAGCTATCAGGGCCAGTGGTATTTCCCGGCCTTCGAGGATTACCCGGAAACGGTGTTTGGCGGTGAGCTGCCGCTGCCGGCGAACTTTCGCGAGCACTACCTGCTGGAAAGGATCAAGGCCGGCAACGGCCAGTTGTACTGGCCACCGATTCCATTCGACTACCAGTCGATCAACTACCAACTGCCGCAACCGGCGCCTTCGCCGCCATCGGCGCGCAACTGGCTGGGCACCGACGACCAGGGCCGTGATGTGCTGGCGCGGGTTCTCTACGGTTTTCGCCTGTCGGTGCTGTTCGCCCTCTGCCTGACCTTTTGCAGCGCGTTGATCGGCATCGCCGCTGGCGCTCTGCAGGGCTTCTACGGCGGCTGGATCGATTTGTTCGGGCAGCGTTTCGTCGAAATCTGGTCGGGGCTGCCGGTGTTGTTCCTGTTGATCATCCTGGCCAGCTTCGTACAGCCGAGCTTTGGCTGGCTGCTGGGGATCATGCTGCTGTTCTTCTGGATGCACGTGGTCGACATCGTGCGCATCGAGTTCCTGCGTGGGCGCAACCTGGAGTACGTGCGCGCCGCCCAGGCCCTGGGCATGGGCAACCTGGGTGTGATGCTGCGGCACATCCTGCCCAACGCCATGGTTTCGACCCTGACCTGCCTGCCATTCCTGCTCACCGGAGCGATCGGCACGCTGACCGCCCTGGACTTCCTTGGCTTCGGCCTGCCGGCGGGTTCGCCGTCGCTCGGCGAACTGGTCGCCCAGGGCAAGGCCAATCTGCACGCCCCGTGGCTCGGGGTGACGGCTTTCATCACGCTCTCACTGCTGCTCACCTTGCTGATCTTCGTCGGCGAGGCGGTGCGCGATGCGCTGGACCCGAGGAATTGAGATGAGTAACCCGCTGCTGGCAATACAGGACCTGCACGTCGCCTTTCGTGACGAAGAGTCATTACGTGCGGTGGTCAACGGCGTTAGCTTCTCCATCGACCAGGGCGAGACGCTGGCTCTGGTGGGGGAGAGTGGTTCGGGAAAATCGGTGACCGCGCAGAGCATCCTGCGCCTGCTGCCGCCGCACAAGGTCTGTTATCCGGGCGGTGCGATCCGCTATGCCGGCGCAGACCTGCTGCACTGCAGCGAACGCCAGTTGCGCGAGATACGTGGCAATCGCATCGCCATGGTGTTTCAGGAACCGATGACGTCGCTCAACCCGCTACACACCCTGGAAAAGCAGATCGGCGAAGTGCTGCGGCTGCACAAGAACCAGAGCGGTATGGCGGCCAGGACGCGGATCGTAGAGCTGCTCGAACTGGTCGGCATCGACGAGCCTGCCAGTCGTTTGCGCAGCTATCCGCACGAGTTGTCCGGTGGTCAGCGACAACGGGTGATGATCGCCATGGCACTGGCGTGCGAGCCGCAATTGCTGATCGCCGACGAGCCGACCACGGCCCTGGACGTGACCGTGCAGTTGAAAATCCTCGACCTGCTCAAGGACTTGCAGCAGCGCCTGGGCATGGCGTTGCTGCTGATCAGTCATGACCTCAACCTGGTGCGGCGTATCGCCGACCGCGTCTGCGTGATGCGCGACGGTCGCATCGTCGAGCAGAACGCCTGCGAGGTGCTGTTTCGGCAGCCACAGCACGCCTATACGCAGCAATTGCTCGATGCCGAGCCGAATCAGGCCCCGGTCGAGCGCGACGAGGTGGCCGCACCCTTGCTCAGCGTAGAAAACCTGCGCGTGCAGTTCTCCCGGCGCGGTGGCTGGCTGGGACGGCGCAGCCAGCCATTGCGGGCGGTCGATGGCGTGGGCTTCGAATTGCGCCGTGGCCAGACCCTGGGGGTGGTGGGCGAGAGCGGCTCGGGCAAATCCACCCTGGGGTTGGCCATTCTGCGCCTGATCGACAGCCAGGGAGGTATCCGTTTCGACGGCCAGTCACTCGATTGCCTGAGCAAGCGCCAGGTCAGGCCCTGGCGCCGACAGATCCAGGTGGTTTTCCAGGACCCATACGGCAGCCTGAGCCCACGTATGTCGGTGGCGCAGATCATCGGTGAAGGCCTGTCGATCCACGGCATCGGTAACGCGCAGGAGCGAGAGGCGAGCATCATCGAGGCGTTGCGGGAGGTCGGCCTCGATCCGCAGAGCCGGCATCGCTATCCCCATGAGTTTTCCGGCGGCCAGCGCCAGCGCATCGCCATCGCGCGGGCCCTGGTGCTCAAGCCGCAACTGATCCTGCTCGACGAGCCCACCTCGGCGCTGGACCGCACCGTGCAGCGGCAGATCGTCGAGCTGCTCAGGCGCCTGCAACAGCGCCACGGCCTCAGCTACCTGTTCATCAGCCATGACCTGGCGGTGGTCAAGGCGCTCAGCCATCGCCTGCTGATCATGCGTGGCGGCGTGGCTGTGGAGCAGGGCGATGCCGCCGCGATCTTCGCCGCACCACGCCACCCCTATACCCGTGCGCTGCTGGAAGCCGCCTTCCAGCCGCCCGCCAGTCAATCGAAACAAGGAGCGCTGCATGTCTGAAACCAAACAAACCCGGCCTGTGATCGTCGTCACGGGCGGCACCAGTGGCATTGGCCTGGCCATCGTCGAAGACCTGGCCCGCGACCGCGATGTCATCGCCCTCGGCCGTGACCGCGAGAGCCTGCGGCGCCTGGAACGCGTCGAGCATGTGACGCCCTATGCCATCGACCTGCTCGATCATCAGGCGCTGGCAGTGTTGGTCGAAAGCCTGCCGCGTATCGATGGCCTGGTGCACTCGGCGGCCATCGCGCAATGCTTCACCACCGCCCAGGCCAGCGCCGATGACTGGCGCCGGCATTTCGAACTGAACCTGTTCGCCCCTGCGGAACTGAGTCGCCTGGCGCTTGCGAAATTGCGTGCGGCACGCGGGCAGATCGTCTTCATCAACTCCGGTGCCGGGGTGCGCTCGGTGCCCGGCCATACCGTGTACTCGGCAACCAAGTTCGCCCTGCGCGCGCTGGCCGACGGCTTGCGTATCGATGAGGCCGAGCATTTCGTGCGTGTCGCCACCGTGGCGCCGGGGCCTACCGATACGCCGATGAATCGCAAGAGCAGGCAGGCGCACGGTGAGCCGCTGGCGATCGACCGCTACCGCTACAGCGACCCGAAATCGGTGGCCGCCGGGGTACGCCTGGTGCTCGATGCCACTGAGGATTCGCAGGTTACCGAGGTGGCTGTACGGCCACGCCTGATCTGAACACCGACGAAAAAGGAATGGCCATGACCCATATCGAACTCCCTGCACCAGCCCAGGCACCCGCACAAGACACCGCCGTCACCAGCCGGCATAGCGTGACCGTCGATGGTCGGCTGATCGACTATGACGCTACCGCTGGCAGCATCGTGCTCGACGACCGCCATGGCGAGCCAGGTGCCAGTGTGTTCTACGTCGCCTATACCGCCGAGTCGGTCGATGGCAAACCCAGGCCGCTGAGCTTTTTCTTCAACGGCGGGCCGGGCAGCCCGACCACCTTCCTGCTCCTGGCCTCGGTTGCGCCGGTGCGCCTGTTGACGGCCGATGCGGCGCCGACCGCAGCAGCCCCTTATGGGCTGGTCGAGAACCCGCACAGCCTGATCGACCGTAGCGATCTGGTGTTCATCGACGCGCCGGGCACCGGCTTCTCGACCTTCTTCAGCGAGTCGGCTAAACGCGACTTCTGGGGCACCGACGAGGATGTGCGGGCCTTCGCCAACTTCATCAAGCGCTACCTGAGCGTCAACGATCGCTGGAACTCGCCCAAGTACATCGTCGGCGAGTCCTACGGCACCATGCGCGGTGCGGCGCTGACGCGGGTGTTGCAGGACCAGGACATCGCCATCAACGGCCTGGTACTGATTTCTTCGATCCTCAATTTCGGTGAGCGCATCGCCCGCACCGACCAGCATTACATTGGCCTGTTGCCCAGTTATGCCGTGACGGCGCGCTACCATGGCAAGGCCCATGCCGGCCTCGACCTGGAGACCGTCGCCGAGCGCGCACGGGTCTTTGCGCGTGGCGAATTCGCCTATGCACTGGCCAGCGGCGATTCGCTGGACGAAGGGCAACGCCGCGAGATCGCTCGACGTACCGCCGAGCTGATCGGTCTGGATGCGGACTTCGTCAGCGGCTCGCACTTTCGCATCGAGCCGGATCGCTACTGCAAGGCATTGCTGCGCGACCAGCAGGCGATCCTCGGTTTCTACGATGCGCGTTTTCTGGGTGACGACCTGGACCCCGTGGGTGCAAGCTCGGGCTATCGGGTCGACACCGTGTACACCGGCAGCGCCTTCCATACGGTGGCCAACGACTATATCCGGCATACCCTCGGCTATCGCCCGCGCGAGGAGCGCAAGCACCACGGCAAGATCAGGATCCATGAGAATGAGTGGGACTGGAGCCATGCATTGCCCGACAGTGCGGTGAACTTTTGGCGGCGCCTGCCCTATGCCAACAGCATCAGTGACCTGGCGCATGTACTGGTGCGCCATCCGGGGTTGAAGGTACTGGTCGCCAACGGTTACTACGACCTGTGTACGCCGTTCTTCCAGGCCGAGTTCGATATCGACCACCTGCTGATACCGCAGCGCCTGCGAGGCAACGTGGCGTTCACCTACTACACCGCCGGGCACATGATGTACCTCAGCGAAGAAAACCTCGCGGCGCTGAAGGTCGACCTTGCGCGGTTCGTCGATGGGGAGGTGAGTGAGTTGCCCGCACTGGATACGCGGCCGGCCCTGGCACTGGCCTGACACGCCCAGATAACCGAAGCCCTGCTGTGTTGCCTGGACACGGCAGGCTTCTGTTCATGCCGCTCCTGTTTACATCATAAGCATATGAATAATCGTTCTTGCGCCAGCTCGAGTGACAGGCGCGGTTTTGCCTCGTTCATTCGACGTAAGTGAAAGAGCCTGGAACAGCCGGGCATAGAGGTGACCTTATGAGTACTTTCGATCTGCTCGACCGCCTGGCCGAGATTCCCAGCGACTCCGCACTGGCCGCCGCACGGGCGACGCGCGATGCCGCGACACGCCATACGCAAGGCAGTTACGACGCGCTGTTCACGGCCGTCGACGAGGGCGAGTTGGCGCTGGCCGAACGCCTGGCACTGGCGCGCCTTGCCGCGCAGGTGCATGCCGATGATGTGTTGAGCCAGCACTATGGCCAACGCCTGCAACAGACCGGAGGCGTCACGGATTCACCCCGCTGGCGTGCCGCGCTGGCTCACGCCGAGGTGCTGGCCAGCACACCGCTGCGCCTCGACGCACAGTCCCAGCAAGCGCTGGTCGAGGCGGGGTGGTCGGTGACGGCCATCGTAATCCTCTCGCAGGTCGTCGCGTTCGTCAGTTACCAGAGCCGCCTGCGGGCGGGTTACCGCTTGATCCTCGGTGAGCGCCGCGACGGCCATTCAGTCGCGGCGGGCGACTGGCATCGCCAGCCCGTCACGCTAACCGGCAACCGCGCGCCCACTGCGTTCACTCAGCAAGCGCTGAGTTGGGAGGCCTGGTTGCAGCCATTGAGCATCGACGCGCTTTCCGGGCAGGCCCGTGAGGCGCTGAGCGAATGGGAGCTGTTGGACCATCCCTACTTTCGCCTGCTGGCCCGTGACCTGCCGATCCTGATCGAGCGGCGCCTGGCCGATCTCGGCATCTTCTTTGCCCGTGGTGGTTTGCCCCGTGCGGAGCGGGAACTGGCAGCCGCAGTGACGAGTAAGGTCAATGGCTGCATTTTCTGCGCCTCGGTACACGCCAGCCGGGCCAGCCAGTTGTCCAAACGACTCGATGATGTGCAGCGCGTACTCGACGTGGCCCCCGGTGGCCGTTTGAATGCCGGCCAGGATGAGCGCTGGGCCGCGCAGATCGACTTCGCCGCCAGCCTCGCCGCTACCCCGGCGGCGGCCGGCAGCGAGCAACTGCAGCGCCTGCGCGAGCACGGCCTGGATGACCTGCAACTGCTCGATCTGGTCCAGTCGGTGGCGTTCTTTTCCTGGGCCAACCGCCTGATGCTGTCGCTGGGAGAACCGTACTTCCCGGCTGAATGATCCGCCTACGGAGCGGGCACTGCCCTGCGTGCTCAACCCATGCACAGGAGTTTCAATTTTGACTGATTTGCAAAAGGCGCCCCGGCGTCTTGGTTTCTTCACCCGCCTGCTCGACGAAGCCCCGGCTGGCGAGCGCTACCGTCTGGCCACCGAGCAGATCATCCATGCCGAGGCGCATGGTTTCGATACGGCGTGGGTGGCCCAGCATCATTTCCACGAGCACGAAGGCGGTTTGCCTTCGCCTTTTGTATTGCTGGCGCATGTCGCTGCGCGTACCCAACGTATACGTCTGGGCACCGGGGTGATCACGCTGCCGCTGGAAAACGCGGTGCGTGTCGCCGAAGATGCTGCGGTATTCGATCTGCTCAGCGCTGGCCGGCTGGAACTCGGGCTGGGCACCGGTGGTACGGCGGAATCGTTTGCCGCCTTTGGCCTGCGTAGCGAAGAGCGTGCTCTGGTCTACAGCGATCATCTGGCACTGTTGCGTCGGGCGTGGAGCGGCCAGGCGCTAGTTGCCGAGGCGCATCTCTATCCAGCTGCGCCGCAGTTGTTGAGCCGTATTTGGCAAGCCACCTTCAGCATCGCCGGTGGCGAGCGGGCCGGATCGGCAGGTGATGGGCTGTTGCTGTCACGTACCCAGCCGCGCACAGCCGAGCATCCACATGCCAGTCTGGCGGATTTGCAGAATCCGATTATCGACGCATACTTGGAGGCATTACCGGCAGGTGCGGTCCCAAGGATTATGGGCTCACGCAGCCTGTTCGTTGCGGACGATCGCGATGAGGCCCTGGCATTGGCTGATATCGGCTTGCGACGGGCACTGCAGCGTTCTCAGCAACTTGGATCGGCTGCGTTACCGGCGGATGCGCCACTCCCTGTATTGCTCGCGGCCTACGATGTGCATGTCGGCACGCCTGCCGATGTGATCGCATCGCTACGAGCCGACAGTACGCTGGAGCGTGTGACTGACCTGGTGTTCCAGGCGCACTCGATCGATCCTCCGCATGACAAGATCCTGCGCTCCATCGAGCTGATCGCCAGCGAAGTAGCGCCGGCACTGGGTTGGTACAGGCAGTGAGCTATGGGGTAGGTGAGCCGGAATACCCGGCTACCTTCCAAGTGAGGTATCAGACGCGACCTTCCATCGGTAGAAATATCAGGGAGCCAACGTTTAGGCACGCAGGTTCTGTAGGGCGGAACTTAGCTTTCCCGGAGGTCCTAAGGCTGTACCTTCAACCACTTCTCATACCACTGCAGCGAGCGTTGCAGGCGGTCTCTCACTGACGATGGGCGGCGCAGCTCATGGGCTTCGTTCGGGTAGACGACCAGTACACTGGGCACGCCGTTGACCCTGAGTGCCTGATACATCTGCTCGCTGCCTATCGCCGGAACGCTCCAGTCCCGTTCGGCGGCGAGGAACAGGGTCGGGGTGCGGATGCGGTCGGCATGAAAGAACGGGTAGGAGGCGTCGATCCAGCGTTGCGGCTCCTGCCAGGGCTTGGGGTACTCGGCATGCCAGTAATGCAGCCATTGATCATGGCCGTACTGGCTGATCCGGTTGCCGCTGCCGGCGCCGCTGACGGCAGCCTTGAAGCGCGGGTCCTTGCTGATCAGGTAGTCGGTCAGCAGGCCGCCGAAGCTCCAGCCGCCCACCACGAGCCTGGATGGATCGGCGATGCCGCTGTCGACCAGATGCTCGACGCCGGCGAGCAGGTCGGCGACTGGCAGGTTTCCCCAATCCCCGCTGATCGCCTGACTGAAGGCGCTGCCTCGGCCAGCGCTGCCACGGTAGTTGACGTTGAGCACGGCGTATCCCTGCGCCGCCAGGAGCTGGCGATCGAAGACGAAGGCATGGCTGTCCTGGGCGTTGGGGCCGCCGTGGATGCTGAGCAGGGTCGGCAAGCGTTTACCGGAGCCGTTGCCGGGCAGGGTCAGCAGGGCATGCACGGATTGGCCGTCACTGGAGGTGAACGCGATATCCTGGCTGGCCGCCCAGCGCACCTGCTTGTTCAGCTCAGCATGCAGGGCGGTCAGCGGCTGGCCGGGTTCTGAGGCGGCGTCTGTTGTTTTCAAGTACAGCTCGGCAGGGCGTGTGTCCGCCGAAGCGGCATAGACGATGCCTTCGCCAGTGCTGGCGTATTCGGTAAGGGTGAGGGCCTGGTCCAGCAGGGGTTTGATCCGCAGGGTGCGCAGGTCCAGCTCGGACAAGCCCTGGCGCCGGTCGCCGGTGACGATAAAGCGCAGGGAGTTGCCATCGGTGCTGAACGAGGGTGCGGCAACGCCAAGATTCAATGAGCGGGTCAAGGGTTTCAGGCCGCTGCCGTCGACCTTGATCCAGGCCAGGTAAGCATGTTGGCGGAAGTCCAGGCTGCGTTCGTCGCTGGTGAGGAACGCTAGTGCCTTGCCATCCGGCGTCCACGCCAACGAGCTGTCGAAGCCCGCGCGGGCGGGGGCGAGTGCACGAGCAGGCGCGTCCTTGCGGGTATCGACGACGAACAGCGTTTCGCTCTCCCGAGCCTGCAGGCCTGAGTCCTGGCTGGCGATGAACGCGATGTATCGGCCATCCGGTGACCAGCGCGCGGAGCGCGGCTCAGTGTTCAGTTCAGGCACGAGGCGCTGGAGATTACCGTCGGCAAGGTCGTACAGGTACAACGCGGCAGTCGCGCTGGTCAGGTAGCCGACCCCATCGCGCTTGAAGTTCAAGTCTTCGATGACCCAGGGTTCATTGTCCTTGCGCGGCTGGGTTTCGCGGTACACCAGCAAAAGCTGTCGGCCATCTTTCGACCATTGGTAATCACTGATCTGGCCACTGACATGGGTGATTGGCTGTGAGGGTTCGCCCTGGCGCGATCGCCATACCTGCTGGCGACCCTGGTCCTCGCTGAGGAAGCTGAAGCCCGTTCCATCGGGGAGCCAGCGGGCTTGCGCAAAGCTTCGCTCAGGACCTAGCAGCAGTTGGTTCTTTCGTTTTTTTCCGGCGATCTGCCAGAGTTCGCGATCAATGCCATCACGCTCGATGGCGGGACGGCTGACGGTGTAGAGCAGCGAATCGCTGTTGGGCAGTGCCTGCAGTTCGCTGATACGCGACAAGGCGGCCAGGTCATCGATTGTGGTGAGACGCAGAGCATGCTCTGCAGCCATCGGCGCCATGGCGGGGGATAGTGCCAGCCAGGCCGCCAGGGTGGGCAATAGAAATCGTTTCATGCTTTCACTCTCGTCATGCCAGGGCATGTCTGGGCATGCCCTGGCCGCAAACGGCTCAGTTGAAGGCGTAGGAAGCACCGACATAGATCCCGAAGCCATCACCCGGTGAGGAGCGGGCGACATCCTGGCCTTTGTCGTCGTAGCCAGGCGTGACGGTGCTGGCATAGCGCTTGTTGGTCAGGTTGCGCGCGTCGATCCAGCCGTCCCAGTCCTTGTTCGGCGAGGCATAGCCCAGGCGTGCGCCGAAGATCGTGTAAGGCGCGGCGTAGAAGGAGTTGGCGTAGTCCACGGCAACCCGTGAGGCATGCTCGGCATTGAGGCCGGCATAGAAACCGCTGGGGTGGTTGTAGCGCAGTTCCGCCTGGTAGAAGTGTTCGGGCACCCCGGCCAGTTGGTTGTCGCCAAAGCGGTCATCGTCGCGGTAATGGAAGTCGCTGTAGGTATAGGCCTGTAGCAGCGACAGCTTGCCGGCGCTGCCGCCATCCCACAATGGGCTGTCCAGGCTCAGTTCGACGCCCTGGTGGATGGTCGGGCTGGCATTGGACTCGGCTAGGATCTGTGAGGTGGTGGACGTGGCGGCCTGGGTCTCGATGGTCAGCAACTCGTTGCGTATCCAGGAGCGATACAGCGCCACGTCCCAGTTGCCGAACCAGTCCTGGCCCCGGCTGCCCACTTCCAGGGTGGTGGCGGTCTGGTTATCCAGTTTCACCCCTTCACGTTGCAGGCCTGTGGCTGCGCCGCTGCCGGCCGGGAAGTACTTGTTCGAGCCCCAGATCATCGACCAGTGATGCGGCGGCTCGACCGAGCGGCTGATGTTGCCGTACACCTGAAGGTCCGGGCTGAATACGTAGCGCAGGCCCAGGCGTGGTGCGTAATCCCAGTCGCTGGTGCTGACCTTGGTGCCGGTGTCGGGGTAGGTGACGCCGGTTTCGCGCCGGGTGTAGATCGCCGCCAGGCCGGTGGTCAGCCACAGGTCCGGTAGCAGTTCCAGGTCGTTACCGATGTGCAGCACCGAGTCAGAGCCCAGGTAGGTGTAACCACGGGTTTTGGTGCCCACCGCGTAGCCAGCGGTATTGCCCACCGGCACCCGGACGTACTCGGAAACGCCGCTGTTGGGCAGCGCCTTGGTCGTGCGCCAGCCAAGGGTGGTTTTGCTTTCGTGGCCGAACAACTGGTCCTGGCGGATGTAGTTCAGGCTGCCGCTGACATCGGTGTAGGCCACCTTGACCCGGTTGGTGCCTTCTTGCAGGTCCATCGGATAGTCGTGATAGACCAGGCCGGCCTCGACCCGCGAGTTGTCATCGAGATGGAAGGTGGTCTTGTTGGCGAGCCAGGTCGCTCCAGGTTGTGGCCGCTTCGAGTCGCGGGCGGCGTTGACCGAGTTGGCTGCCCGTGGGTCATGTTCGATCTGCTGGCGGGTGAGTTTGCCAGGGGTGTCGTTCTCGGTCTCGCGATAGCGGAAATAGAAGCGCGTTTCCAGATTGGGGTTGAAGCGATAACCGAAATTCGCTGCCACCCCTTTGCTGTCGCCGCTGCTGTGGTCTTGATAACCGTCGTATTCGGAGTCGGTGACGCTGATGTAGTAATCGGCGTTACCCAAGACCTGGCCGGAGCTGATTTCGCGTTTGGCGTAACCGTGGGTGCCGGCTTCGTAGTGGAGCTTGAGTTTGGCCGCATCGTAACCGGTGTGGGTCACATAGTTGACCGAGCCGCCGAGAGACAGCGCGCCCTGATCGAAGCCGTTGGCGCCGCGCAGAACTTCGACGCGGCTCAGCCACAAGGGCTCCTTGAGTTCATAGGGGGTTCCTCCGGGGCCGGTCAGCGGCAGGCCGTCGAAGGTTTCATAGAGGCCGGAGGCGTGGGCACCCGGGCCACGGTTGAGACCGGAGCCGCGGATCGAAATCTTGGTGCCATCGTTGTTAGACGTCTTGGCATAGACCCCCGGCTGGTACTTGAAGACATCTTCGTTGGTGCTGATCCGACCTTGCTCGACGCTTTGCAGGTCGATGAAGTTGGTGCCGCCTGGTGTGCGCTTGAGCTGCTGACGCGCTTCTTGTGCTTCTGTCTGCTTGTCACCGAGCACTTCGACCCGGTCGAGCTGGACGCTGGAGAGCGGCGAGGAATCTTGTTCCTCGGCCTTGGCTACGTTGAGCAGGGCGATACCGGCACTCAGTCCGAGGACTGAGCACAGGCGAAGCGAAAGCCTGGAAAGCGCGAACGGGGGATGATTGACACTCATGTCTGTAAAACCTTGAAGGTGATTGGGCCGGGTTGAGCGTGGCTTTGCCAGGTTCACCTGGCGTTCAGGCCACGGGCCACGGGATGATCGGTCGCCAGGCGGTCACCTTCGCCAAACAGTTTCTGGCGCAAGGTTCCGGGTCGAT
This sequence comes from Pseudomonas sp. LRF_L74, assembly GCF_965644255.1. Taxonomy (NCBI): domain Bacteria; kingdom Pseudomonadati; phylum Pseudomonadota; class Gammaproteobacteria; order Pseudomonadales; family Pseudomonadaceae; genus Pseudomonas; species Pseudomonas sp. LRF_L74. Next base: position 420,583 of record NZ_CBFFRH010000005.1, on the reverse strand, counting down.
AATGCTGTTTGAGCAGGCCGCGCTTGCGCAGCTCGGGTGCGAGTCCATCGCTGAAGTCGGCAAAACTGCCGGGTGAGATCACCGGCGTGACGTTGATACCGTCGACACCCGCGTCCTTCCATTTCTGCAATTCGTCGGCGAGGCGCTCCGGGCTGCCGACGATTTGCCGGTTACGCCGCCAGAGCAGCACCTGACCGAGGGTCCAGTTCTGGTCCGGGGCCGACTGGCGAAGGCTGTTGAGCCAGCCCTGCTGGGTGTTGGTGCGGATCTTTTCCAGCGGTGTATTGAGGTCGACCACGGAAATGTCCTGGCCGGCCGCGCTGCTCAACTGGGCAGCGAAGGCTTCCTCGTTGAGGTATTCGCGATAGCTGGCGTCCTTGGCCCTGGCTTCTTCGTCCGAACCGCCAACGACGAAGGTCAGGCCCTGAAAGAACAGGATGCGCGACGGATCACGACCGGCCTCACGGGCGCGACGGCGTACGTCATCGATGATCTGCCGGGCGCCGAGTGGGGTGGTCGAGTCGAGGAAGATCGCCTCGGCATTGCGTGCGGCGAACTGGCGGCCAGCCTCGGAGGAGCCGGCCTGGAACAAGACCGGTGTACGCTGCGGTGACGGTTCGGACAGGTGCGGGCCGGGCACTTGGTAGTAGGTGCCCTGGTAGTCGATGCGGCGCACTTTTTCCGGGTCTGCGTAGCGACGGTTGGCCTTGTCGCGCAGCACGGCGTCTTCGGCCCAACTGTGTTGCCACAGCTCACCGCAGATATCCAGGTATTCGGCGGCCATCGCGTAGCGCGTGTCGTGTTCGGGCAGGTCGGGCCAGCCCAGGTTGCGCGCGGCGCTGGCCAGGTGCGAGGTGACAATGTTCCAGCCCACGCGGCCCTCGGTGATGTGGTCGAGGGAGGAGACGCGCCGGGCGAAATTGAACGGCGGCTCTTGCAGGATCGACTGGGTGAAGACGAAGCCCAGGTGCTCGGTGACAGCGCTCATCAGCGGGATCAGCACACTGGGATCGCCGCCCGGTGTCTGCATGGCGTGGGTGACCGAGGTCTGGTAGCCGCCGCGATAGAGGTCATGCACGCCGACCACGTCAGCCAGGAAGATGCTGTCGAAGCCTCCGCGCTCCAGGGTCCGGGCCAGGTCCTTCCAGAAGGCCGGGCGGGTGTAGTCGAAGCGCCCGGAATCCGGGTGCGCCCAGAGGCCGTGATAGGCCAGGGACACGCAATTCTGCTCGAAGGCATTGAAGAACAGCTCGTTGGCTCCACGGCCGGAGGCTGATGAACTCATGACTGCTTTCCTTGGAATGGGGGCTGCCAGGCTGGCAGCGGAAGATCGAGGTGTTCGCGCAGGGTGTTGCCCCGGTACTGCCCACGCAGGACCTGGCGCTGTTGCAGGCGTGGGATCACTTGGTCGAGCAGGCCGTCGAGGCTGGCACCGAGTTCGGCGGGCAGGATCACGTAGCCATCGGTATGGCCCGCATCGAAACGGGCCTGCAACTGGTCGGCGATGTCGTCGTGGCTGCCGACTGGCGTCCAGTGCCCGCGCGAGGCAACCAGGCGCTGGGCCACTTCGCCAAGGCTGGCCTGGCGGTCGATCAAGGCGAGCATCTCGCTGGCCGCCGTGCTCGGCGGCGCCTGCCTCGCCTGTTGAACGAGTGCCGCAGGCAACGGACGATCCAGGGCCTGGCCGGTCAGGTCGATGCCGTTCAGCAGGCTGGACAGGCGTTGCAGCGCTTGCCGGTGATCGGTCAACTCGGCCAGTGCGTGCTGCAAGGCCTCTGCTTGCCGTGCACTTGCGGCAGCGAACGGGGTGACGCCTTGTAGCACCCGCAGGTCTTGCGCACGGCGTCCCTGCGCAACGGCGCGTTGCTTGAGGTCACGATAGAAGTCCGCTGCGCGCTCGGCATCGCTTTGCATGGTGAACACGATGTCGGCATGGCGTGCGGCCAGGTCGCGGCCCGCCTCGGACGTGCCCGCCTGTACCACCAGCGGGCGCCCCTGGGGCGAGCGAGGAGCGGGCAGTGCGCCGTGCACGCTGACCTGCTCACCACGGAATGCGGTCTCGTGGATGCGTGACGGATCAGCGTAGCGACCGTGTTCACGGTCACCCAGGATCGCGTCCGGCGCCCAGCCATCCCAGAGTTGCCGCGCCACCTCGAGGCTTTCAGCCGCACGCTGGTAGCGCTGCTCATGGGGCGGCAATTGCTCGAGGCCATAGAGCTGCTGACCCCCTCGGGACGTCACCACGTTGACCCCGGCTCGCCCGCCACTGAGATGATCGAGCGAGAGCACCTGACGTGCCAATGTGTAGGCCGGCGTATAGGTCGTGGACAGGGTCGCGATCAGGCCGATCTGCCGGGTAACCGCCGCCAGGGCCGAGAGCAGCGTCAGCGGTTCGAGCTGGTTGGTTGGCCAGCTCGCATGGTTGGTGCGGTCGGAACCCAGCACATCGGCAACGAACAGGCTGTCGATACAGGCGCGTTCGGCACGTTGGGCCAGTTGCTGAAACAGCGACAATTCGCTCAGGCGCTCCACGCCACTGTCAGGCTGGCGCCAGGCCGCCTGGTGAAAACCGGCGTCGCCGATCACCAGGGCCAGGTGCATGTATCTGTGCGTCGTCATGCCGGGACCGTGGCGATGTCGATGCTGCCGGCCAACGGTGCACTGGCCTGCACTTGAGCGGTCAGCAACGCCAGCTTGGCGTTGATCACCCGCGCCGCATCGGAGCCCAGGATCAGGCGCGAGGCCAGGCCATCATCCGGCAAACCGTGGCTGACCTGCTCGATGATGCGCAGTGCGGCGAGGCGCGGGTCGCCCGGTTGTTTGCCACGATTGCTCGCCAGTGCTTCACGCGCCGCGCCAGCCGATGCCTGGTAAGGCTCGAGCTGGTCGTGGGTGGTGAGCAGTGAGTGGGGTTCGAGAAAATCGGTACGCAGAATACCCGGCTCGACGATCAGCACTTTTACGCCGAATCCGGCGGCTTCCTTGGCCAGTGCTTCACTAAGCCCTTCCAGGGCGAACTTGCTGGCCGAGTAGACGCCCCAGGAGGCCGCACCGGACTGCCCGGCCAGCGAACTGATGTTGACCACGTTGCCCTGGCCCTGGGCACGCAGCACCGGCAGCACTTCGCGGATCACGCTCAGCGGGGCGTGAAGGTTGAGCGCGAAAATGTCTTTTGCCTCGGCCTCGCTGGTTTCCTCGATGGCGCCTAGCAGGCCCTTGCCAGCATTGTTGACTAGCGTATCGATGCGGCCGAAGTGTTTTACCGTCGCCGAAATGGCTGCTTTGACCTGCTCCGGATCGCGCAGATCGGCGGCCAGTTGCAGCAGGTTCGCATTGTCGCTGTGTCGCGCGGCCGGTGTTCGTGAAAGTGCCGCGACCTGGTGGCCGGACGCGAGGAGTGCCTCTACCAGAACCTGGCCCAAGCCACGACTGGTTCCTGTTACGAGCCAAACTGCCATGCAAAGATCCCCCAACCCCATCGAAGGGGCGCTAAGTGAGTGTGTGGTGTTTAGAGAATGCCGCTGTTGGGTGGCAGGATTCCGTTGAGCAGGTGATTGCCCAAGTGATGGATTTTCCAGCGCACCGGGTCATGCAGAGAGTGCGTGCGGGTATTGCGCCAGTGTCGATCCAGGCCCAGTGAGCGTGACGTGCCCCCCGCGCCCATCAACTCGAACATGGTGCTGCTGATCGCCACCGACTGCTCGGCGGTGAAGGCTTTGGCCGCGGCCACGGCCAGGCTGATTTGCGCGGCTGCCTGCGCGGCGACTTCCTCACTGGAGCCAGCTGCGCGCACCAGCGGGTCGAGACGGTCGTAGGTCCGTGCGGCTTCATCCAGCAGAGCGGCAGCGGCGCGCTGGCGGATGGCGAAGCGGCCGAAGGTTTGCAGCACCACCGGGTCCTCGCTATTGCTGGCATAGGGCGACTCGCCAGCCGGGCGCGAGCGATGACGGACATACTGCACGGCGTCTTGCAGCGCCGCGTCGAGAATGCCCAGGTCAAGACCGATGTGATGCAACTGGCCGAAGGCACCATGGCTCTGCGGGCGCTCGAAAAGCTTCCAGCGTTCGACGAAGTGCCAGTGGGGAATATGCACGTTGTCGAAGGTCGTGGTGCCGCTGCTGGTGCCGCGCTGGCCAAAACCGTTCCAGTCCTGCTCGACCGTCACGCCCGGCGCATCGCGTCGGACATAGGCCACGCCGATCCGTTCTTGCGGGTCTTTGCTCATGACCGCGATCCAGCGTGCCGTGGAGGCACCGGTGCTGTAGTACTTGCGGCCGTCGAGCAGGTAATCGCCTTCGGCGGTTTGCCTGACATGGGTTCGGAAATGTTCGAAGCCACGTTTGCCGCCAACCTCGTTGGTGCCGTTGCCGAACCAGGCGCCATCCAGTGCTTCGCTGAAGAAGAATGCCTGCTGGCGTTCAGTGCCGATTCTCCCCAGCGCATCCAGGGCGGCGAAGTGCGGCTGGAAAATCTGCGCCACGCTCGGGTCGGCCATGGCGATACGTCGGCACACCAGGCCGATCGTCACCGCGCTCGCTTCGATGCCGCCGTGCCGCTTGGGTACGTTGAGGGCCAACAGCCCGCTGGCGGCAATAGCCTCCAGAGCCTGGCTCGGCAGGGTGCCATCAGCGTCACGCTGCACCACGCTTTCGGCCACCAGCGGAACCAGCCGATCGAGGATGGAGGCGACTTCCTGTTCGTCGCGAATGGTGTGGACGGCAGTCATTGAGAGGCGCTCCCGATAGTGCGTGATTCGGTTGTCGGGTCCTGGTGGGCGGGGTCGCTTTCCAGCCCCCTGGCGGCTATCGCGTCACCAATGGCTTCGCTTTCGCGAATCAGGCCGACCAGCACCGGCGTGATGATCAGCAAGCCGGGGTGGGCGATACCGCGTGCCTTGCACGCATCGCGGGCGATGACGATTTCCCGGCTGACCAGGGGAATCGAGCGAATGGTCAGCGCCAGCACCAGGCTGACTTTCCATACGTCCACCCCCAGAGGCGCCAGTGGGCGCAGCAGCCGTTCGAAGAGTGAGAGCATCGCCGCGACCCGGGTCGTCAGGGTCAGCAGCCCGGCTTGCAGTACCGCGACGTACATCAACAGCGACAGCCAGACGCCGGCTTGCCAGTTCACTGTCAGCCACTGGATGAGAATGATCAGCACGAAGAACGGCGAAAGGCTGAGCAACGCGCTCCACGCCGGGCGCCAACCCAGCCCGACGCTCAGATAGAGCGCCAGGGTGGCACCAAGCCAGGCCAGTTGGCCGTAGAGACTGGGCGTCAGGGATAGCGCAGTGGCCAGCAGGAGCAGGGCGGCGAACTTCCAACCGGGTGCCAGCCTGTGCAGCCAGGAGTGCCCTGGTCGGTACAAACCCATCATACCGCCTCCTCACGATGAGCCAGGCGGTTGCGAATCAGGCGTTTGTACTGGTCGATGGCCTCGCCAGGCAGGCCATCGAAATGCACGCGGCCTTTGTCGATCACGATCACCCGGTCGAAGTCTTCGATGATTTCCAACTGATGGGTGAGCAGGATCACCTGTTGCTCCAGGCCTCTTAGGGTCTGCACGAACAGTTCGACGTTGTGCAGGTCGAGCAGGGTGGTCGGCTCGTCGCAGATCAGGATCTTCGGCTGGGTGGCGAGCACGGAAGACAAGGCAAGCATCTGTTTCTGCCCGCCTGACAGCAGGTGCGCGGAGTGATCGGCGTGCCGCTCCAGGCCGTAGCGTTGCAGCAGGCTGTCCACCTCCTGTTTGACACGCGCCTTGTCGTACTTGAAACGGCGCAGCCCCAAGGCAACGTCTTCGGCCACCGTCGGCATGATGATCTGGCTGTCGGCGTCGGAGAAGATGAAACCGACGTGGCGGCGTGCCTCGCCTGGATGGCGGCGTACGTCCACGCCGTTGACATGCACCTCGCCCTGTTCGGGTTGCAGCAGGCCATTGAAGGTCCTCGCCAGCGTGGATTTGCCACTGCCATTGGCGCCGATGAGCGCGATGCGCCGTTCGCTCAGTTGCAGATTGATGTCGTGCAAGACGGGCCAGTCGCCATAGCGATGGTTCAGGTTGCGAATGGAAATCAACGGTCAGACCTCGGTTTCATGTGCACAGCAGGGCACGGGTTACGTATCAGTGTTCGCCTCGGCGCAGACCGGCCGGCGGTATGGGATAGGCGCGTGCGATGGAGCGTCCGATGAGCACGGCGACGGCAGCCTTGATCAGGTCCCCAGGGAGAAACTCCACCGCCGCCAGCAGTGAGGCACCGAGGCCGCTGCCCAGGCGCCAGGCGGCCACAGGCAGGCCGCAGGCGTAGATCACCAGAATGCCGCCGACGATGTTGGCCAAGGCCGCGCGTACCAGCGAATAGCGTGCGGTAGGGCGCGGCGCCAACCAGGCGATGACCGCCACCCCTGGCAGCCACCCGAGCAGGAAGCCGGCAGACGGGCTGAACAGCGGTGCCAGACCGCCTCGACCTCCCGAAAGCAGGGGCAGTCCGGCCAGGGTCAGGGCAATGAACGCGAGTACGGCAAATACCGCGCGGCGTGGTCCCAGGAGCGTGCCAGCCAACATCACGCCAAGGGTTTGTGCCGTGATCGCCACCGGGCCAATCGGAATGATGCCGAACAGGCCGAGTGCGGCAATCAGTGCTGCGAACAGGGCGATCAGAGCCAGGTCGCGGGGCAGGAGCGTGCGCCGTTGATTAGCGGGCGTTTCGGTAGCAGATGAGGATACGGCGCTCTTGTTGCTCATGACGGCACTCACTACTCAATTGGTTATTAGTCAATCTGTTAACTGATCTTCATGCTACATAAGCGTTTTTATTCTCAAAAGATTGATTTGATCTATCTATATATTCCTGGTCGGTTATCTACTTATGATTCAAAGCGAGCTGAGTGATTTCAATTTTGTCGGTATAAGCGAGGATTTGTTGACATTATAAGTCAATTTCACGAACACACCTTGGTGTGGAACGATCTGGCAGTACGAGGATTGATCTTGCATTTGTTATAGGTTTAACCATTAACAAATTAGGGCGTTTTTAAACATATTGATATTGGTTAGACTAATGACTGAGTGTGAGATATCCGAGACTGCCGTTATGCCTCCGGAGGAGGAGTGTTCGATCATGAGTGAAGAAAAACAGGGTTTGAGCGAGCGAGACCTGCGCTTTAATTTTCGCAGCGGCACCCCGGCTCTGTTCCTGGTTGAAACCTTTGGCGAGTGGACCCGGCGTCGCTACGACCGGATTCAGAACGGGCAGATATGGAATGACTGGCTGAGCCAGATTGGCCTGCCCACGGTGAGCGGTCAGGTCAGCCAGGAAGAACTGGAGAAGATGCGCGACCTGCGACGTGCAATCTACGGTGTCGCCCAGGCCCGGGTGAAGAACCTACCGCCATTGCCAACCGATGTTCGGGCCATCAACCAATATGCCGAACACCCCGTTCCGGTAACCCAATTGCAGGCTGATGGGCGAACCAGGCTGGTGCCGGAAACGGTCACTCAGAACCAGGTGCTGGCACTGATCGCGCGTGATGCCGTGGAGTTGTTCTCCGGGCAATATGCCGAGCGCATTCGTGAGTGCGAAAGCCATATATGCCCGGTGATTTTTGTCGACCGCTCACGGCGGGGCGATCGTCACTGGTGCTCTACGAATTGTGGGGCACGGCACGCTACGGCCCGTTATAGGCAACGGCAGCAAAATCAGGAGGACCCGGGTTAAGGGCTGTTGACGTTTCAGATGGTCCGGGTTGCCGCGAGAGTTCAACCATTCGATCGGAATCGTTGGTGGGCAGCCAGATTGCAGCGGCGTGCATGGCTTCTGGTCAAGCCTTGCTATGGCTTCTGGCGTAATGGCGACAACGCCTGTGGCAAGGACAGGGCTGTGGTAGAGTTGATCCGCTCCATGGCGAGGCTAGAGCTGATATCGGTGATGTCGGGTAGGCGCGCAGGTCACTGAGATCCAGACACTGGTCAATGCTGCGCAGGAGGTGTTGGGATGGGACGTGATCTTCCAGATTGAACCGGTAGAACAGGTGCTGCTGTCTTCCCGGTAGCTGCCTCATCGTGAGTTCGCGACCGAACGACCCAACCAGGTGTGGTGCGGCGACATCACCTATATCTGGGCACAAGGTCGCTGGAATTACTTGGCAGTGGTGTTGGATCTGCATGTAAGACGAGTGATCGGCTGGGCGATGTCCGCCAAACCGGATGCCGATCTGGCCATCAAGGCGTTGGACATAGCCTACGAACAGCGAGGGAAACCGCAGCAGGTGCTGTTTCATTCCGACAGTAAGAATGTGCTGGCCAGTGTTTCCAGATGGCCTGACCCACACTCCGATCGACCCTTGTGTCTTTCCCCGGACCTGCCGACCATCCGGGAACACTGCGCGTCAAGGTGACTGCCTTGCCGATACATGTGACCCAAGAAGGGCCTGACACCACGTCACTTTACTGTCTTGTCCAGATATTCGGTTTAAGCGGTTCAGTTCGTGCTCGGTGAACCGGAGCGACCCCGCCATGAGCAACGTTAAGGCCAACAGTGTTTCGAAACAGGTCGTAGGCGGTGTAGATACCCATAAAGATCTGAAGGTTGCCGCAATCGTAGATGAGCAGGATCGTATCCTGGCCAGCGAGAGCTTTGCGACTACTCGTCAGGGCCACAAGCAAATGCTGACGTGGATGCGTTCGTTTGGCGAGCTGATGCGGGTTGGGGTCGAGTGCACCGGAACGTACGGCGCCAGACTATTACGCTATTTGGAACAGTCTGGTGTAGTCGTCCTTGAAGTTACCGCGCCTGATAAAAGTGATAGGCGCAAGCGGGTCAAAGATGACACCTTCGATGCCGGAAATGCCGCGCATGCGGCCTTCGCAGGTGTTCGTACAGTTACTCCCAAAAAACGAGACGGCATGGTCGAATTGTTGCGCGTGCTCAAGGTGTGTCGCAAGACCGCCATACAGGCCCGGCGCGTTGCACTGCAACTCATCTAGAACACTATCGTCAGCGCGCCTGATGAACTGCGTGAGTCATTACGCACGCTGACACGCATGCAATTGATCAGAACGCTGGCAGCATGGCGTCCAGATCTATCAAACTATCGCCAAGTCGCGTCCACCTACCGGATCGCCCTGAAGTCGCTGGGGCGGCGTTATCTCGAACTGCATGACGAAATAGCGAACCTGGATGTGATGATTGCGGGCTTGGTTGACGACCTTGTCCCAGAGTTGGTTTCCCGCAATACCATCGGTTACTAGACTGCTGCCCAGCTTCTACTGACGGTAGGCGATAACAGCGATCATTTCTGCTCAGAGTCCAGCTTCACGGCCCTATGTGGTGGGGTTAGCTCAGTCCAGGCCTCTTCAGGGAAGGTCACCCGACATCGCCTGAATCGAGGTGGTGATCGTGCCGCAAACAGTGCGTTATCACTTCCAGAAGTGCCTTGGGTCAATAACCTACTGAGAGATCACGGTTAGGCTGCTTCCAAGATGATCCAGTAGTCGGTCAGCCTGCTGATACGGATTGGCAGGGTACGTACCAGAGCCTCCAGCATCAACTCACTGTCATCGAGACGGAACAGCCCGCTGACGCGCAGGCTCGCAACCTGCGGATCGACGCGGACGACCCCTTGGCGATAGAGCCGCAGCGCCTCAATGACCTCAGCCAGCGGCTGGTCGCGGACCTCCAGTATGCCGTTGACCCAGGCACCCTCGTTGCCCTGGCTTGGCGTCACTGGCCCAAATCCGTGACGGTCGAAGTGCACCTGGCTGCCGGCCGCCAGCTCCAGCCAGACGCCCTGCGCGCTGCGCATCGAGAGCGCCGTCCCGAACGAAACGACCTGGCTGTAGTCGCCATGCCGCAGTAGCACGCGGCCCGCCGGTAGATGCGCCTCACCATCCGCGGTGGCTAGCACGAAGGGCTGCGCTCCAGATCGCGGTGCGACCTCCAAGAGGATCTCCCCATCGTGTAGGCGTAACTTGCGGTCGCCCATGTCCACCGAGCTGCAGGCGTTCAGAGTCAGCCGGCTGCTGTCCGCCAGGGTCACGCTGCGGCGTTCGCCGGTACCGGTACGTAGGTCAGCTAGCAGGCTGTCCATCGGGAGTGCCCGGCTTCCCAGCAGCGTCCCGCCAAACGCCAAACTACCAAGTGCTAGCGCTTGGCCGAGCAACCTGCGGCGCGATGATGGAGCAGCCAGCGCACGGCGTAGCAAGTCGCTGTTGACACCCTGGGACTGGGGCACCTGCAATAATACCCCGAGGGTACGCTCCAAGCATTTGCAGAGCCGCTCGTGATCCGGGTCACGCAGACGCCAGTCGTGGAACGCCTGCAATTCAGCGTCGCTGGCCAGGCCGGAATTTACCAGCACTAGCCATTGGGTAGTCTCGTCGATCAGCCGCTGCCGCTCGCTCATCATTCCTCCTATTTTAGGCTGAAGAGCAGACAGCGTTTCAGTGCTCTGGCCATGTAGTCGCTTACCGAGCGCTGGGAAATATCCAGTGCAACGGCGATCTGTGGGTAGCTCATGCCATCCACCTGAGAGAGTAGGAAAGTCGCCTTGACCTTGGTCGGCAGACCGTCGAGCAGACGGTCGATTGCGACCAATGCCTCGATCATTTGTACCTGCTCCTCGGGCGATGGCGCCAGCGTCTCGTCCTGACCGCGTAGGCCCTCCAGATAGGCGCGTTCCAGATCGCGGCGGCGCCAGGTCTGGAACAGCAGGCGCCGGGCGATGGTCCCGAGGAAGGCGCGCGGCTCTCGGATCGTCTCGTCTGGCGGCGCACCGAGGATCTGCACGAAGGTTTCCGAGGCTAGATCCTCGGCAGTCGCCCGGCAGCGTAGATGAATACGCAGACGAGCACACAGCCAGGGGTAATGCTCGCGAAAAAGATGGCCCACGTGTTCGTGGTGGAGAAGCTGGTCAGCACCGGACATGATGGCAATGGCTCCGAAGATAATGCAGGGGCCGGCGGTCCGGTCGGCGTATCCTAGTTAACCTTTCTTATGCTTGAGAAATAACAATATTCAGGATGTATATTTTTTATTGTTCTATGTAAATCGCTTGCCGACGGAGTCCATCGGCGCTTCATCGCAGTTTCGCGACAAGAGCCGTTACCAGCAGTATTCGACGACCTGCCAGCCCGTTTCTATCCTCTCGAAGCAGAACTTTTCAGTCGTAATCTGGATTCATCCTGGCTACGGCTAATCGAATAAAACCGCGGCTGATTTAGCGAAACCGCTCGCTGCCAGCTTGCATTTTGCGGGCGAGGATAGCCGCCTTAAGTGCGCTCCAGGCGTGTCCCCCTTAAGTCTTTTTACGCGGCCGACGCAAGTTTACTGTTTTGCCCACCGTGAACATCTCGCGCCCGGCATCCTGTAGATGTTTGGTCCCGGAATGAGATGGTGCGGGTCGATTTTGAAGACCGATGGGTCTTTGATTCAGGCATCGCATACGGTTTGGTAAGGTGTTCGCCACTGTAAAGCTTTGAGATGCCTGGCGAAGTTGTAGACCGTGACGAAGGCCAGTACCTGGGCTTCCAGGCTTTTCGGATCGTCCTAGTGGTATGTCTTTATCGTGGCGTCCTTGATGGTGCGGTTCATGCGTTCGGCTTGCCGCGCTGCCACCACTGTCCATCGACATGCTTGCCCGGTATTCCTTCAATCGAAGCAGATCTTCTCGGTACTGCCGGCTGGGGCACGCTTACCCTCAGCTTTGTTTCTGGCCGGGCTCGCAGGCGCGCCATTGGCTTGTAGGCTCTTTCGTGGTCAGACGCCGGCCAGGCGTTGTAGGTGTCGGAAAACGCCCACGCATAAGCTTATAGCCAAGCGTTCTGCAAGATTTCCCCCGCTCGCGCCACATCCCCTGCATGAACGCCGTCGAGTCCTGGCGGCAATAACGATAATCGTCGGGGGATACTGTCTTGCGCATCGCCAAACCTTTCCAGCATCAGTTGCTGGCGCTTTCCATCGCCGCCGGGATCATCGCCGGGCCGGCCATTGCCGCCGAGCGGCAGGTCTACCACATCGCCGCCGGCTCACTGGACACGGTGCTGATCGGCATCAGCCGACAGAGCGGCCAGGTGATTTCCTTTGAGCCGGGTATCGGCCGCCTGCCGGCGCCCGCCGTGGAGGGCGAGCTGTCGGTCGAGGAAGCGGTGCGCCAGGCGCTGGTCGGTAGCGGCCTGGAGTTGCAGGTCAGCCCCGGCGGGGCGTTCGTGGTGGTCAGGAAGGCCGCCGCGGAGCCTTCGGCCGCCGCTGCCGCCGTCCCTCCGGGCACGGCGCGCTGGGAGCCGCTCGCCGACTCGCCGCGGCTGGATACGATCATCGTCACCGGCACGCGGCGCAGCGATACCACGGCGCTGGACAGCGCAGCGCCGGTCCAGGTGGTTACCCACGAGCAGCTTGTCTCCACCGGGGCGACCAACCTCAACGAGGCGCTGATGACATTGGTACCGTCGTTCAGCTATCCACAGGAAATGCCGACTTCCAGCGGCAATCTGAACGTCAAGGGGGCAACACTGCGCGGTCTGGCGCCGGAGCAGGCGCTGGTGCTGGTGAATGGCAAGCGGCGCACTCCGAACGCGGTGGCCAAGTCGCAGTCCGGCCCGCTGACTGGTACCCAGCCGGTAGACATCAACACTATCCCGCTGGTCGCCATCGAGCGCATCGAGGTCCTGCAGGATGGCGCTTCTGCGCAGTACGGCTCGGATGCCATCGCAGGGGTGATCAACATCATCCTCCGCGAGGCGGGTGATGGCGGCAGCCTGACTGCAGAAGCCGGCAAGTACTTCGACGAGGGTGATGGCCTGCGCCGTCGCCTGGGTGGCTGGAAGGGCTTCAGCCTGCCCGGCGATGGCTTCCTCACCCTGAGTTTCGATGGTGACAGTGGCGAACAGACTGACCGCTCCAAGGATGACCCGCGGCGCTGGTATTTCACCGGCGACTCGCGGGAAAGCAGCTTCGATCGCGGGCAATTCGTCACTGGGACACCGGAGCATGATCGCTATTCGCTGCTCGCCAACACGGCATTCAATGTCAGCGAGCAATTGCGTCTGTACGGCTATCTGAACTATGCCTACTACAAGACTCTGGGGACCAACAGCCCGACCACGGCACGCGACGATGGCAACGTTCGCTCGATCTTCCCGGATGGCGTGCAGACCCGCAACGGCACCGAGAACCACGATCTAGCCGCTTCCTTCGGTGCCCTGCTCGGCGAGCTGTACGGCGGTCAACTGGACCTGAATGCCAGTTATGGGCGCTCCAGGGCTCAGGAGTACTGGGAGGATGAGCTCAACGCGACCCTCGGCGACGACAGCCCGGTCGGCTTTGTCACCGGTACCCGGATCAATGCGCAGAGCAACCTCACCGCCGACTATGTACGCGAGCTGTTCGCCGGGCGTGCTGCGGGGCCGCTTACCCTGTCGGGCGGGGTGGCCTACCGGCGCGAGGACTTCGAGTTGCGCGCGGGCGACTACCTGGGCTGGGTGGACGGCGGGGTGGCGATTCTCGATGGGCCGAATGCCGGCGATGCGGCACCCAGCGGCCGGGCGGTCAGCAAGGCCGATGAAGCGGAGTATGCCCGTGAGGTGTTTGGCGCTTACCTGGGCGCGGAAGGCAACCTCACCGAGAAGCTGTCGCTAGGCGCCACTGCCCGGGTCGAGAATTACTCGGACTTCGGCAGCACCTGGACCGGACGGCTCTCCGGGCGCTACCAGTTCGTCGCAAGCTTCGCTCTGCGCGGCTCGCTGAGCACCTCCTACCGGGCCCCGTCGCTCGGCCAGATTGGCATCACCTCCAGTTCGAGCAGCGCCGACAGCAGCGGCAACCCAGTGTACAAGAAGATCGTCCCGGCGCAGAGCGCGATTGCCCAAGCCCTCGGCTTCCCACAGTTGGAGCCGGAGAAGTCGAAAAACATCTCCCTGGGCCTGGTCTGGCAACCAGACCCGTTTAGTTCGCTGACCATCGATGCCTATCAGATCGACATCGATGATCGCCTGCTGCTGTCCGACGACTTCACCGGTACTTTGGTGACTAACCTGCTCACCGCCAGCGGCTATTCGGGGATCAGTTCTCTGCGAGTCTACGCGAACGCCGCCGATACCCGTACCCGTGGCGTCGACATCGCCGCCCGGCGCTGGTTCGACCTCGGCTCGCGAGGCCGGCTGGAGCTGTCGGCCGGCGGCGCGATCGTGCGCAACGAGGTCAAGAAAGTGTTTTCCGCGCCGGGCGTGCTGGCCGCTGCGGGCATCGACATCAACTCGGCCTACACGGTGGACGTGCTCGAACACGGCTACCCGCAGGACAAGATCATCCTCGGCCTGAACTACGACCTGGCGAAGTGGGGCGTGCGCCTGGCTGCGGTGCGTTACGGGCGGACCAAGAACGTCAACTCGGATACCTCGCAGAACTACTGGCTGGACCCGCAGTGGGTGGTCGATGCCGCGCTTTCCTACGACTTCAGCGATTCGCTGAGCGGCACCCTGGGGGCGAAGAACCTGTTCAACAGCTACCCGGACGAGCCGCCCTACGTGGTCAACAGCATCAACCGCTACTCGTCCTTCTCGCCGGCCGGCTTCAACGGCCGCTACCTGTTCACTTCGGTGACTTACGACTTCTGAGGAGCGCTGAACATGACGGAATCCGTACGGGCTTACTACACCATCTGCCCGGTGCTGGTGGCTTCCAATGTCGCGGTGGAGCTGGGCTGGCTGGACGAGGAGTTCGAGCGGGCCGGCGCTCGGGCCGACTACCTGCGCTCGCTGCCCCGGGAGCAGGGCTGGCTACCGCACTTCAACCATTCGCTCTCCCCGCTGTTCCGCGATGGCGGCGCGATTCCGACCATCGCGGCGAAGGCAGACCGGGTCGACAGCGTGCTGCTCGGGCTCACCGCGACCCAGCGCGGAGGGCAGATTCTCGCCCGCGCCAGCGAGGGTCTGCATCACGTGCGGCAACTGCGGGGCCGGTGCATCGGCCTACCGCGCTACCTGGGCAGCGAGCGGATCGATTTCGTCCGGGCCATCTCCGAGTACGCCTTCGAGGCTGCCCTGGGGGCCGCCGGACTGGCCCCAGGGGATGTTCACCGGCTGGACCTGGATGGCGCGGAACAGCCCCCGGAATACCTTCCGGCCAGGCGTCCATCGGGGTTTTGGCCGCAACTGGTGGAAACCCCGGCGCTGCAGTCACGCGAGGCGCGCGCGCTGCTCGACGGCCAGGTCGACGCGATCTACAGCCGACGCCCCGGCTTCACCCGGGAGTTGGTGGAGAGTGGCGCGGTCACCGTGCTGGCTGATCTCGGGCAGGTGCCGGACTGGACCCAGGCGCTGGAGAACGGCCCCTTCACTATGGTGGTGGACCGCGCCTTCGCCGAAGCCCATCCGCAGGTGGTTGTGGCCTTCCTACGTGCCTCAATCCGCGCCGGGCGGTGGATCAACGGCAATCGTGATGCCGCCGCGCAACTGCTGCTGCGGGTGACTTCCTTCCCCGACACGCAGTTGCTGCGCGCCGCCATTGGCGAGCTCGATTTCGTGCCCAACCTGTCGCCGCGCAACCTGGCAGCTATCGAGCTGCGCCGGCGCTTCCTGCGCAGCCGCGGCTACCTGAACAACGATTTCGCGGTCGACCAGTGGGCCGATCCGCGCTACCTGGCCGAGGCGCATGCCTCTCTGAGCGATCCACAGGAGTAGACGATGTCGGTGATCCATCAGCGCAGCGCCGCCGTGCGCGATACCTTCGAGGCCATCAAGGCCCTGCAACCCGGCAGCACGCCGACGGAACCGTTGGTCGAGCGCCTGCGCGCCCTGGTCGGCGGCCTGGCGGCGCGCCGCGAGCTGTTTCCGGCGCACAGCTTCCCAGTCAAGCCGGGCTCGCCCGGCGGCGGCATGTACCGGCTGGCCGAAGACCCCGACTATGGCTATGCGATCTACCTTTCGGTAGGCGTCACCGGGCGCGTCAACCACCCGCACCGGCATCGTTCCTGGGCACTGATCGCCGGGGTCGCCGGGCGCGAGCGCAACCGGCTGTACCGGCGCGTGGATGCGGGCGAGGAGGAGGGTCTGGTGCGCCTGGAGCAGTTTGACGACCTGTATGTCGAGGCGGGCAGCGGACTGTTCCTGCCGGTGGGCGAGTACCACAACATCGAGGTGGTCGGCAGCGTCCCGGCCCTGCACCTGCATGCCTACGAGATCGGCCGCGATGCGCCGGGCAACCCCTACGCGCGGCCGCACCGCCTGGCGGTGCAGTTCCTCGACGGCCACGAGGCGCTACTCGACGCGCCGCCGCCGCCGCCCGAACGGCGCCTGTTCGTGCCGCGGGTGGACGCCGCGCAACTCGCCGAGGCGCTGACGGCCGGGCCGCTGACGGTGATCGTCATCGACGACGCCGAGCCGGGGCCGCTTGCTGCGCAGGCGTCGCTGCGCCTAGACGACTGGGAGGCCGGACTTGAACGCTTGCCGCCGGCGCGGGCCGGCGAGCCGCTGATCATCGTGGCGGCCGACCCCGACGTTGCTGAGATCGCCGCGATCCGCCTGGCGCGCCTGGGCTTCAGCCACCTCCACCATTACCAGAGTCCGGCGCATGTTCCTGCTTGAACAATGGCTGGCGGGCCTGCCTGCCTTCGCTTCCGGCGCGGACGCGCGGCGCTACCTGGACGGCGTGCGGATGACCCTGGAGCTGTCGCTGTGGAGCCTGTCGCTATCGTTGCTGATCGGCGTGCTCGGCGCCTGGATGAAGGCTTCCCGTCTGAAGCCCCTGCGCCTGGCCGTCGGCGGCTACATCGAGCTGTTCCGCAATACGCCGCTGCTGGCCCAGGTGTACTTCTTCTACTTCGGCCTGGGCTCGCTGCTGCCGATGGCGAGCCAGGCCGACGGCAGCACGGAGCGGATGGTCGGCAACTTCAGTTGGGCGGTGATCGTCCTCGGCCTGCATGCCGGCGCGTTCAAGGTCGAGGCCCTGCGCAGCGGCGTCGACGCGGTTCCCGCGGCGACCCTGGAAGCCGCAGCCGCGCTGGGCCTGAGCCCGCTGCAGGTCTACCGCAAGGTGGTGCTGCCGCTGGCCCTGCGCAATGCCTTGCCGGCCATCGGCAACAGCATGGTGCAGGGCGTCAAGGCGACCTCGGTGGCCTACGCCATCGCAGTGCCGGAGATGATGTCGGCCGCCAACCGGCTGTGGACCGAGAACTTCAACGTGCTGCAGATGATGCCGGTGGTGCTGGCTACCTACCTGCTGCTGGTGCTGGCGGTGACCCTGTTGTTCAAGGGCTTGGAGCGAGGCCTGCGCTTGCCGGGGTATCACTACCGATGAACGACATTCTGCCGTTGCTGCCGCTGTGGGCCCCCGATCTGGCGCGGGGCTTCAGTCTGAACATTCTGATGAGTGTTGTTGCCACTCTACTTGCCACTTTACTCGGAGCCCTGTTGGGCACCATGCAATGCTCTTCGCTACGCGCGCCGGCCCTCGCTGCCAGTTGGCTGACCCAGTTGCTGCGGGCCTCGCCGCCGCTGGTGGTGGTGTTCTACATCATGTACCTGCTTCCCTTCGAGGTCAGTTGGCTGGGTGGCTACTATCTGCTGCCAGACTGGCTGAAGGCTTCCGTGGGGCTCGCCCTGCCGGCCTGCGGCTACATGTCAGAGATCGTCCGTGGTGCCATCCGGGCGATTCCTCTCACCCAGTGGGAGGCCGCCGCCGCGCTGGCCCTCGACAGCCGCCAGAGCCTGCGCAGGGTGATCGTCCCACAGGCGCTCAGGAGCATGCTACCGCCGTGGATGAACCTCTACTGCATGCTGACCATGGGCACCTCGCTGGCCTCCCTGCTGGGCGTCGAGGAACTCATGCTGACCCTGGAGATCCGCCTGTCCGGCGAGACCCGACCGGACCTGCTGCTGCCGGCCTATGGCCTGACCTTCGGGCTGTTCTTCCTTTACATCTATCCGCTCTCCCTCTGGTCCAGGCGACTAGAGGCAAGGCTGGGGCATTACCGATGAGCCAAAACCTACCTACTGCAATCCAGATCGACATGCGCGGAGTAGCCAAGCGCTACGACGGCCAGCGCGTGCTGGACGGTATATCGCTGCAAATCCGCCGTTCCGAGATCGCCTGCCTGATCGGACCTTCGGGCTCCGGCAAGTCGACCCTGTTGCGCACCATCAACGCTCTGACCCCGGTGGACGCGGGGTCGATCACGGTGGCGGGGATCGAAGTGACCGCCGCCGGCCTGGACCTCCTGCAACTGCGTCGCCAGGTCGGCATGGTGTTCCAGAACTACAACCTGTTCCCGCATCTGACGGTGATGCAGAACATCACCTTGGCACCGATCACCGTGCTCGGCGAAGAGCCCGAGGCGGTGCGTGAGCGGGCCCGAGAGCTGTTGCGTCAGATCCACCTGGAGAAGAAGGAAAACGCCTACCCCGGGCAGTTGTCCGGTGGCCAGCAGCAGCGCGTGGCAATCGCCCGCAGCCTGGCGATGCGCCCGCAAGTGATGATGTTCGACGAAGTCACCGCGGCCCTCGACCCGGAGACGGTCAAGAAGGTCCTGCTGACCATCCGTGACGTCGCTGCCAGCGGCATGACCTGCTTGATCGTCACTCACGAGATGAGCTTCGCTCGGGAGATCGCTGACACGGTGTATTTCACCGATGGTGGGCGGATAGTCGAATCCGGGTCCCCCGAGAGGATCTTCGCTGCTCCGCAGGATCCGCGTACCAGGCGGTTTCTGGAGCGTGTACTGTGAGGCGCGCCGGACTGTCCGGATTCTGCCTGGCTCTGGGCCTGCTCGCGGGACCGTGCGCCAGCGCCGACGATGCGCTGCAACGTATCGCGGAGCGCGGCCTGCTGCGCGTCTGCCAGCCGATAGAGTCGCCGCCGTTCGCTTACCACGATGCCAGCGGTCGCCAGGTGGGCATTCTCTTCGAACTGTCCGAGGATCTGGCACGGCGCTTAGCGGAGCATTTCGGCAAGCCAGTAAGGCTGGAGCTGGTGCGCCACACGCCGACCAACCGCCTGGAGTTCATCCGCGGCGGCCGTTGCGACCTGATGTACCTGCTCGGCCACGACCGCAGCAAGATCCGCGCGGACTTCGCCGAGCCGGCGGTGCTACGCACCGGCTCGGTGTTCATCGCCCCGAAAAGCTACCGGATCGCCGGCTGGGAGGAACTGCGCGGCCGTAAGGTGTGCGGCATGGTCTCTTCGCCCTGGGCGACGCTCTACGAGCGGCGCTACGGCATTCGCTACGTGTCCTACGGTGGCCACTTGGAGTCGCTCAAGGCCATCGAGGACGGCCGCTGCGTCGGTCTGCAGGCCTCGGCGCGGGTCTACGAGGCGCTGCGCCAGGATAACCAGCACTGGGGGCAGAACATGGAGGCCAAGTTCCCACCCCAGGACGAACTCGACTACGGCCTGGCTCTACGCCAGGGCCAGCCGGCGTTGAAGGCGTTTGTCAGCGAGGTTGTCGGCCAGTGGCACCGTTCTGGGTTGATTCTCGATCTCTACCGCAAACATGGCCAGACGCCCGATGCCTGGCTCAGGAGCATGCATGACTCACGCTAAGACCCGACAACTCCGCCTGGCCGCCATGCTGCCGGCCCATGCGGCAAAGAATGGCGCCTGGCGCCTGCCGGAAGCGCAGGCCGACATCGCCCGGCGCTTCGAACCTTTCGTAGAGGCCTGCCGGACTCTAGAACGTGGCCGCTTCGATGCGCTGTTCCTGCCCGATGGCTTGTCCGTGGGCGATGATCCGGTTGCCCTGGCCGGCAGCGGCCGGGTCATGCGTTGGGACCCGCTGACCCTGTTGCCGGCCTTGGCACCGTTGACCCGCCATCTCGGCCTAGTGGCTACCGCCAGCACCTCCTACAACGAGCCCTATGCCTTGGCGCGGCGACTGGCCTCGCTGGACTGGCTCAGCGGTGGGCGCGCCGGATGGAACCTGGTGACGTCGACCAGCGGCGGGGAAAACTTTAATCTCGACCAGCACCTGGAGCACGACCTGCGCTACCAGCGGGCCGAGGAGTTCGTCGAGGTGATCAAGTCGCTGTGGGACAGTTGGGAGGACGAGGCGCCGCTGCTCGATAAGGATGCCGGGGTACTCTTCGACGTCGCCCGCATGCACCGCCTGGAACACCGTGGCCGGTATTTCGCGGTGAAGGGGCCGCTTAACGCGCCGCGCCCGCCGCAGGGTCACCCGGTGGTGTTCCAGTCCGGCTCCTCGGAGGTCGGCCGGGAACTCGGCGCGGCTAGCGCCGACGTGATCTTCACTGCTTCGCAATCGCTGGCCGACGCGCAAGCCTTCTATGCCGACATGGCGCGCCGGCTCGAGGCTCACGGCCGCCGACAGGACGAACTGCTGATCATGCCTGGGGTGAGCGTGCAGGTTGGGCGCACGCTGCAGGAGGCCCAGGAGTGCCACGAGCGGGCGCAGACTTATGTCGAACGGAACAATGCCCTGTCGGTTGCCTCCGGGCGCATCGGCTTCGACCTGGCGGCGTTGCCCTTTGATGCGCCGATCCAGTTGCCAGAGACTGTGCCACTAACCAATGCCAACCAGAGCCGCCAGCAGTTGCTGCTGAATCTGGTGCGCGAGGAACGGCTCAGCGTCCGGCAGTTGCTGGAGCGTATGTCTTCGGGCGGCCACCGGGTGCTGATCGGCACCCCGCAGAGCATTGCCGATGACTTCCAGCATTGGCTGGAAAGCCGCGCCTGCGATGGCTTCAACCTGATCTTCCCGCTGTTCCCAGGAGACGTCGAACGGTTCGTCGAACTGGTGGTGCCTGAGTTGCAGCACCGCGGGCTGTTGCGCACCGAGTACCGGGGCGCCACGCTGCGCGACAACCTTGGCCTAGCCCGCCCGGGCAACCGCTTCGTCCGGCAGGCGCAGCAATGAGCGCGCGGCAGATGAAGCTGGGGCTGTTCCTCAGTGGCTACGGCCATCACCTGGCCGCCTGGCGCCAACCCGGCGCGCAGAGTCTGTTCGAGTTTGCCAACAGCCTGCGCTGGGTGCGCCAGGCCGAGGCCGCCGGATTCGACCTAGTGTTCCTCTCGGATACACCGGCGATCAAGAGCCACGGCAGCCCGGTCGACTGGCGCGGCCCCGGTGGGGTCCGTTTTGAGCCGCTGACCCTTCTCGCGGCGCTGGCCGTGCAGACCTCGCGCATCGGCCTAGTGGCGACCGCGACGACCAGCTACGAGGCGCCCTATCACCTGGCGCGCAAGTTCGCCTCGTTGGATCACCTATCGGCTGGGCGAGCCGGCTGGAACATCGTCACCAGTTCCTCGCCGGCAGTGGCCGGCAATTTCGGTAGCGACGGGCAACTGGAACATGACTTGCGCTACCGCAAGGCCGCGGAGTTCGTCGAGGTGGTCAAGCGGCTGTGGGACAGTTGGGAGGACGACGCCTTCCTGGTCGACCGCAAGGAAGGCCGTTTCTACGACCCCGGCAAGCTTCATGTCACCGGCCACCGGGGAGAATTCTTCGCGGTCGCCGGGCCGCTCAACATCGCCCGACCGCCGCAGGGCCACCCAGTGCTGGTGCAGGCCGGCTCCTCCGAGGCCGGGCTGGACCTCGCGGCGCAGAGCGCTGAAGTGGTGTTCACAGCCCAGCAGCGCTTTGAGGATGCCCTGCACTTCGCCGGCCGCCTGCGCCAACGGCTGGTCGCCGGACGCCAGGTGCGGATCATGCCGGGGGTCACCTTGCACGTCGGGCGTAGCCGCTCCGAGGCCGAGGACAAGTTCCAGCGCCTGCAGGATCTGATCCATCCCGAGGTCGGCCGCAAGCTGCTATCCGGGATGGCGGGCGGCTTCGATTTCTCCGGCTACCCGCTGGACGGCCCGCTGCCGGCGCTGCCGCCGACCAATGGCAATCGCAGCCGTCAGCAACTGCTCGAAGAGCTGGCCAGCCGCGAGGCGCTGGACCTGCGCGGGCTCTACCAGCGACTGGCGGCGGCGCGCGGGCACTGGACCCTGGTCGGCACCGCCGGAGAGTTGGTCGATCAGTTGCAGCACTGGTTCGAGGCCGGCGCTGCGGACGGCTTCAACATCATGCCGCCCTGGTTGCCCGGCGGGTTGGACGACATCCTCGAACTGGTCGTGCCGGAATTGCGCCGCCGCGGGCTGTTCCGCCAGCGCTACGGCGGCAGCACCCTGCGCGAACACCTGGGACTCGACCGGCCGGCCAACGGCTTCGCTCACGGCGAGGCGCGCGCTTGACCCGGAGCCTGTTCCAGCATCGCAAGTTCATGCTGTTCTGGCTGGCGCGGGTGGCCGGCATGGCCTCCAACCAGATGCAGATGGTTGCGGTCGGCTGGCAGCTCTATCAACTGACCGGCAATGTCCTCGACCTGGGGCTGGTCGGGCTCGCGCAGTTCCTGCCGACGCTGCTGCTGGCGCTGCCGGCCGGCCACTGGGTGGACCGCTTCGACCGCCGCCGTGTGCTGCTGGTGGCGCTGCCGGTCAAGGCCCTTGCGGTGGCGCTGTTGGGCGTCTGCGCGCTGCAGGACGAGCCGAGCCGGACGCTGATTCTGCTGCTGGTCGCCCTGATCGGCGCGGAGCGGGCGGTGGAGATGCCGGCCAATGCCTCGCTGCTCAGCAGCCTGGTGCCGACGGGCCTGCTGTCACGGGCCTTTGCCCTGTCCAGCGGCGGCATGCAGGCGGCCATCGTAGTCGGCCCGGCGCTGGGCGGCTTCATCTATCTCGCCGGGCCCGAGGCCGCCTACTTTGTCAGCGCCGTCCTGTACCTGGTGGGTGCCGGGCTGATCGCGGCGATCGGCGGGCGGCACCTCTCCGGGATGCGCGAACCCTTCGGCTTCGCCTCGCTGTTCGCCGGCTTCCACCACCTGCGCCGTCATCCCGTGGTGCTCGGTGCCATCACCCTCGACCTGTGCGCCGTGCTGATCGGCGGCGCGACCGCCTTGCTGCCGGTGTTCGCCGCCGATGTGCTGCGGGTCGACTCCTGGGGGCTCGGGCTGTTGCGCTCCGGCCAGGCGGTCGGCGCTCTGCTGGCCGCGTTGTTGCTGGCCTGGCGACCGCCCATGCAGCGTGTCGGGCGCTGCCTGTTCGGCGCGGTGCTGGTCTTCGGCCTGGCCACCATGGGCTTCGCCGCCTGCACCTCGCTTCCCATGGCGATGCTCGCCCTGGCGGTGGTCGGTGCCGCGGACGTGATCGGCACGGTCCTGCGCCAGACGCTGATCCAGATGGATACTCCGGATGCTATACGGGGCCGGATCGGAGGGATAAATACCCTATGCGTCAGCGCCTCGAACCAGTTGGGCGAATTCGAGTCCGGGCTGAGCGCCTCGCTGCTGGGAGTGGTGCCCGCCATATTACTGGGCGGTGTCGGGGCGCTGGCTGTCGCCGGGCTGTGGATGTACCTGTTCCCCGATCTACGCCAGCGCGACCGTATGGGAAGCTACTTATAGATAAGGCCCATAAATAAATTAACTTTCATTGAAATTTGTGCGGTGCTGTGTGTATGGAAAAAGACGATGCCCGGAAGCTTAGTCCAACTGAGCAATACGAACGCCGACGAGAGGTGATCTGAGCTTACCAGCAAGGACGAACACGCGCCCAGATCGCCGCAGAGGTCGGGTTATCTCATTCCCACCGTCACATGCGTGATTGAACGCTATGAAGCCCAAAGCAATGGCAGCGTTGGCGGGGCGCCGGTATAGCGAAGATCAAGTGTTGACTGAGGAACAGGAAGCGACAATACGTAAGCTCATCGATGACAAACGCCCCGAGCAATTGAAGATGGAGTTTACGTTGTGGAGCCGAGCGGCGGTGATGGTGTCGATCGAGCTGGCCCCCTGAAAGTGAGTGCTGCTACAACAGTGCCTGGAATATATGCGGCGCCCCCCCGTGGCTAAAGAGCCCGTTTCGGGGTAAGCCTTAGAACATATCCACCGAGTAAACAGATATCGCCCAGAGGTCATAAGAATCTGCAGTGATTAATTGCCTATTAAGATTAAGGTGATCTTTGGGGGCAACGAATAGTAGTGGATTCATTCTGATCATTAGTTCTTCTTTCATGTTTGCAAGACTAACTATCCCCAGTTGATGAGCAACCGCTGCACGTAACTCTTTCAAATAGCCAGCTGAATAGTTGTCTGACTGCAATTAATTAACATGTCGATTTAGGGGGCGGTATTTTGTCTTTGCTGACGAAAATACATAAATTACCAAAGTCAACGACTGAAGCGAGGAAAGAGCCACTTGAGAAAGTAGATACAAAACTACTTATAGGTTCACCGGATGGCAATGTACCGCGTGTCAACGTACACCCTAAAAATCAGAGAAATCTAAATCAATACGAGCGCTTGTACCAGGAACGCCACCGATAAGATATGATCCAGTTTTGGACGGTGCTCCGCGGTCCATTGGTGCATGTGCTAGTATAATTCGCCCCGTATTTACCTGGTGAATTCTAACTTTTTCAATATTGTCTGAATTCAAGTCATAATGTCTGCTGTTAACAGCATGTAGAGCAGCTCTAGTTGAAATGTTTTCGCAGTTACTCTGCCAATCTATGTGTGGTAAAACTGTGTTGGCTTGACCAGAAATAATCAATATCGCAATCTTTACGAGTTGATGTACCTATAACTGCAACTTTACTCGTTAGCTTATCTGCGCCTCCAAGCCCGTCTATTTGACGAATGTCTGGGCTACCAAATAAACGAAGTATCAGTGCACCACGACCCAGTCCTGATGGCGGCAAGAAACTACGTTCTAAAAATATCCATTTACTACTGCCGCCTCTAATTATAGAGCATGGAATAGTCTCAAAAATCTAATGAGGAGAGTTTATACAATATTCCCTGCAACAATTTTTAATGGCATTCGTACGTCAAATGAAAAATCAGGGCACTCGAAGTTTCGAACATGCTCAGCTATATCAACTAGGTAACTACTAGCTATTGGGTCGGAGAGGCTATTTTTGTAGGCAGACCAGGTTTTCATGTACTCCACAATCTGAAGGATTGTCCACTGCATATGTATCTCGAAGCTAGGAGTGCTCACTCGCTCAAAAGGGAAGGATATATCCATATTGCTATACCCATCCCAAAGTATACGGTTGTTTACTGCCCAGAAGGGCTGTATTGCACTGCGGAAAGGTGCGACTACATTTTCGTCTAACGGGGTGCCTGTGAACAGCCAATCGTAGCCCCATGCACAAAAGAAAGCATTCTTTCGGGATACTCGGCGGACCTCTGGCCAAAACCTACTGTAATCAAACCAATGCAGGGCTTGCGCAACTGTGACTAGATCGAATGTATTTGAATCGAACGAGGTATTTTCTGCGGACTGCACAGAGAAAGACACATTGGGTGCATATAAATGGTTAGAAATCTGCTCTTGGCTAACATCCGTTGCGAATACATTAGAGAAACGTGAGGCAAGATCAACCGCAGCTTGTCCGTTTCCGGTTGCGCAATCCCAGACATTATCTGTTCGCTGGCAGCAACCCGCTATCCAATCGAGTAGTGAATCGGGATAGCGGGGGCGAGATTGGGCGTAGTTATTTGATTTTATCGAAAAAGTGTTATCACTCATGGCATTCCTCTAACGGATTCTGAAATTCTATCCCAATCTTTGTACGATATACTTACCCACTTCCCGCCCCTCCCCGGAAGGTTCCTGGATCCACTGACCCCATCATAGGTATCAAAGAAACAGGTAAAAATCCGCTATTATAGGGTGCGACCCAGGTACGGATGGCAAGTCGAGTAACATCCAAAGTTGATCGAACGCCGCCACTTTGAACGGGCTGGTGTCCGAGGGGGCTGCAGTTCTGCTTCTGGCCCTGGCCCTTGGGCGATTGCATGGGCACGATTGGATTGGCCAGCGCCTCGAGCGTACCGCTGTCTGGTTCGAGCAACGTAATGGCGACCGTATGTGCATCGAGCACGCTGGCGGATGCGACGCGCAGCAGCAAGGTGCGTGTCCACGAGGTGCTTTGCAGGATGTAATCGATATCGGTTTTGACCGCTACGGCGTCGAAGGGCGTGCCGTCGGAAAAGATCTTGTCCTCGAAGTACCGATCCTTCACCGATCGACGAGCCTTGTGAGGGTGTCGACGTACTGCCCATCACCAGAGCATTTTCCACACGCCCCTGTCTACCTTGTTAAAGACCTGTGCCTTGATTGGCTGCATATGGATATATGAATCGGGTCTGAGGCGACACTGAAAAAACGCTTCACGGATTGCACTCAGGAGAAAATCCAAGCCAGGAAGTTTCTCCATGCCAACCGTGTCCTCACTGCTTTTCACCCGTAATCCTGCGCTGCTGTTGCTGAGCTGCGCCTGTCTGCTCCATGAAGCGGTGCTGGCGGAGCCGCAAACCCGGGAGCGGGCCAACGCGGCAGTTCAGCAGTTTGATATTGCTGCCGGTGATCTGGTCGGTGTGCTGCTGAGCATTGTGCGCCAGAGTCATACTCCCATCGCCTTCGAACAAGAGCTGGTGCAGGGGTTGTATAGTCCGGCGATCCGTGGCGCACTCGATGTCGAACAGGCGCTGCGCCAGGCCCTGAAAAATAGCGGCCTGGACTATGTTCGAGGAGAGGCGGGCGGCTTCGTGTTACGTCGTGCACCATCCGCTCTCTCGCCGCAAAGTAGCGTTGCGCCGGTCAGCGCGCCCTTGGCGACGGTGGTGGTCACCGGTACCCGCAGGACCGACGTACAGGCGCAGAACAGCCTCAGCCCAGTCGACGTGGTCAGCGCCGAGCGCTTGCGCAGCAGCGGGGCGGTCGATCTGCGCGATGCGCTGGCCAAGCTGCTGCCCTCGCTGACCCGCCAGGCCCAGCCGTTCAACGCCTCGGCCCTGACCCGCACCCAATCGCTACGGGGACTGAGCCCCAACCATGTGCTGGTGCTGGTCAACGGCAAGCGTCGCCACGAGACCGCCAACCTGAATATCAGCGGCGGCCTGGAAAAGGGCTCCACCGGGGTCGATCTGGATACCATCCCGGTCAGCGCCATCGAGCGCATCGAGGTGCTGCGCGACGGCGCTTCGGCGCAGTACGGTTCGGATGCCATCGCCGGGGTGATCAACATTATCCTCAAGTCCGCCGATTCGGGCGGTGCGCTGGCGGGCGACCTCGGCCAGACTGATGATGGCGACGGTTTCACCCACGGTGCCGGCGGCAACGTCGGCCTGGCCTTGGGCGACAGCGGCTTCGTCAACCTCAGCGCCGAGTACCGCGAGCAGGAGCGCACGGTGCGCAGTGGCATCGACGAGCGCACCGGACGGCGCGACAACATTTCCATCGGCGACCCGGCGTTTCATCGCCAGTCGCTGGCCTACAACGCCGGTTTCGGCCTGGGCGAGGATGTAGAGGCCTACAGCTTCGCCACCTACACCCATCGCAGCGCATCGTCCGCCGCCAACTATCGTCTGGCCTCGGTGGCGCCGACTCTGTACCCGAACGGATTCACGCCGAATCCGACCAGCGACGAGGATGACTATTCCGTTCTCGTCGGCGTGCGCGGCGACCAGTTGCTGGGCGACTGGCGCTGGGATTTGAGTACGGGGTATGGCGCCGACCGTCCGGACATCGGCATGACCCATTCGGTGAACGCGGCGATCTACCAGCAGACCGGGACCAGTCCGACCCACTTCGACCTGGCCAGTTACCGCAACACACAGCGGACCACCAACCTCGACCTGGGCCGCGACTTCGAGATAAGCGGGCTCGCAGCGCCACTGAGCCTGGCCGTCGGCGTGGAGCAGCGTCGCGAGAGTTACCGAATCGAAGCCGGCGACTACGCCTCCTACTACAGCGGTGGTGCCGAATCGTTGGCTGGGCTTTCGCCGCTCAGCGAGGGCAAGTGGTCGCGTGACGTATGGGCGACCTATATCGACCTAAGCACTTCACTGACCCCGGATTGGGAGGTGGACGTGGCGGCCCGTTATGAGGACTTCAGCGAGTTCGGCAGCACCGTCAACGGCAAGTTGGCTACCCGCTATGCGTTCAGCCCTCGCGTGGCATTGCGGGCCAGCGTGAGCAGCGGTTTCCGTGCACCGTCGCTGGTGCAGGAGCACTACACCGGGCTCAGCGTCGGGCCGACCATCGCCCTCGGTCTGCTGGCCGCCAACTCCGAGGCCGCCAGCAGGCTGGGTGCCGAAGCGCTCGACCCGGAAAAATCCACCAGTTACAACTTCGGCCTGGTGCTGGAACCCTGGGACAACACGACGCTGAACATCGATGCCTACCTGATCGATATTCGCGACCGCATCGTCGACAGCGGCACCTATTCCGGCCAGGCGGCCATCGATGCGCTGACTGCTGCGGGCATCAGCCTGCCGTCCAGCGCCACCACGGTCAGTACCCATTACCTGGCCAACGGCGCCGACACCCGTACCCGTGGCCTCGATATCACCGGGCGTTATCGCCTGGAGCTGGGTGGCTACGGCCAGATCGACTGGGAGCTCTCGGCCAACTTCAACCGCACCCGTCTGCTCAAGAACCATCGCGGTGCCAACGGCGACCTGCTGCTCAACGCCCAGCAGATCGCCTGGATCACCAGCTCGACGCCGCGCAGCCAGGTTTCTCTCGGTGGCACCTGGAGTCGCCAGGACTGGGAAGTCAGCCTGCGCCTGACCCGCTACGGGCGTACCACCTCGGAACTGGACTACACAGTCGGACCCGATGCCTGGTCGACGACGACCTTCAACCACTTCGTCAACAGTCCCAAGTACATCACCGACATCGCCGCACGCTACCGGGTCAACGATCACCTGACCCTCACGGCTGGTGCCGACAACCTGTTTGACGTACGTCCGGACAAGTTGCCTGCGGAGAACACCACCTACGGCGACGTACTGCGCTATGACACCTACGCCTCGCAGATCGGTTTCAACGGTGCGTTCTACTACCTGCGCGCGGCGTATCGGTTCTGAAACGACGGGCAGCCGATAAAACTTGATGCTGAACGACAAGCTGTCGTGCCTGCTTTTCTGTCCAGTTTTCCTGTCTTCAGCTCTGTTGATCGAGGGTTTAAGGCGACCGAATTCAGAGGATTTACCTATGCGCGAGGCGATGACATCGCACGCCGAATCAGTTGTGAAAGCCGGCCATGGTGAGCGTGAGTTCTCCCCAGCCGCCATTGGCGTGCTAATCGCTTCGCTGGTCGCGCTCATGCTCGGGCCGACTGGTATTCTGCTCAACACCTTCAGCCTGTTCATTGCCCCGATGAGCGACGAGTTCGGCTGGGATCGCGCCGAGGTGTCGTTACTGGTGACGTTCTTTGGCCTGGCAGTGGCGATCACCAGCCCGCTCAAGGGGTGGCTGATCGACCGCTACGGCGCGCGACGGGTAATGCTGTGCCTGACGTTCGCCTTGGCGTTGCCACTGCTCGGCTTGGCGATGGTGCGCATGGTGTGGCAGCTGTATGCGCTGTTTCTGGTGATCGGTATTCTGGCGCCGGGCAACCTGCCGTACGGCCGTATCCTTGGTCTTTGGTTCCGGCACCGTTTGGGCATGGCCTATGGTGTGCTTGGCCTGGGCTTTGGCATCGGCGGGCCAGTGGGGTTGTTCATCGGCCATCAGAGCTTGGAGCTATGGGGCTGGCGCACGACCTATCTGGTCTATGGTGTGCTCGAGTTGTGCGTGGCGCTGCCGCTGCTGGCCTGGCTGTTTCGCGAGCGCCAGCCGGTGCCCGCGCAATCTGAATCGAGCATTGCTAGCGATGGGCTGTCGGCGCGCCAGGCCTGGTCTGGTATGAGTTTCTGGTTGGTGCTGGCGAACCAGGTGTTGGCGGTCTTCGTGATGAGCGGAGTGATGACCCATGGTGTTCCGATGCTGGTCGAACGGGGCTTGTCACGCGGCGAGGCGAGTGGCGTGTTATCAGCCTTGTGGGTCGGCATGATGGTCTCGCAGCCCTTGACCGGCTGGTTGATGGACCGTTTCGCCACGCCGCGAGTGGTATTGCCCTTCGCCCTGCTCGCCGTCGTCGGCATGCTTGGGTTCCAATTGGGCAGTACCGGTGCGGCGCTATGGCTGGCGGTATTCATGATCGGGCTCGGCGGAGGAGGGGAAAGCGGTACCACCAAGTACCTGCTCATCCGCTATTTCGGCCTGCGTCACTTCAGCGTGATCTATGGCTCGATCCAGCCGTTCACCTTCGCCGTGTCGATCAGCTTCGGTGCCTGGTGGCTCGGTTGGCTGTACGACCGGGCCGGTAGCTACTGGCTGGCGGAATGGGGGCTGTCGCTGGCGTTCGCCGTGGCCGCGTTGAGCCTGCTGGCGTTCCGCCCGTACCCGTCGCCCGCCGAGCGCTGACGGCAGGCGCTGGCTCAGGCATCGAGCAGTTCGCCGATGACCTGCAGCGCGGCAATATCGACATGGAAGTAGCCCTCTTGAACTTCCTCTTCTGCGGCTTGCCGGCGTCCACATCAGGAAGCCGGCTGGTGCCATGGCGCTGCAAGCATCTGTGCAGGGACGATCGGGTCAGTCGGTTGCAGGGCATACAGGCAATCGTCCAGCGGTAGTAACCTGTGCTTGCGGAAAGCGACGATGGCTCTGCCTCTTCTTCCAACGACAACACCGTGGAATGGGCTTGCTTCGGCCCGGTCGGCCGATCTGGTTCGCGCACGTCGGTGGCCGCAGTCGGCCACCAATTACGCCACTGCGGACCCGCGCGCACTAGATGAAGATCGCATAAGCATAGTGTTGGAAAGTTGAGCCTTATTCGCGGCAGGCGGTCCTAACGGCCCATCGCAGCGGTGGGCATAAGCCCCGGTTGCCGCGGCCTGCAGGCGGAAAGAGGGAAGGGCGGGGACCGTTGAGTGACGATAAGAGATTATAAATAGTGCAATGGCAGCGGCGAATTTTCACTGCGCGGGCGAATTTATTTTCCCGCACGCTGCAGGCTGGCTGTGGTTATTAGCTAAGACGCAATTGGTATGTTACGAGGCATTTTCCTGCGTGCTAGGTTTTTCCCCGCAAGCGCCGTGGCCATTGGCAGCCGGCGCCTTTGGGATGCACTTTGCACGGAGAAACCAAGTGAGCGATTACATCCAGACCGATGGCGCCAGCTTCTTCCGGGTAGGCCGCCAAGCCTATGTGTCAGCCGAGTTGTACCGCCGCGAGTTGAACGAAATTTTCGACCGCACCTGGCTCTATGCCGCGCATGACAGCGAGCTTCGCGAAGCCGGGGACTTTTTGACTCGTGAGGTCGGCGGCCGCGAGCTGATTCTGCAACGCCAGGCCGATGGTAGCCTCGGCGTCTACCTGAATGCCTGCGCCCACCGCGGGGCTCGGGTGTGCAACGAGCGCGCCGGCAACACCCAGCGCTTCACCTGCCCATATCACGGCTGGACCTACGACGGGCAGGGCGCACTGATCGGTGTGCCGGACCGCTCGGCCTATGGTCTGCCCGGGCATTGCGACCTGCAACAATCGCTGATCCGCGTGCGCCACGACAGCTACCGTGGCTTCGTGTTCATCCTCTATGGACGCAGTGCCGTCAGTTTGGCGCAGCACTTGGGCGGCGCACGGGACTATATCGACCTGATTCTCGACCAGTCCGAGGCTCCGCTGGAGATCATACCCGGCGCCTTCGACCACGCGATCAAGGCCAACTGGAAGCTGCTCGCCGAGAACGGCGTGGACGCCTACCACCTGCCGTTCGCGCACAAGCGCTACCTAAAGTACCTCGACACCCTCGGCACCGATCCGGCCTCGCACCGCCGGAGCGGGCGCGGCGAGGCGCTGGGCAACGGACATGCGCTGATCATGAGCGGGCCACCCTCCACCGGCCGGCCCATCGCCTACTGGAGCCCGCTGTTCCCCGAAGCGCTGAAACCTTCCATCGAAGCCAAGTTCG
Organism: Pseudomonas sp. LRF_L74; assembly: GCF_965644255.1. Taxonomy (NCBI): domain Bacteria; kingdom Pseudomonadati; phylum Pseudomonadota; class Gammaproteobacteria; order Pseudomonadales; family Pseudomonadaceae; genus Pseudomonas; species Pseudomonas sp. LRF_L74. The sequence goes on along the minus strand of NZ_CBFFRH010000005.1, from coordinate 388,787 downwards.
ACGAACTGGTACGGCGTTTCGGCCAGGCCCGAGCCGAAGAGATCGCACATACCAACAAGAGCTTGTTCATCTTCCCCAACCTGGTGATCAACGACATTCTCGGTCTGAACATCCGTACTTTTTTCCCGCGCGGCGCCGACCAGGTTAGCGTCACCGTGTGGGGCGCCGGCTTCGCCGACGAGAGCGCCGAGGAGCGTGCCGCGCGTATCAACGGGCTGATCTCGTTCATCGGCCCCGGTGGATTCGGTACCCCGGACGATGTGGAAATCCTCGAATCCTGTCAGCGCGCCTATGCGCATGCCGCCATCGGCTACAGCGACTTCTCGCGCGGCCTGCTGGCCGGCAGCCGACGACATGTCGACGAAGAACAGAACCGCGGCTTCTGGCGCGAATGGAGCCGGCGCCTGGAAGGCGCATCCGTACGCCCGTCGCAGGCCCTGGCCATCGCGGTGTGACGCCGCTTTCTCGATAACCGATCAATCGTCCCTGCAGATCCCCTCGCGCCGTTGTGGCTACGTAGGGAATAACGGGCCCTGCAAGGATATTCGGCATGTGTGGAATCGCCGGTTGGACCGACTGGAGCCGTGACCTCGGCTCGCAACACGACATTCTGCAACGCATGACCCGCAGCCTGGCGCCGCGCGGCCCCGACGCCGAGGGCCTGTGGACCTCGCGTCATGCGTTGCTCGGGCATCGCCGCCTAGCCATCATCGATCTGGAGAACGGTGTCCAGCCAATGCTCGCCGATGCTGGTGGCCGCGTGGCGTTGACCTACAGCGGCGAGGTGTACAACTACCGCGAGCTGCGAGAGGAACTGCGCTCGCTGGGGCAGGTGTTCCGTACCGCCTCGGACACCGAGGTGGTACTGCGCGCCTACCTACAATGGGGCGAAGCCTCGTTCGCCCGACTCACCGGCATCTACGCCTTCGCTGTGTGGGATGAGCGCGACCGCAGCCTGTGGCTTGTGCGCGACCGCTTCGGGGTCAAGCCGCTGTACTACTACCCGACCGCCAGCGGGGTGCTGTTCGGCTCGGAGCCGAAAACGGTGCTGGCGCACCCGGAGGTGAACCCGGTGCTCGACGCCAGCGGAGTTGCCGAGCTGTTCGCCCTGACCACCGCACCAACACCCGGCCACGGCGTGTACAAGAGCCTCTACACCGTACGTCCGGGGCAGGCCCTGCGCTTCGACGGCCAGGGCCGGCGGACCTTGACCTATTGGCAGCTCGCTTCGCAGCGGCACACCGACGATGCTGCGACGACTGCCGAGCGCGTCGCCAGCCTGTTGCAGCAGGTGGTCAGCGATCAACTGGTGGCCGATGTGCCGCTGGGCAGCCTGCTTTCCGGCGGGCTGGATTCCAGCGCCATCAGTGCCTACGCGGTGCGTGCGCTGGGCGATGGCCAGCGCCTGCCAACTTTTTCCCTGGATTTCCCCGAGCAGGCTGCGGCGCTGCGTCCTAGCGCTTGGCAGAGCAGTTGGGACGAGCCCTATGCCCGCGAGATGGCCAGCTTCTTGGGCAGTGCGCACCGCACCCTGGCGGCCTCGCCGGAAGCGGTGATCGAACAGGACGACGCGGTGCTCGCCGCGCGCGACCTGCCCGGCTGGGGTGAACTCGATGGCGCGCTGTACCTGCTGTTCCGCGAAGTCCGCCTATACACCACGGTGGCCTTGTCCGGCGAGTCCGCCGATGAGGTCTTCGGCGGTTATCCGTTCTTCCACGATGCCGTGGCACTGGCCCATGACGGCTTCCCCTGGTTGGCCGGGCGCCAGGGGGTGTGGAGCCTGCTGCGCCCGGGCGTGGCCGAGCGCGTCGATGCACCGGCATACATCGACTGGCGTTACCGCGAGGCGCTGGCCGAGGTGCCGCGCCTGGACGGCGAAAGCCAGGAGCAGGCGCGGCAGCGCGAGGTGGCCTACCTGGCGATGACCCGCTGGCTGCCAGCGATGCTTGATCGCAAGGACCGCATGAGCATGGCCGTGGGCATGGAGGTGCGCGTGCCGTTCTGCGATCACCGCCTGGTCGAGTACGCCTGGAACATTCCCTGGGCATTGAAGAGCGTCGACGGCGAGGGCAAGTCGATCCTGCGCCAGGCACTGCGTGGCGTGTTGCCGCAATCGGTGCTGACGCGGCGCAAGAGCGGTTTCCCGGCCAACCCCGATCCGCGCTACCTGCAATTGCTGCGCGAGCGCGTCGGCGCCTTGCTGGCGACCGGCGACTCGCCGCTGTTCGAGCTGATCGATACCCAGCGGGTGCGCCAGTTGCTGGAGGCCGGGCAGCCGCTGCCCAGCCCACGCGCCTCGGCCAGCCCGACGGCGGGCCTGGCCTACCTGCTCAACCTGCATCGTTGGCTCGAGCGCTACCGGGTCGACATCAGCCTGTAGCACCGCCAACCACTGCCTTTGCACAGGAGCTTGCCATGTCACGTATCGCTCACGCGCAGGTCGACGACCTGCATGCCCGGGTCAGCGACTTCATCGTCAATGAAGCCGAACTGCTCGACGAACGCCAGCTCGACCACTGGTTCGCCCTGTTCGAGCCCGAGGCGCGCTATCGCGTGCTGCCGCTGCAGGCCGAACTCGATGGGCAGCCGCCCGAAGCTAGCCTGTACATCATCGCCGACGACTACATACGCCTGCGTGAGCGGGTCGAGAGCCTGCTCGGCGGGCACAGTTGGATGGAACAGCCGCGTTCGCGCACCCGGCGCCTGGTGAGCAATGTGCGAATCAAGGCGCGCGACGGCGAGCGCATTACCGTGCGCAGCAATTTCGTCGTCCACCAGTTCCGCAACCAGGAGAGCTGGAGTTTCGTCGGGCAGGCCACGCACCTGCTGCGCGACGGCCCTGAGCGGCTGAGTATCCTCGCCCGCGACATCCGCCTGGACCACGAAACCATCGGCGCCCAGCGCCGTATCAGCATCATTCTGTGAGGTGCCCATGAGCGCTGAGCTGTTACTCGACTTCGAGTACCGTCCCCTGACCACCGTCGGCGCCCGCCTGCGTGTGGCCAGCGCGGGCGATGGGCCGCCGTTGCTACTGTTGCACGGCTATCCGCAGACCCATTTGGCCTGGCACCGCATCGCCCCGCGCCTGGCCGAGCGCTACCGGGTGGTGCTTGCCGACCTGCGCGGCTATGGCGACTCGCGGGCGCAGCAGCCCGACGCGCCGGGCGCCTATGGCAAGCGCGCGCTGGCCGAGGATGCGCGCGAGTTGATGGCGCAGCTCGGGCATGAACGTTTCGCGGTGATCGGCCATGATCGCGGTGCGCGGGTCGGTTATCGCCTGGCGTTGGACCATCCGCACGCGGTCAGCGCCTTCGTTTCGCTGACCGTGGTGCCGATCCTGGATATCTGGCCCACGGTCAACCAGGCCTTCGCCTTGAACGCCTACCACTGGTTCCTTCTGGCCCAGCCGTTCGACCTGCCGGAGCGACTGATCGGCGCGCAGCCGGAATGGTTCCTCGACTACACGCTGAAGCGCATGGCCCAGCAACAGGACATCTACCACCCGGCGGCACTGGCCGATTACCAGCGAGCCTTTGCCGACCCGGCGGTTCGCCATGCGCTGTGCGAGGACTATCGCGCCGCGGTGGGCGAGGACGTCGAGGCCGACCGCGCCGACCGTGACGCCGGGCGGCGCCTGCAGTGCCCGGTACAGGTGCTGTGGAGCGAGCGGCCGTATGCGCAGGAGCAGCATCCGCTGACGATCTGGCGGCGTTGGGCCGAGCAGGTCGAAGGTGCGGCCATTCGTGCCGGGCACATGTTGCCCGAGGCCGCGCCCGACGCCGTACTCGAACACGTGCTGCCGTTCCTCGACCGGCAGTTGGCGCCCGGCGCGCAGTGGGTGGGCGCATGAGCACGCTGGCGCTGGCTCCGGCGCAGCAGGCCGAACTCTGGCGGCAACGGGTGTTCGAGGTGCAGGCGGCGATGAGTGCCTACCTCGGCGAACGCCAGCGCCAGGCGGATATCGGCGACTGGTTGCAGGTCAGCGCGCGGATTCTCAGTGACCTGCCGGAGCAGGCGCAGGCCGAGGACGTGAGTGCCTGGCAGGCGGTGTTTTTCCGCGCTCAGGCGCTGATCGAGCAGTTCATCGTGCAACGCGGCGAGCACTACCGCCTGGACGATTGGGCGCATGCCACCGCGCGGGTCTATCGCAGCCTCGAACCGCATGGTCAGGGCCAGCCGGCGAGCGCCGCGCAGCGCCTGGCGCGGCAGGCCTCGCTGTACGGCTCGCGCTTCGAGGTGCAGACGCCGGAGCCGACGCGCACGGTGTTCCACAATCGCCACTGCGCCATCTGGGATTACCGCGAGCGCGCCCGTGCGCGCGGCGTGCCGATCACCCTGGCCTCGGCCTGCACCTACTGCACCAAACTGCTCACGGCCTTCGTCGCCGCCCGCGACTGCCAGGCCGATTACCGACTGTACGAGGACGATAGCGGCCACAGCTGCGTCTGGACCATTACCCCGGCTGCGCTGGGTGCGCCGGTTTCGCGATGCGACGGAGGTTCGACCCATGAGCGCGATCATTGAACAGGCCCGCAACCTCGACGGTTATCGGGATTCCAGCGAACTGTTGCAACGCCGCGACCAGGACTGGGTGCTCGACCGCGCCGGCATCCAGCCACAGAACCTGCTCGACCTTGGTTGCGGCGTGGGTTCGCTGCTCGAAGGCGCGCTGCGCCGCTGGCCGCAGTTGCAGGAGGCCTGGGGCATCGAGCGCTCGACCCTGCGCCTGGAACAGGCGCGCGCCCAGTTGCAGGCGCTGGAGTGGCGGGTGCGTCTGTTCGAGGGCGACCTGCTGCACCTGGACGAACTGCCGCAGCGCTTCGACCTAGTGACCCTGACTGCCGTGCTGCACTGGCTGTACCCGAAGGAAGAGCGTCTGTTCGCCTGGGTCGCCCGGCACCTGGCCGAGGACGGCGTGTTCCTGTTCACCTCGCACCACCCTTGGCGCGAGGACGGCCTGGGCGGCGAGGATGAACTGGTCGCCGAGGCGCTGGTGGACATGGGGCTGGCCGCCGCGGACGCGGTGCCGCGCCTGTACGCCGAGGTCGGGCTGATCCCGATGGGCACGCGCACCCGCGATGCCGCCGGGCTGCGCGAGCGCATTCAGCGCTACTTCTGCGTGGATGCCGTGGCCAGCCGCGAAGCGGTGTTGCAGGTGGAGGATGCCGAGGCCTACCAGCGCTTCCATGCCGCCACCTTCGGCACCTACTTCACGCCGCTGGTACCGGCTGCGCGCCACGAGGAGTTCTTCGAACGGTTGGGGCGGATCGCCGAGCGGCGCATGCGCGCCGATGGCCAGGTCACGTCGATCCCGGTCAGCGTGTGGCGCTGCCGGCCCCTCGGCAGCGACGCATAAGGTTATGCGATATCCATCTGGATCGGCGCTGAAAAAAAACGTGTCGAATTGCACTCAAGGACGACGACAGCGCAAGGACGTTTCGAGCATGCCGAGTGTGATCAACCCATGTTATCCCTTCGCTCCTGCGCTCTGCGCCGTGAGCCTGGCCTGCCTGTTGCACGGCCAGGCCGCCCGCGCCGCCGAACTGGCCACGCCGGCCAGCACCCAGGCCCACGCCTTCGACATTCCCGCCGGGCCGCTGGACGAGGTGTTGCTGAGCATCGTGCGCCAGGGGCATGCGCCGATCGCCTTCGACCAGGCGCTGGTACGCGGCCTGCGGGCACCGGCCATCCGCGGCTCGCTGAGCATCGAGCAGGCCCTGCGCCAGGCCCTGCAGGGCAGTGCCCTGGACTATGCACGCAGCGCTGACGGCAACTGGCGGTTGCAGCGTCAGGCCGTACCTGCACGGGCGGCGCTGCCGGCGACCGCTACGACGGCGCTGGCGACCGTGGTGGTGACCGGTACCCGGCGCACCGACGTCAAGGCTGGTGACAGCCTGAGCCCGATCGACGTGGTCAGCGCCGAGCAGTTGCGCCAGACCGGCAGCAGCGACCTGCGCGATGCGCTGGTGCGGCTGTTGCCTTCGCTGTCGCGCCAGGCCCAGGCCTACAACGCTTCCGCACTGACCAATGCGCAGTCGCTGCGCGGCCTGAGCCCCAACCACGTGCTGGTGCTGGTCAACGGCAAGCGCCGCCACGAGACGGCCAATATCAATGTCAGCGGTGGTTTGCAGAGCGGCTCCACCGGGGTGGACCTGGACACCATCCCGATGAATGCCATCGACCATATCGAGGTGCTGCGCGATGGCGCTTCGGCGCAGTACGGTTCGGATGCCATCGCCGGGGTGATCAATGTCATCCTCAAATCCGCCGATCATGGCGGCCAGGCCGGCTATACGGTGGGGCAATACGCTGCCGGCGACGGTTTCAGCCAGACCGGCGGTGTCAACGGTGGTTTCCGCCTGGGCGAGACCGGCTTTCTCAACCTCACCGCGCAGTTCCGCGAACAGGACAACACCGTGCGCAGCGGCATCGACTCGCGCACCGGCAAGCATGGCAACCCGTCCATCGGCGATCCTTCGGTGCATCGCCAGGGGCTGGCCTTCAACGCCGGGGCGGTGCTGGACGAGGACATCGACCTGTACAGCTTCGCCACCTACACCCGGCGCAGCGTGTCTTCGGCACAGATTCCACAACTGCCGAGTCTGGCGCCGACGCTCTATCCGAACGGTTTCACACCCCGCATCACCAGCGACGAGGACGACTACTCGCTGACCGCCGGCGCGCGCGGCAGCGATCTGCTGGGCTGGAGCTGGGACCTGAGCTCGACCTACGGCGCCGACCGGCCGGACATCGGCATGGACCACTCGATCAATCTGGCGCTGTACCAGGAGACCGGTGCTTCGCCGCGCCGCTTCGACCTGGCGCGCTACAAGACCACCCAGTGGACGCAGAACCTCGACCTGCGCCGGGACGTCGACCTGGCACCACTGCCGCACCCGCTGAATGTGTCCTGGGGCCTGGAGCAGCGCCGCGAGTTGTACGGGGTGACCCAGGGCGACTACTACTCCTGGTACAACGGCGGCTCCAAGGCGCTGCCAGGGCAGGCGCCGAGTACCGCCGGGCAGTGGAGCCGCGATGTGCTGGGCAGCTATGTCGAGCTCGGCACCGCGCTGAGCGATGCCTGGCAGGTGTCCACGGCGGCGCGCTACGAGCACTACAGCGACTTCGGCAGCACCACCAACGGCAAGCTCGCCACGCGTTACCAGATCAACCCTACGGTGGCGGTACGCGGCAGCATCAGCAGCGGCTTTCGCGCGCCGTCGCTGGCCCAGGAGCACTACACCAGCCTGGGGGTTTCGCCGACCATCGCCACCGGTCTGCTGGCGGTGGATTCGGTGGCGGCGCGGATGCTCGGCGCCGAGGACCTGAAGCCGGAAAAATCGGTGAGCTTCAACCTCGGCGCAGTGCTGACGCCATTTCCCGACCTGGAGATCAGCCTTGATGCCTACCGCATCGATATTCGTGACCGCATCGTCGACGGCGCCACCTATTCCGGGCAGGCGGCGATCGAGGCGCTGCGTGCCGGAGGCATCAGCGTGCCAGCCGGGCTGACCCAGGTCAGCACCCACTACATGACCAATGGCGCCGACACCCGCACCCAGGGCGTCGACCTCGGTGCCAGCTACCGCAGCGACCTGCGCCAGTACGGGCGCATCGATTGGCGGCTGAACGCCAACTTCAACCACACGCAGTTGCAGAAGAACCACCTGGGCAGCAACGGCCAGCCGCTGCTCAATCGCCAGCAGCAGGCCTGGATCACCAGCTCCACGCCACAGAGTCAGGTCAGCCTGGAGGCGACCTGGAGCTTCGAGCGCTGGGCCGTGCAGGTGCGCGAGACACGCTATGGAAAGAGCGTTTCCGAGCTGGACTACTACACCGGGCCCAACGCCTATTCGACCACCGAGTTCAACCGCTTCGAGAACTCGCCGAAGTACCTCACCGACGTCGAGCTGCGCTTTGCAGCGACCCGTCAGTTGAGCCTGGCGCTGGGCGCGCAGAACCTGTTCGACGTGAAGCCCGACAAGCTGCCGGCCGAGAGTACCTACCTGGGTTTCAATCACTACGACACCTACGCTGCGCCGATCAGTTTCAATGGGGCGTTCTATTACCTCAGCGCCGTGTACGACTTCTAGGAGACTGCCCGTGAGCTTCGAATTGCGTGGCGGCGTGCGCGCCGCTGCCCTGATCGGCGACACCCCGTACGAGCGCCAGGCCGCGCGCTTTCTGCCGGATACCCGCAGCCGCGCGGCGAAGGCCTTCGATATTCAGCAGAAGGCCCGACTGGAGGAGGCCGATGGCCTGGACAGCGCGCTGGTGACGGTGGCCAGCGCCTGGCCCGACCCCTGGCTGGTGGCCGCCCACGCGCTGCAGTCCACCGAACGCCTGCGGGTGACCGTGGCGCACCGTCCTGGCGTCGCCCAGCCGACCTTGGCCGCGCGCAGCCTGGCAACCCTGGATGCGCTGTACGGCGGGCGGGCGGCGGTGCATGTGGTGATCGGCTCCAGTGAGGCCGAAGTGCAGCGCGACGGCGACTTCGCCGGCAAGGACGAGCGTTATCGGCGCGCGGCCGAGTACCTGGAGGTCTTCACTCGTACGCTGCACAGTCGCGAGCCATTCGACTACGACGGCGAGTTCTACCGGGTCACCGATGCCGGCGCAGGCTTTCTGCCGGTGCAGCGCCCGCAGCCGCCGCTGTCCATCGGTGGCGCTTCGCCCGCAGCCGTCGACCTGGCGGTGCGCTTCGCCGATATCTATGCCGGCAATTTCAGTGACGAGGCACGCACCGCCGCCCTGCGCCAGGAACTGGCCGAGCGCCGCGAGGGCAGGGCGCCGCTGCGCCTGTGGAAGCACTTCCAGGCGATCCTCGGCGACAGCCAGGCGCATGCCGAGGACATCGCCGCCGGCTACCGCGAGCGTGCCCGCGAATTGTTGCGCGCGCGCCCGCTGGAAGAACTCACCGGCTCGCCCCAGGTGGCCCGTGATGACGAACGCCAGGGCGGCGCAGCATTGGGCTCGGACGCATGGATCGAGGCGCTGCTGGAGCGCAGCTTCGCCCCGGTGCAGGTCGGCACGCTGGAGGCGGTGGTCGAGCGGGTGCGTGCGTTCCATGCCGCCGGGATCGATATCGTGCAACTGGAGGCGACCACCGAGAACGCCGTGGATATCCGCCTGCGCCGAGCCCTGATCGCGCATCTGCGGGAGGCCGCATGAGCGCTGCACGCAGCGCGTCGGGCGGGGTCTGGCTGCTGGCGGCGCTGGCTTTCGTGGTCGGCACCGTGGAACTGGTAGTGGCCGGCATTCTCGACACCCTGGCCAGCGGGCTGCAGGTCAGCCAGGGCCGGGCCGGGCTGCTGATGAGCCTGTATGCACTGGTCTACGGGCTTGGCGGGCCGCTGCTGGTCCATGCCAGTGCGCGCGTCGAGCGGCGGCGCTTGCTGCGCGCCGCGCTGACTGTGTTCGTGCTCGCCAACCTGGCCAGCGCGGCGGCACCGGGCTTCGCTTGGCTACTGGCCGCACGCCTGTTGGTGGCGGCCAGCGCCTCGGTAGTGGTGGTGGTGGCGATCACCCTGGCGGTGGCCATCGTCCCGGAGGAGCGCCGTGGTCGCGCCATCGGCCTGGTGTTCGCCGGTATCGTCGCCTCGCTGGTGCTGGGCGTGCCGCTGGGCACGCTGATCGGCGGACAGTGGGGCTGGCGGGTGCTGTTCCTGCTGCTCGCCGCGTTGGCCGCGACGACCTTGCCGCTACTGACGCGCTGGCTACCGCAGGTCATCGGCACGCCGGGGCCGCCGCCGTTGCAGCAACTGCGCGCGCTGGCCCAACGGCAGACGCTGTGCGCGCATCTGGCGGCGTTGTTGCAGATGACCGGGCAATTCACGGTGTACACCTTCATCGTGCCGTTGCTGGTGGCCAGCCTGGCGCTGGACCCACCGCGCATCAGCGCGGTGCTGCTGGTCTACGGCCTGGGCGGGGTCGTCGGCGCGTTACTCGGTGGGCGTGCCGCCGACCGCTGGCCGGGGCCGCGCACCTTCGTCATCGGCCTGCTGCTGCATGCCCTGGCCCTGACCGCATTGCCCTGGGCCGCGCAAAGCCTGGGCGGCCTGCTGCTGGTGGTGGTGCTATGGTGCGTGTTCAACATGGTGCCGGGCCCGGCGATTCAGAAATACCTGGTGGAAACCCATCCGCGCAGCGCGGCCATCCAGATCAGCCTGAATACCAGCGCCATTCAGTTGGGCGTGGCCCTGGGGGCTTTCATCGGCGCGGTGCTGGTGGACCGCGGCCAGGTACTGACGCTGCCCTGGTACGGCGCCGGGTTGATTCTGCTGGCGGCCCTGAGTGGCGCGCTGAGCGGTCGTCGCAATGGCGCTGCAACGGCAAGTACCGTGACAACGGAGGACGCGGTGCGCCCGCGTGCCGGCAATGACTGATGACCGTACCCGGGCATACCCGCCCGGGCACCCCGACAATCTCGCAGGCTCACTACCGCTATCCGTGGCGTGGCCTGGGTAATGGAACCCGAACCATGGATAGCCGTGATGCGTTCAAGAACACCCTGATCGCCCAGTTGTTCCAGCAGAACTACGGCTGGCTGTGCAAGAAGCTGTCGAACCAGATTGGTTGCCGGCACAGCGCCGAAGACCTGGCGGCAGAGGCCTTCCTGCAGGTATGGCAGTTGCCGGACCCGAGTGCCATCCGCTCACCACGGGCGTTCCTGGCCACGGTGGCGCAGCGACTGATGTACGAAAGTTGGCGCCGCAAGGATCTGGAGCGTGCCTGCCTGCAGATTCTCGCCGAGGCGCCGGAGGCGGCATACCCCTCGCCGCACGAGCAATGGATGCTGGTGGAGAGCTTGCAGGCCATCGACCGGCTGCTCGAAGGCTTGTCCGGACAGGCCAAGGCGGTGTTCCTACTCAGTCAACTGGAGGGCCTGACCTATGTGCAGATCGGCGCCCGCCTGAATCTGTCGGTGGGGCGTATCCATCAACTGATGAAGCAGGCCTTGCAGTGCTGCTTCCAGGGGTTGCGTGAATGAAGCGAGTGACGGAACCGCAGGACGCGGTGCTCGACGAAGCGCTGGACTGGATGGTACGCCTGCAGTCCGGCGATTTCAGCGATCAGGAACAACAGCAACTGGATCGCTGGCGGGCGCAGTCGCTTCGGCATGACGAGGTGTTTCTGCAACTGCTGGCGAGCCTGGCTCCGGTGCAGGAATCACCCTGGCGCGGGCGTCCGAGCCAGCCATTGGTGCAGGTGCTGGAGCGACCGCGGACGCGCCGTCGGGTGCTCGGTCAGGGCCTGGCACTGCTCGCCGCAGTGGGCAGCGGCCACCTGGCCTGGCGTTGGTTGCAGGCCGGCATGGGCTGGCCGGGCGAACTGGTCACCGGGACCGGTGAACGCCGTGACTTTTCGTTGGCTGATGGCAGCCTGCTGCGCCTCAACGCGCGTAGCCGGGTGCTCCCGCAATTGGATGCCAGCCAGCGTGGCCTGACCTTGCACCGGGGGGAACTGGCACTGACCGTCGCTGCCGACGCCCGGCGTGGCGAATTCCAACTGGGGTGCAGCGCCGGTCAGGTGGCCTGTGCTGCGGGGCGGCTGCTGCTCAGCGAGGAGGGCGAGGGGATCCGCCTGGCCACCCTGGACGCTGCCGCCTGGTTGCAACCCGACGGGTTGCCACGCACGCGCATCGCAGCGCAACGCAGCGTGCTGTTCGCCGCCGGCCGGATTCTCCAGCAGGGCCAGCTACGCTCGGACGAAGGCGCCTGGCAAAGCGGCTGGCTGGAAGTGCGCGACCGTAGCCTGGGCTGGGTGGCTGAGGCCTTGCGCCCCTATCTACCGGGGTTGTTGTTGGTGGATGAAGCCCTGGCGCCGACCCGCCTGAGCGGGCTGTTCCCGCTGGATGACATGCCGCGCACCCTGGCCATGCTCGAACAGAGCCTGCCGTTGCGGGTGCAGGCATATGGGGCGCTGTGTACGGTGTTGCGCGCGGTGTGAGAAGCCGATATCGACCTGCGAATGATGTCGCGGACGCAGTCGCGGCTACCGCTACTGGGTGATGAGTCATTCGTCGTTGCCTTCATGGCTCCATCCTCTCAAGAGATGGAGCCTGGTTCATTTCGTATCCTGAAACGGAGTGGGTTAGACCGGGGGTTATATGAGTGCTTTGCATGCACAGCAGGATATCGACTGATTCCTGATGCACCGATACAACTGGTGTCCTCATGAAGGCGTTGACTCAAGCCTGGCGTGGTTAGCTCGTATACAGAACATGGCATCATAATTTTAATTATTACCATATGAAAATTTATTATTTATGGTTATAAGCCGGCGACCTTTATGTTTTCCATCACCTGTGAAAAAACTGTAGTTCGAGCCGCGAATGAAAAGCATCGCTCAGAAGGACTCTACCGTCCTGACCTTGCCTGAAGGTCAGGATCAGCCGCTTTCCATCCGCGCTAAGGCGCTGGTTTTCAGCGATCCTCGCTCGCGTGCCTTGCTTGACTATCTGGAGCGCCTGGCTCCGGCCGATGTGCCGGTGCTGGTTCACGGCGAGACGGGCACCGGCAAGGAGTTGGTGGCGCGTCACCTGCATCGCATGAGCGGGCGTCACGGCAACTTCGTTGCGGTCAACTGCGGCGCGATCAATGAAAACCTGGCTGAGAGCGAACTGTTCGGCCACGAGGCCGGGGCCTTTTCAGGGGCCACCGGGCGGCGGATCGGCTGGTTCGAAGAGGCCGATGGCGGCACCCTGTTCCTCGACGAGATCGGCGACCTGCCCATGCCGCTGCAGGTCAAGCTGCTGCGTGCCTTGCAGGAGCAGGAGATCGTGCGGGTCGGTTCGCGCAAGCCGATCAAGGTGGATATCCGGCTGGTCACGGCCACCAACGTCGACCTCGAACAGGCCGTCGACGCCGGTAATTTTCGTCTCGACCTGTTCTATCGGATCAACGTCGCGCGAGTCGATGTATCGCCGCTGCGCGAACGTCCCCTCGATGTGCTGCCGCTGGCCGAGCATTTTCGTGATCGCTATTGCCAGCGCTTGCGGATCGACCCGCCAATGTTCTCGGAGGCCGCGGTGAGCTCGCTGCTGGCCTACGCCTGGCCGGGCAATATCCGCGAGCTGGAAAACGTGGTGCACCTGGCGTTGCTGGTCGCCACCGGCAAGGTCATTCGCCCCGAGGACTTCAAGTTCGCCGGCGGCGCCTCCGGCCTTGGACAGGCGAGCGTTTCGTCCGCGCTGCCGCGCCTGCCCCAGGAGGTCATTCGCGAACAGTTCCTGCGCCTGTTCGAGGTGCCGGGGGAGTCGCTGTTCAAGGATATCGAGGAGCTTCTGGTGCGCGAGGCCTATGCCTGGAGCAGCTACAACCAGGTGCGTAGCGCCGCGCTGCTGGGCATCACGCGCAACGCCATGCGTACGCTGCTGGTCAACCACGGGCTGATCAAGACCGGCAGGTGACTAGCGAGCCGTCCGCAGGCGTGGCAGCAGTTCGCTGCCCAGGTGAATCGCTTCTTCGAGATGGGGATAGCCGGACAGGGTGAAACTGTCGATGCCAAGCTGGCGATACTCCAGCAAACGCTCCGCCACCTCCGCATGACTGCCCACCAGCGCCGTGCCGGCGCCACCGCGCACCAGGCCCACACCGGCCCACAGGTTGGGTGAGACTTCCAGTTCCCTGGCCCCTTGCCGGCGTCCCCGGTGCAAGTCGTTCTGCCGCGACTGGCCCACCGACTCATAGGCATCCAGCTGGCGCTGGGCTCGCTCGATAGCACCCGCCGGGATTTCCCTGACCAGTCGTTCCACGCGCTGCCAGGCCTGCTCGGAGGTGGGCGCGGCGAATACATGCAGGCGCAGGCCGAAGCGCAGGGTGCGCCCGCAGGCGCGGGCGAGCTGGCGCATGGTGCGGATACGCTCGGCAATCATTTCCGGTGGCTCGCCCCACATCAGGTAGACGTGGGCCTGGGCCGCCGCCACGCGCTCGGCGGAGGCCGAGGCACCGCCGAAATACAAGGTGGGCAGCGGGCTGGCGGGTGGTTCGAGCCCGATATTGCCGGTGCGGTAGTAACGGCCCTGGTGGTGCTGGCCCTGGCCTCGCCAGAGGGCCTGGAACAGTTGCAGGAATTCCTCGGTGCGGGCGTAGCGTTCGTCATGCTCGAGGAAGTCGCCCAGCGAGCGTTGCTCGAAACGGCTGGAGCCCGATACCAGGTGCAGGGCCAGGCGGTTGCCGCAGACCTGTTGCAGGGTCGCGGCTTTCTGCGCGGTGTAGGCCGGCACTTCGACACCGGGGCGCAGGGTCAGGAGAAAGCGCAGGCGGGCCACCTCCTGGCTGAGGATGGCGGTGATCAGCCAGGGGTCTTCGAAACCGGCGGCGGTGGGGATCATGATCGCGTCGAAGCCGCCCAGGTCGGCTGCCCGTACGATCTGGCGCAGGTAGTCCAGGGTTGGCGCACGCTCGCCCTGTTGCAGCAGCCCGTGACTGGGCAGGCCGCTGCTGGTCAGGTGATGGCCGTCACCATTGGTGGGCAGGAACCAGTTCACTTCGAGCGGGTTGGCTTCATTCGACACGGTGTCGCGCCTCGTTCATCAGGCCGCTGGCTCGCAGGCTTGGCAGTACGGTTTCGCCGACGCGCAGGGCTTCGCGAACCGAGGGCGGGCTTTCGATGATCACATGGGCGATGCCCAGTTCGTGCAGCTCGGTGAGGCGTGTGACAAGTTGCTGCGCATCGCCCACCAGGAATGGCGGATGACGAAACGACGGGCGCCACAGGTTGGGGTAGATCTCGAAGCGCCTGGCCGGCGATGCCGCGCCGCCGGCAGCGAGGCTGGCGACGTTTGCATGGCTGGCGCTGCAAGGGGTGTTTTCGTCGTCGTGCTGGCGCTGCAGCCAGTGTTCCGCCGCATACCAGGCCTGGCCTGGATCATCGCGCAGAATCCAGCCGATCCGCGTGGCGAACGTCAGGTCGCGACCCTGCTGGCGTGCCGCGTCCTGCAGGCGCGCCAGGGTGGCGGCGAGACGCTGTGGATGGTCGGCCTGGACCAGGCACTGGTCGGCATGGGCGGCGATCAGCGGCGCACCGATCGAGTCGTCCAGCAGCAGCGGTGGCGCTGGCAGGTCGCGACGGGCATGACCGCCATTTTCCAGGCTGAAGTAGCGCCCCTGAAAATCCAGGGCAGGGCCCCGCGCGTCCAGTAGCTGGCGAAGTATCAGCAGGTATTCGCCAATCCGCTCGCTGCGCTGGTCGCGGTTGAGCAACTCGCCAAGGGCGCGCCTGGTGCTGCCCTGGTCACCGTCTGCAAGGTGCAGGCACAGGCGCTGCTGGCTGATCGACTGCAGGCTCTGGGCGACGGCTGCCAGCGCGGCGGGAAGCATCAGGCCGCTGTCCAGGCCGGGAATCAGCCGCAGATGACGCGTATGAGCGCACAGCGTGGCGGCGACGGTAAGGCTGTCCTGCTGGTGCGCCGAGCTGGCGATGAACAGACCGTCGAGCCCGGCGTATTCGACGGCCTGGGCGAATTGAATCCAGCCCGCCGGGCAACTCGACGTTGTGCTGGCCAGTGTGTCGCTGTCGCAGCCAAGGCTCCAGCTGATCGAAAGTCTCATCGTGGTGGTAGAGGCGCTACTGGTCGGGAGCGGCATCATCCCACCACGTTGCTGGCCTGGAAAGTGGCGCTGGCGCTCGTCGCGGGCCGCCAGCCCAGGGCCGGCGCAATATCGCGGGCCAGGCTCTGCAAGCGACGCAGGACCTGCTCCTGGGTCGAGCTTTCGGACTGTACCACCGGGATGAAATAGTCGGCATAGGGTAGCAGCGAAGGATCGTCGAGCAGGCTTTGCACGATCTCGTCGGGGTGGCCATGGTGGACGTTCAGTAGCTTCAGATGCTGCTCGAGGTCCGCCGCGGCATCGATCAGGCCCTCGCGAATCAGCCGTGGCACATGCAATTCGATGTCGGCTGCCAGCTCGGCCCGGGCGCTGCGGCGGTCGGCTGCGGGAAACACGGCGCGCACGACACCGATACGCGAGCCAGCGCCCTGGTAGGCGTCCAGGTAGGCATCTGCCAGTGGTTTCTGCACCAGCAGCGGGTCGTGAGTCGCGGTCCCCAGGAGCAGGCCGTTGTTTTGTCGGGCGGCCTGGATCGCGCCTTGCGGGCTGGCATGGGAGTGCCAGAGGCGTTTTCTCAGGGCCGCGCCAGGCGGTTGCAACTGGGCGCCGGGCAACTCGCCGGCGAGTGCCGATTGCAGTTGCAGCAGCCCATTCCTGAAGCTTTCCTGGCGTTGCTCGGGGTCCTGGCCGAAGGCATCGAAAACGCCAAGGTTGGCGCCACCGCTACCCAGGCCAAGCTGCACGCGACCGCCGCTGAGGTGGTCGAGGACCGCGGCATCCTCGGCCAGCCTCAGGCTGTCTTCCAGCGGCAGCACGATCACCCCGGTACCCAGTTCGATGCGCTGCGTGCGCTCGGCGACCGCGGCCAGCAGCACCAGGGGCGAAGGCAATTGGCCGAAACCGCCACTGAGGTGATGCTGGGCGATCCAGCCACCATCGAAACCGAGTGATTCGGCGACTTCGAACTGTTCGATCAGGTCGCGATAGGCCTGGGCCGGGTCGCGGCCGAAGGCGTGGGTGAGAAAGCCGAGCTTGAAGCGACGCGGGGTCTGGCTCATGCGTACAAAGTCTCCGAGGGGGTGGGGCGCCAGCCCAGGACAGGGGCGATATCCTTGGCGATGCGTTCGAGGTGGCGGATGGCTTCGTCCAGACGGGTCGAGCTGGTCTGGACCTGGACCACCAGATGGTCGCCGCCATTCAGGCGAGGCCCGTTCAGGAGGCGGCGCACGATCGTTTCGTTGTCGCCGTGCAGGATCCCCAGGCGTTCAACCTCCTCGCCGAGATCGAGGCCGCTGGCCGCCGGGTAGACGCCGATGCGGCGCTGGCGTTCGATGTAGGCACTGATGTCGCGGCCCAGGCTGGCGTGCTGGTCAGCGGGATCGCTGCCGGGAAAGATCGCGCGTACCAGGGCAATGCGGGGCGAACGTTCAGCCGCCGTCCAGGCGCCGCGATAACGGGCAACCAGGTCGGCATCGCCGGAGGCGGGCAGGCGCGGGTTGGGCGCGACGATTAGGCCATTGGCGCGTTGCGCCACCTGCTCGACACGCGAGGTGGCTTCCCAGATCCGCGATGGCAGGTCGCCAGCGGGTGGGTTCAAGTGCTGGGCGTTGGCGTTGAGCGCTTGCCCGGCCAGGCACTCCAGCAAGCGGGCAAGACGCCGGTCGTATTCGGCGTGGCGCTGCTCGATAGACTGGTTGAAGAGGGTGAAGCTGTCGGGGTCGAAGCCGGCCCCCAGCCCCAGTTGCAGCCGTCCGCCGCTGAGCAGGTCGGCTACGGCCGCATCTTCCGCCAGGCGCAGGGCCGGCTCGTGGGGCAGGACGATGATGCCGGTGCCCAGTTGGATGCGTCGCGTACGCTGTGCCGCCGCCGCGAGCAACGGCAGTGGCGATGGCAGGCGGCCGGTTTCGCAGCCCAGGTGGTGCTGGGCCACCCAGCCGCTGTCGAAGCCCAGGTCTTCGGCGACGCTGAACAGCTCCAGGGCATCCTGGTAGACGCGTGGGCTGAAGTCCGGGCTGTACACCCGATTGAGAAAACCCAGGCGGAAGGTTTTTCGGCTCATGGCTGGCTGTCCTTCGGCGTGCTGTCCACCGGCAATCGCAGCAGCGTATCCAGTTTGGGGGGCAGGGCGGGGCCGTCGGGCAATCCGCTGAACGGGCTGATCGTCAGGTAGCCCCTGGCCAGCCATGGCGCTTCGTCTTCCTGCTCGCTGGCGCCTGGCGCGGGGGCCTTGGCGAAACTGATGCCGGGCTTGCCTTTCTGCTCCTTGAACAACGGACCGAGGTCGTCGGTGTAGACCGCCTGGAACGGAATGCTGCGGCCGATGCGGGTCAGGCGCACGCCTTTGATCGTGGCAGTGGGCGGCAGGTTGACGTTCAGTCCAAGGCCCTTGGGTAGCAGCGCTTCGCCAGCCGGACGCTGGCGTTGCAAGGCCTGGACCAGGCGCGCTACCCACTCGGCGACACGCTGGCTGTCGGCTTCCTTGAGGTCGACGCTGACGGCGAGGGCGGGGACGCCACGTTGCACGGCGATGGCCGCGGCGTTGAAGGTACCGGAGATGTTGTTGAGGCTGCCCAGGTTGTTGCCCGGATTGGGGCCGACGATCACCAGGTCCGGGTCCGGCAGGATCCGGTCCAGGCCCAGTAGAACCGCCATTACCGGAGTACCGCTGATTTCGATGCGCACGTTCTGGCCGGCACACTCGACGCTGGCGCAGCGTCCCTCTTCCCAGGTGGTCAGGTAGTAGCTGTCCGGGTAGGCGGGGTCGCTGTCGTGGCCGATCTGCACTTCGCGGCCGTAGAAGAAGGCGCCGCCACGGGCGCTCTGTTCGGCGTACGGTGCGCTGACCTTGACGTTGTGGCCCTCGGCCTTGAGCGCCAGGTACAGCGCCCGCAGGTTGGGGTGACTGTAGCCGTCGTCGTTGCTTAGCAGAATGTTCAACGCATGGGCAGGTCCGGCCAGGCCGCTCAGCAACAAGGCGCCTGCCAGTCCCCAGGCTCGCCTGTTCATGCGCTTGCCGCCCCCACGAAGCGGTTGACGGGACGCCGCAGGCCCAGGTGCTCGCGCAGGGTCCGGCCCTGATAGTCATGGCGGAACAGCCCGCGGCGCTGCAGCTCGGGCACGACCTGGTCGACGAAGCTGTCCAGGCCGCCGGGAAAGGTCGGGAAGAACACGTTGAAGCCGTCGCAGGCCCTGGACTGGAACCAGTCCTCGAAGATGTCGGCGATGTCGCTGGCGGTACCGATGGCCGGGTTGCCGCCGGCGAGACGCAGATACAACTGGCGAATGCTGAGGTTCTCCCGGCGCGCCAGGGCGATCACCTGGTCGCGACGGCTGCCGCGTTGCCCCACGGGCGTATCCGGCAGCGGGCCGTCGAGGTCATGGCCGGACAGGTCGATATCCTCGCCGAGGGTATCGGCCAGCAGGCGCAGGCCCACCACCGGGTCGATCAGGGCCTGCAGGGCTTCGTACTGCTCCTGGGCGTGCTCACGGCTGCGGCCGACAAAGGGCGTGATGCCGGGCAGGATCTTGATCGCATCCGGTTCGCGGCCGAAACGCGCGGCCTGGTCCTTGATGTCCTGGTAGAAGGCCTGGCCGGCGGCGCGGTCATGGTGCGAGACGAAGATCACCTCGGCCACCCGTGCGGCCAGGTGCCTGCCGGCACTGGAGGCGCCGGCCTGGACCAGCACCGGGTGACCCTGCGGCGGGCGCGCGACGTTCAGCGGGCCCCGGACCGAGAAGTGCTCGCCCTTGTGATCGAGAACGTGCAGCTTGTCGGGATCGAAATACAGGCCGCTCTGCTTGTCGCGCACGAAGGCATCGTCATCCCAGCTGTCCCACAGGCCCTTGACCACGTCATGGAATTCCTCCGCGCGCTGATAACGATCGGCGTGCTCCACATGCTGCTCGCGGCCGAAGTTCCAGGCCTCGTCGGAGACCACCGAGGTCACCAGGTTCCAGCCCGCACGGCCCTTGGACAGGTGGTCGAGCGAGGCGAACTTGCGGG
Source organism: Pseudomonas sp. LRF_L74 (assembly GCF_965644255.1). Taxonomy (NCBI): domain Bacteria; kingdom Pseudomonadati; phylum Pseudomonadota; class Gammaproteobacteria; order Pseudomonadales; family Pseudomonadaceae; genus Pseudomonas; species Pseudomonas sp. LRF_L74. The sequence goes on along the minus strand of NZ_CBFFRH010000005.1, from coordinate 369,230 downwards.
CGATATGGTAGGGCTCGTTATAGGTGGTGGTGGCCGTGGCGATCAGGCCGATGCGGTCGGTCACCGCGGCCAGGGCCGAGAGCAGGGTCAGCGGTTCGAAGTGCTCGCCCCGGGCGGTGCGGCTCAGGGCATCGATGTGATGGCCCCAGAGGGCCACCACGTCGGCGATGAACAGCGCATCGAACTTGCCGCGCTCGGCGGTCTGGGCGATGCGCTTGAAGTGCTCGAAATCCTGGCTGGCATCGGCCTGGGCCTCGGGATGGCGCCAGGCCGCGACGTGGTGGCCGCTGTTGGCGAGAAAGGCGCCCAGGTGCAACTGGTCGGTTCGGCGAATCATGGGCAGCTCCCTAGTAGTCGTAGGACACGCGCAGGCCAACGGTGCGCGGCTCGCCTGCCGAGGCGATGCTGGTGCCGGGCAGGAAGAAGTTGCGGGTCAGGTCGTATTCTTCGTCGAGCAGGTTGTGCGCCCAGATGCCCGCGCTCCACGGACCGTTGCGCGGCGACAGGGTCAGGCTGGCGTTGACCAGCCAGTAGGGATCGAGGTTGTAGTTGGGGCCGAGCAGCAGCAGTTGCTTGTATTCGTCGCGGTAGCTGTAGTTGGTTTCCGCGCGCAGGTCGAAGCCGTCCAGTGCCCAGGTGTAGGCGATGGAGCCGCCGTAGCTGAGTTTGGGAAAGCTCAGTGCCTCGCCCTTGTAGTTGTTGTAGACCTCCTGGCCAGCCGCCACGGTGGCGGTGCTGTTCACGGCGAGGAAGTCATCGGTGTACTTGCCTTCCTTGTAGCCGAGGTACTGTTGCACCTCGAGCCCGGCCAGCGGGCGCCAGAGCAGCTCCAGTTCACCACCGAAGATGCGCGAGCGCGGGGCGTTGACGAAGGTGCCGACCAGGGAACTGGACTGCTGGCTCCAGACGGTGGAGAGCACCTGCTGGTCGTGGTAGCCGTAGTAGAAGAGCGCGCCGTTCAAGCGCAACTGGTCGGTGAGGTCACTCTTGAAACCCACTTCGAAGGCGTTGACCGACTCCGGATCGAATGCCTCCAGGGCCAGCACGTTGCCGCTGTTGTGGGCGGTGTAGCCGCCGGATTTATAGCCCCGGCTGAAGCTGGCATAGATCAGCGAGCTCGGGGTGGCCTGGTACTCCAGGGCCAGCTTGCCCGAGGTGCCGTTGTTGGAAAACGAGGTGTGGTCAGGGAAGGGGTTGACGTTGCTGCCGTCGAACTGGGTGCCGTCGATGAATCCGGAGAAGTAGCCGTCCAGGCTGCGTTTCTCGTATTCCTGGCGCAGGCCGACGATGCCTTTCAACTGGTCGGTGAAGACGTAGTCGAGCTGGGCGAAGCCGCCGAGGGTCTTGACCTTCTGCACGTAGCTGGTGCGGGTCATGAAGCCCAGGCGGTCAGTGAAGTCCGAGTTGAACTTCTCGTTGAGACGGTCCTGGGAATAGAACGCGCCGGTCACCCAGTTGAGGCGTTGCTTGCCGTCCGAGCCCAGGCGCAGTTCCTGGGTGAAGCTGGTGACACGGTCATCGAAATATTCGTCGGAATCGGCATAGCCGGTGGCATCCCAATCGCCGAGTTCACGACGGCGCAGTTCGTTCCAGGCGGTGACGCTGGTCAGCAACAGGTCGCCGCCCAGGTGCCAGTTGGCGACCACGCTGGCGCTGTCATTGGTGTTGTCGGCGTGCGGTTTGTCGCCACCGGAGATGTCAGCCGCGGCGGCGAATTCCGGGCGCAGGCTCCAGCCGGTATGGCGGCGATTGCTGTCGGCACCGATGACCTCGCCGGTGCTCGCCGAGGTGTAGTTTTCGAACAGGTACAGGCCCTGATTCTCCGACTTGTCGCGGGCGTGCTGCAGGGTCAGGCGCAGGTCGAAGTCGTCGGTGACATCCCACTCCAGCTGGCCGCGCACGGCGATCTTGTCCTTGTCCCCCAGCTCGTCGCCGGTGGCGCGGTTTTTCTGCCAGGCACCGCCTTGCTGGGTGGTATAGGACAGGCGGCCGCGCAAGGTATCGGTCAGCGGGCCGGATACGAAGCCTTCGGTGTTCCAGGCGCCGTAGGAACCGTAGTCGGCGGTGATGCCGGCGTGGACGTCGCGGGTCGGCCGGCGCGTGACGAAGTTGACCGTACCGCCGGTGGTGTTGCGTCCGTAGAGGGTGCCTTGCGGGCCGCGCAGGACCTCGACCCGGTCGATGTCGAAGAGCAGGCCCTGGGTCTGGATGGGCAGGGCGAATGCCACGTCATCGACGTTCACGCCGACGCTCGATGAGTTGTTCGCGGTGTAGTCGATGAAACCGATGCCGCGCAGGCGAAATTGCGGCTGGCCGCTGCCGAAGGCCGGCTCGACTTCCAGGCTCGGGGTGTTGTGTTGCAGGTCGTTGACCGTGCTGACCGCTTTTTCCTTGAGGCTGGCGCCCTCGATCACCGAGATCGAGGCGCCGATGTCCTGGGCCGCTTCCTGGCGTCGCTGGGCGGTGACCACGACCTTGGGCAGGGCATTGCCATTCTGCGCCTGGGCGTCTTCGGCGGGCGGTTCTTCGGCATGCGCCGGGGTGGCGAGGAGGCCGCCACCGGCCAGGACAATGGCGAGTGTCAGCGGGTGGGGACGGAATCGGATCGACATGGCGCAAGGCTCCTTGGCTTAACTGGCAGGTCATGCCCCTGGCGCGTCCGGGTGTGGCGTAGCTGGGTTCTGCAGAGGCCTGAGCAAGGCCTGTGCCATCGGATTAAGAGATTGATATGAAAGGGGAAAATTGTTCGGGCCGATAAGCGCTGCTGATTTTCGCGCAGTGCCTCGCGCAGACTGTTGAGAAGCCGTCAGCGCTGGCCGGGAGGTACGCGCCGGGGCCTGGCGATGCGCCTCAGGCATCATGCAGGCTGGGATCGCCATCGGCGACAGCGAAACGGCGCAGGGTGGCGACGCTGGCGTGTGGGTCGGCGCGGTCCGAGATGGCCTGCATGCGCACATCCAGCGCTTGTCGTTGCAGGCGCAGCGACAGGTAGCCGCGCTGGCGGCTGTCATAGAAGCGCACCTGCGGATTGGCTGGTAGCACCTTCTGAATCGCTTCATAGCTGGGGCCGTTGGAGGTGATCGAGGTACCGACCAGTTCCACGGCGACGCGCGGCGAGTCGGGATCCTCTGCAACGCGGTGCAGGTGATTGGCCCAGAACGAGTGATAGTCGCCACTGAGAACCACCGGGTTGGCTACCCGGCTGTGTTGCAGGTTTTCCAGCAGGCGCTCGCGTGCCGCCTGGAACCCGTCCCAGTTGTCGGTCCAGTAGCGCGCTTCGCCGCCGGCTTCGGCTGGCGGCACGCGCAGCGGTGCGACCAGCAGGTCCTGGGCGATCAACTGCCAGCGGCTGTCCGCTCGGCGCAGGCCGTCGTACAGCCAGCGTTCCTGTTCGAAACCCAGCAGGGTGCGGCGTGGGTCGCGCAGATCGGCGCAGGAGGCTGCCTCGACATGCCCCTTGCCGAAGTGCGGCGCGACGTAGCAGGGCTGTCGTGAGCGGTATTGGCGGCCATCGAGGATCGGGATGCTGGCCAGATCGCCATAACGCAGGCGCCGATAGATGCGCGGCGCGCCATTGCTGTCGCGGGCGGGCCTGCGCAACGGCAGGTTCTCCAGGAACGCCTGGTAGGCCGCCGCGCGACGCTGGAGAAAAGCGCGCCGGGCCAGGGCCGGGTCCTTGCTGAATGGGCCCGAGTAGTCGTCCTGTACCTCGTGGTCGTCCCAGGTCGCCAGGCACGGCGCGACGGCATGCAGGGCCTGCAGGTCCGGGTCGCTGTGGTGCAGTGCGTAGCGGTAGCGATAACCGGCCAGGTCGGTGGCTTCGGGCGCGCCGTAGCGACGTACCCTATCGGCTGAGTCGCTCGGCAGGCTGTATTCGTAGATGTAGTCGCCCAGCAGCAGGACCAGGTCCGGGCGCTCCTCGGCCATGTGCCGATAGGCGCTGAAGTAGCCGCGCTCCCAGTGCGCGCACGAGGCCGCGACGAGGTGCAGGCTGTCGGGACTGGCGGTGGCGGGCGGCAAGGTCATCGCGCGTCCGCTGGCGCTGGTTTCACCAAGCGCGATAAAACGGTACCAGTATTCGCGCCCTGGCCGCAGCCCGTTGAGCTCCACGTGCACGGCATGGCCATTGAGGCGCAGCGCGCTGCTCTGGCCGCGTCGTACCGGGCGCCGAAAACCAGGGTCCTCGGCCACTTCCCAGGCCAGCGGCACAGTGGCGGGCAGGCGCTGTTCGTTACCCGGATACAGCGGCAGGGTGGCCAGGCGGGTCCAGATGACGAAGCCGTCGGACGTGGGATCGCCACTGGCAACGCCGAGTGTGAAGGGATAGTCGACGCCAGCCAGAGCGCGGCCGTGGCGCAGCAGCCAGGGCGTGGCGGCCAGGCCCGCGAGCACACGCAAGGTCTGCCGCCGGCTGATGGGTGCATGGCTCATGTGAACGCCTTAGAACATGCGGCCGGCAAGCCGCACGCCCGGTCAGAAGAAACGGTAGGTGGCCTCGACGCCGACACTGCGCGGGTCGCCGGAGTGGGCCATCTGCGCATTGGAGAGGAACGAGCCCTTGTAGAGGTCGTACTCGCGGTCGAAGAGGTTGCGGCCATAGAGCGCCAGCTCCCACTTCTCTTCTGGTGGCGCGACCGCCAGGCGCGCATTGGCCAGCCAGTAGTGGTTGGTGCTGCGTGCCGGGTCGCTGTTGATCAGGGTGTCGTGATAGGCGTAGTCGAAATGCGCGCTCCAGCGCAGCGGGCCGATGCTGCGGCTGTAGGCGAACGCGCCGCCATAACTGGTTTCCGGGAAGTTGGTCAGCTTGTCGCCGGAAAAGTCGGTGTACACCGGGTAGGCGTAGCCGACGGCGGCGGTGGCGGTGCTGTCCAGGCCCTGGAAGTCCTTGTAGCGGCCCTCCTTGTAGCCGAGATACTGGCTGACGGTAAGGCCGGGCAGCGGTTGCCACTGCAGTTCGAGCTCGCCGCCCCAGATCTGCGAGCGAGGAATGTTGACCAGCTTGCCGACGTTGCCCACCGCCTGGCTGATCCACACCTGGGACTGGTACTGCTGGTCACGGTAGTCGTAGTAGAACACCGCGCCATTGAGCCGCAGTGCCTGGTTGAGATCGCTCTTGAAGCCGATTTCATAGGCCAGCAGTTTTTCCGGCTTGAACGGTTCGATCAGGCTTTCGGCCAGGGCCGCGCTGGTGTTGTAGGTGGTGAAGCCACCGGATTTCACGCCGCGGCTGATGCTGGCATAGACGAGGTGGCCGGCGGCCGGGCGCCATTCTAGGGCGAGCCTGGCCGAGGTTTCGTCGCTGCGCAGTTGCTCGTCCAGGGGCGATGTGCGGTCCGTCAGGTTACCCGTCACATAGTCTTGCAAGCGGCGGCGCTCGTGCTCCTGACGCAGGCCGAAGACCAGGGTCCAGTCATCCGCGAGCCGGTAGCGACCCTGGCCGAACAGGCTGACGGTGTCGGCTTTCTGCCCGTACTCGGTCAGGTAGATCACGCCCAGGCCGCGATACTCGGTGAAGTCCGAGAAGAAGCGCTCGTCCAGCGATTCGTGGGCGTAGTAGCCGCCCACCACCCAGTCCAGGCGCCCGTTGCCCTCGGAGGCTAGGCGCAGTTCCTGGGAGAACACGTCGATGTCGGTATCGAAGAATTCGTCGGACTGGGCGATGGCCGAGCCGTCCCAGTCGATGTATTCCTGGCGGTCGAGGCTGTTGTAGGCGGTGATGCTGGTCAGGCTGAGGTGCTCGTCCAGGCTCCAGTCGGCGCTGAGCGAAAGGCCCTGGCTGGTGTTGTCGCGATGCGGCTTGTCATCGCCGGACAGGCCGGTGGCTGCGGCGAAGGCTGGCTTCAGGCCCCAGCCAGTGTAGTCGTGGCGGGCATCCGGGGCGATGCTGGCGTAGCTGGTCTGGCCGGCGATGTTGCGTGGCACCAGGCCCTGGTACAGGCGGGCGCCGCGACTGTCCGACCGGTCACGCCCATGATGGGCGCTGAGGTTCAGGCGCAGGCTGTCGCTGGCGTCCCATTCCAGTTGACCGCGCAGCGCCGCCACGTCCTTGTCGCCGAGCTTTTGCCCGGTGTCGCGGTTCTGCTGCCAGGCGCCGCCATCCTTGCCGGCGAACGACAGGCGGCCGCGCAGGTCCTCGGTGAGCGGGCCGGAAAGGTAGCCTTCCAGGGTCTTGTAGTCGTTCGAGCCATAGCCGGCCTTGATTTCAGCCTCGGGTTCGACCGTCGGCTTGCGGGTGATGAAGTTCACCGCGCCACCGGTGCTGTTGCGGCCGTAGAGCGTGCCCTGCGGTCCGCGCAGTACCTCCACGCGCTCCAGGTCGAACAGCAGGCCCTGGGTCTGTACCGGAAAGGGAAACGCCACTTCGTCGACGTACACGCCGACGGTGGAGGTGTTGTTGGTGGCGTAGTCACGCAGGCCGACGCCACGGATACGGAACTGGGTCTGGTCGCTGCCGTAGGCCGGATCGATTTCCAGGTTGGGCGTCTGGTACTGCAGTTGGTTGATGTTGCTGATGCCGCGTTTCTCCAGGTCGTCGCCGCTCAGCGGGGTCAGCGCGACCGCGACGTCCTGGGCCTGCTCCTTGCGTTTCTGGGCGGTCACCGTGAGCTTCGGCAGGGCGGTGGCTTCTTCGTTGTCCTCGGCGCCGATCGCTTCAGGGCATTGCAGGGCGAACAGTATCGCGCCGCTGAGGGCCAGCAGCAGGCTGCCTGACGGGTGGAGGGCAGGACGGGGGGCGGAAATGGTCATTGGCAGATTCCTTTTGTGGGCGTGCGCGGGGCGCATGCGTTCCAGGGAGGTCCGCTCTTTGGAGAGGTCGGTGAGGAGTGCAGAGCATGGCCTGTGCCAGACACGGCAGATCGTGCGCAAGGGGCTGTCAGTGTTGAAGTTTGCAGTTTTGTGACAGCTCGCCACGGCGTGGCGCTGGCTGTTTGAAATCCATCACGCCAGGTTCAGCCTGTTGCCTATCCAGCAGCTCGCCAGTGGCGCTGTCGCGGCACTGGCGGGCGCGGTTGGCTGGCACGTATCTGGCTTCGCCTGCCGATGACATCCTCGTTCTCGGAGCTCCACATGCTGCAACCCGGCCCTCTCAATCTGATCACCGATGTTCCCGGCCTCAAGGTCGGCCACGTCACCGACGAGCGTGTGCGCAGCGGGGTGACGGTACTGCGGCCGGACAAGGTGTGGCGCGCCAGCGTCGATGTGCGCGGCGGTGGCCCAGGCGGCCGGGAGCTGGCGGCGCTGGAGCCGGAGAACATGATCGGTGAGCTGCATGCGCTGGTGCTGGCTGGCGGCTCGGTGTTCGGCCTGGCCGCCGCGGATGGCGTGGCCGTGGCCTTGTCGCAGGAGAACGTGGGCGTACGCGTGCAGCCGTGGACGCCGGCGATCCCGGTGGTGCCCTCGGCGGTGCTGCACGACCTGGCCAACCATGGCGACAAGGATTGGGGGCTGGAGCCGCCTTACCGCCAATGGGGAATCGAGGCGTTGGCGGCGGCGTCCGAGCGCTTCGCCATCGGCGCCGTCGGGGCGGGGCGTGGCGCCTTGGCGGGCACCCGGCGGGGCGGTCTGGGGTCAGCCTCGCTGGGGTTGGGCGATGGCCTGTGGGTTGGCGCGCTGGTAGCGGTCAATCCGGTGGGCAGCGTGTACATGGCCGACGGTCGCAGCTTCTGGGCCTGGCCATGGGAGATCGATGGCGAGTTCGGCGGTCGGCGGCCGGACGGCACCCTCGGGCATCGCGACCCAGTCCCCCAATTGTCGCGCCTGGAAAGCCTGGGGCGCTTGCAGGCCGGTGCCAACACCACGCTGGCGGTGGTCGCCTGCAATGCCGACCTGAGCACCGCCGAATGCAAGCGCCTGGCGATCATGGCGCAGGACGGTATCGCCCGGGCCATACGTCCGGCTCATCTGCCGTTCGACGGCGACACCGTATTCGCCATGGCCAGCGGCGCCCGCGTGCTGGAGCAGGGCGCGCGACGGCCGGTGGCGCTTTCGATAGTGGGTTCGGCGGCGGCGGACTGCCTGGCGCGGGCCATCGCTCGCGGGGTCTACGCCGCCGAGGATCACGCCACGCCCAATACCTGATTGACCCGCCCCTTGGCCCGGGCCGAGAGGGCGGGCAGCCCCAACTGCTGGTAGACCTGCGCCAGCGCCTGGTTGGTGGGAACGTCGTCGGCGTCGTAGCGGCGGCGTAGTTCCAGTAACTGTTGGGCCGTGACCCAGTGCCCCGAGCGAATGTGGGCGTCCTGGGCGACGAGGGCGAACAGATCGCGCTGGGCATGGCTGCCCCCGGCCTCGACCAGCCGTGGCAGCGCTTGGTCGAGCTGGCGCGCGGCCGCTTCGAATTCGCCCGTTGCGTGGGCGTAGAGGCCTTCGGCGGCGGGCAGGGTCACCTCCCGCCAGACCGCGCGGCTGTGTGCCGGGGCCTGGTCCGCGTAGCGGTGCAGGGCGTCGAGCAGCGAAACCGCCTGGGGCCGGCGAGCCCGTGCCAGGCCGTAGAGGTACTGCAGGGACAGGAAGGGTTGCACGGTATCCTGTTCACGCACTTGCAGGTACTCGCCCAGGGCCTGCCAGCGCTGGCCGACGTCGGCGCCGGCCAGCTCCAGGCGCGTCAGCAGCGAGACCGCGCCGATCTGGTCCTGCGAATACTCGGGCAGCCGGCCCCAGACGTGCTGGTCGTATATCTGCAGCACCTCGACGAGGTTGCCGCGCGCCAGGTGGAACAATGCCAGGTGCCACCAGTTGTGGGTGTACATGAAGGAGTTGAGGTGATCCCAGCCATCCTTCACCGACTCGAGAAAGTGCGTGCCTTCGTCGATCCGGCCCTGGGTCAGGTAGACATGCGCCAGCGCGTGCTGCGCCCAGGGCTCACGTGGGTTCAGTCGCAGGGCGAGGCGGGCGGCGGTTTCCGCTTCGCCGAGCAGGTGGCATTGCTCATAGGCGAATGCCAGCATGCCGTGTACCTCGGCGATATCGGAGGCCGAGGGCAGGACCTTGAGCGCGACGCGCAGCATGGCCGGCGAGTCGCCGCGATTGAAGCTCAGGTATTGGCTGAGCTTGAGCGCGAACAGGTCGCGTGGGTGCGCGTCGAGCAAGGTGTCGATCAGGGTGAGCGCCAGGGGCACGTCGTCGTCGATCCAGGTCTCGAGCAAGCGCAGCAGGGCTCGCTCGCGATCGGGCGTGTTGGCCGCGAGGCGGGCCTGGGCGCGCCGCAGGTAGCGGCTGGCCAGCTCGCTGGCCTGGGGCGACTCGCTGAACATCGCCAGAAAACCCGCGTAGGCGTTGGCCGGCAGGTCTTCCGGGGCGGCGTCAGCGGCTGCCAGGATGCCCTCGGCGCGCGGTTCGTAGGCGAGAAAACCGCCGATGAAGTCGTCGATCGCGGCCAAGGTGGCGACGTTGCGGGTCGACAGGGGATTGCCCAGGTAGTCGTGTGGCATGAAAGCGGTCCGTGAGTGGTTGACTGCCGTTGTCGCAAGGCTCATGCCAGCCCGCCCGTGCCGGCGCGTGCGGTTGCAGAACCGCAAGGTGCCCGACGCAGGCTGGTGAAATCCGCGCAATCTGTGGCTGGCGCTGCTGCTTTCCCAACAGCCAGGCCGCAGCCCGGGCCTTTGGCGCTGGTAGTGCGGGGGGCCGGTCGATGGCATGAGCCTTGCTCCGTTCGCTTCATCCATGAGCACTGACGGAAACTATCGATGCCCTATTGCAAGCAGAGCGCAACTGCCGGGCTGCGCACCACCATCGGCGCCGCGTTCGGCGCACTGCTACTGACGAGCTGGCTACCGATTGCCGCAGCCGCGCCGCAGGCAGGCGGTACCCTCGGGCTGGTCGCCCAGCCCGAGCCGCCGGGTCTGGTGCATGCCCTGGTTTCCCACGTGTCCACGCAATATGTCAGCGGCAAGGTGTTGCAAAGCCTGCTGGCCTTCGATCATCAGTTGAAACCAATTCCGGTACTGGCGCGTAGCTGGAGAGCCTCCGATGACGGACTGACCTGGACCTTCGATCTGCAGGAGGGTGTGCAGTGGCACGATGGCCAGCCGTTCAGCGCCGAGGATGTGGTCTTCACCTTTTCCACCTTCTACCCGGCGGTCGATCCCCGGCAGAAAAGCCTGGCCGATGAGTTCATCCAGTCCGTCGAAGCCAGCGGCCCCCACCAGGTTCGCTTCCACCTGAAGAAGCCCTTCGCACCGCTGCTCGACCTGCTTGGCAGCGGCTTGCGGCCGGTGGTGGCCAGGCACATCTATGACGGCAAGGGCGATTACCGCAGCAACCCGGCCAACCTGCAGCCAATCGGCACCGGCCCTTTCGTGTTCAAGGAGTGGAAGCGGGGCGCCTACATTCGCCTGGAACGCAACCCGCATTACTGGAAGAAAGACCTGCCGTACCTGGATGCGGTGGTGTTTCACGTGATTCCGGACGCGGCATCGCGCGCCGCCGCCTTCGAGCGTGGCGACGTGCAGGTGTTGCGCAGTGGCGATGCCGACTATGCCGACCTCAAGCGCCTTGCCGCGTTGCCAGGCGTGGTCCGCAGCGAGCAGGGCTGGGAACTGTTCCGTGGCCAGGCATTTTTGCAAGTCAACACGCGCAAGCCGCCGCTGGACGACCCCAGGGTTCGCGAGGCGATCCTGCTCGCCCTGGATCGCCGCGCCATCGTCGACAACATCTTCTTCGGCACCGGCGAGCCCGCAGAGGGTGTGTTCCCCAATGGCAGCCTCGAACACGATCCGTCGCTGCCTCGCCACGATTACGATCCGGCGCGGGCGAAGCGGCTGATCGCCGAGTCCGGGGTGGACGTGAGCAAGATCCGCCTGCGCCTGCTCAACGGTGAAAAAGGCGGCGCCTGGGAACGCCTGGCCGAATACACCCGCCAGTCGCTGGCTCCGCTGGGCATCAAGGTGCAGGTGGTGACCTCCGATGCCGCGACCTGGTACCAGCGGGTCAGCGACTGGGATTTCGACCTGACCTACAACTTCAGTTTCCAGGTGGGCGACCCCTACCTGTCCACGTCGTATTTCTATCGCGGCGACAACATCGTCAAGGGCTCACCCTTCAACAACGTGGTGGGCTACTCCAACCCCCAGGCCGATGCGCTCTGGAAAGAAGCGATAAACACCCCCGATAGCAAGGCGCGCCAGGCGGTCTATTGGCGCCTGGAGCGGATCCTGAATGCGGACCTGCCGATCCTGCCAATCTACGAAATGCGTTTCCCGACCCTTTATCAGCCACAGGTCAAGAACCTGCTGCGTACCGCCACCAGTCTCAATGACAGTGCCGAAGACGTCTACCTGGAGAACCAGGCGCAATGATCGACAGGCTGTCGCAAGGCCTGCTTTTCATCACGCTGCGCCTGGGGCGCATGCTGCTGGTGATTCTGGTGGTGCTGGTCGGGACCTTTCTGTTGCTGCGCCTGGCACCGGGAGACCCGGCGCTGACCATGGCCAGCGCCGCGGGGCTGGACGATCCGGCCTATGTCGAGCGGCTGCGCCACGAAATGGGCCTGGACCGGCCGCTGCCGAGCCAACTGGCCAGCTACCTGGGCGGCGTGTTGCAGGGCGACCTGGGGTTTTCCCACCGCAACCAGACCGCGGTATGGGCGCTGATCGCGGAACGCTTGCCGGCCACGCTGTTGCTGCTGTTAAGCGCCTTCGTCCTGTCGAGCGTGGCGGGGATCGGCCTGGGCGTGCTGGCGGCCAGCAGCCGGCAGCGTTCGGGGCGCCTGGATCGGGTGGTCGGCGTGGTGGCCTTGCTGCTTTATGCCACGCCGGCGTTCTGGCTGGCCCTGCTGCTGGTGATCCTGTTCTCCATCGCGTTGGGGGTATTGCCGGCGTTTGGCATGGAGTCGGTCGGCGCCGGGCTGCGGGGCTGGGCCCATGCCTGGGATGTTGCGCAACATCTGCTGCTGCCCTGTGTCTCGCTGAGCTTCGTGTTTCTGGCGGTGTACGTGCAGTTGACCCGTTCGGCGATGCTCGAGGCCTTCACCCAGGACTTCGTCAGGACCGCCCGGGCCAAGGGCGCATCGGAACAGCGCGTGCTGCTGGCGCATGTGCTGCGCAACGCCTTGTTGCCGGTCACCACCTACGCCGGCCTGCAGTTGGGCCAATTGGCCAGTGCCAGCCTGCTGGTCGAGGTGGTCTACGCCTGGCCCGGTATCGGGCGGTTGCTTTACGAGTCGCTGGAAGCGCGTGATTACCCCCTGCTGCTAGGCGTGTTCCTGGTGATTTCCGTGCTGGTGCTGCTGGGCAACCTGATCAGCGAACTGTGCTGCTACCTCGCCGATCCGCGCCTTGCCTCGGGAGGTGCACAGTGATGCCCAGGTCTGCATGGCAGCGCTTCCGGGCCCAGCCGGGCGCGTTGGCCAGCGCGGCGTTTCTGCTGGCGCTCGGTGCGTTGGCGCTCGCCGCGCCCTGGCTGTTCGCCGAGTCGCCGTGGGCGATGGTCGCCGCTCCGTTGCAGCCACCGCTGCAATCCTTGCACCTGCCGCTGGGCAGCGACCTGCTGGGGCGCGACCCGCTGGTCGGCCTCTGCTACGGTGCTCGGGTGTCGCTCTCCATCGGCCTGCTGAGTACCCTGGCGACCTTGACCCTGGGGGTACTGGTCGGGGCCATCGCCGGTTATGCCGGCGGGTTGCTCGACAGCCTGCTGATGCGCCTGGCCGATGTCTTCCAGGTCATTCCCGGGTTGTTCCTGGCGGTGATCCTGGTGGCGATTCTCGAACCTTCGATCTTTTCGCTGGTGCTGGCGGTGAGCCTCGCGGCGTGGCCGCCGGTGGCGCGCATCGTGCGCAACGAAGTGCTCGGCCTGCGCCAGCGCGAATTCGTGCTGGCCGCGCGCACGGCCGGGCTGGGGCCGTTGCACATCCTGTTCGTGGAAATCCTGCCGAATGCCTTGCCCCCCGTGCTGTCGTTGGTGGGCCTGGTGATGGCGGCGGCTATCCTCGGCGAGTCGGCGTTGTCTTTTCTCGGCCTCGGCGATCCGGAATCGATGAGCTGGGGGGCAATGATCGATTCCGCACGAAATCTCGCGCGTCAGGCCTGGTGGTTGAGCCTGTGGCCAGGCCTGGCAATCCTCTCGACGGTGCTGGCCGTGCACCGGGTCGGCGAGGGGCTGCGGATCGCCTTCAACGTGCGTGAAAGGGTGGCGCCATGAGCGTGCCATTGCTGAGCGTTCAAGGGTTGCAGGTACGCTTGCCGATCACTGCGGAGCGCAGTCATGCATTGCGTGACGTTAATTTCGAGCTCGCGGCAGGTGAACTGCTGTGCGTGGTGGGCGAGTCAGGGTCGGGTAAGTCGACATTGGCAGCAGCGCTCCTGCGACTGTTGCCTGAAGGACTGGAGTTCGAGCGAGGTCGCCTGGTGTTTTCCGGCACGGACCTGGCACAACTCGCTGCGCCGGCGCTGCGCAAGTTGCGCGGCGCGGCCATCGGCCTGGTTTCCCAGGAGCCGTTGACCGCACTCGACCCGGTGTGGCGGATCGGCCAGCAGATCGATGAAGCCCTGCGCCTGCATCGCCGCTTGGCCAGGCCTCAGCGTCGCGAGCGTGTGCTGGACCTGCTGCGCTATGTCGGGCTGACCGACGTCCAGCGCATAGCCAGGGCATACCCCTTCCAGCTTTCGGGCGGCCAACGGCAGCGGGCCGCCATCGCCATGGCGCTGGCCTGCGAGCCGCGCCTGCTGATTGCCGACGAACCGACCTCGGCGCTCGATGCCGCGAGTCGCAAGCAGATACTCGAGTTGCTGCAGCGCATTCGCCGCGAAACCGGCATGGCCATCCTGCTTATCACCCATGACTTCTCGGTCGTTCGCGCCGTGGCTGACCGCGTCTTGGTGATGGCCGAGGGCAAGGTCGTCGAACAGGGCACCGCGCGGCAAGTGCTGCATGCGCCACGCGAGCACTATACGCGCCTGTTGCTGGAGGCCAGCACGTCGCGGCCTCGTCCCCCACGCCCGGCGAATAGCGCCACGCCGTTACTGGTCGCCTCGGGGCTGAACAAGCGTTACTGGGCGCGTCAGGGCCTGCGCCGCCACGCGGTGGTCGCGTTGCAGGGCGTGGAACTGAGCCTGCGCCCCGGCGAGACCCTGGGTATCGTCGGCGAATCAGGCTCAGGCAAATCGACCTTGGCCAGGGCCTTGCTGCGCCTGTTGCCGCTCGATGGCGGCAGCGTTCGCCTGGACGGGCAAGAGTTGCTCGGCCTTGGCGAACGCCAGTTGCGTGCCGTTCGGCCGGGCATCCAGATGGTCTTCCAGGACCCTTCCGCATCGTTCAACCCGCGTCGGCGCATTGGCGAGTCGCTGATCGCCGGTTCGCTGGCGCGGGGCGAGCCACGCGCGCAAGCGCAGGAGCGTGCGCGGGAACTGCTGGGCAGGGTCGGCCTGCCGGCCAGTGCGTTCGAGGCGTATCCCCACGAGTTTTCCGGTGGCCAGCGCCAACGCATGGCCATTGCCCGGGCACTGATCCAGCAGCCCAGGGTACTGGTCGCCGACGAGTGTGTGTCGGCGCTCGACGCGCTGGTCCAGGACCAGGTCCTGCGTCTGCTGGACGATCTGCAGGCGCAACTGGACCTGGCGATGCTGTTCATCACCCATGACCTGGGGGTGGCCGCGCGCATGTGCGATCGTCTGGTGGTGATGCGGGACGGGCAAATCGTCGAGTCGGGAGAAACCGCTCGCCTGCTGGCGCAGCCACGACATGCCTACACCCGCACGCTGCTGGACGCCGCCAGCGAAACCTTACCAGCGCGGGCGACCGGGGATCAGGTGACATGAACGGTGGACTCCTGCATCTGAATGCATTTCTGATGGCGACCGGTCATCATGTCGCCGGCTGGCGGCACCCTCTGAGTCGGGCCGATGGAGGGCTGAGCCTGGAGCACTACCTGCACCTGGCGCAGACCGCCGAGCGCGGATGCTTCGATGCCATTTTCCTGTCCGATACCCTCGCCATGTTGCCGGGCGAGCATGCCGCGCTCAGCCGCATGTCGCGCACCGAGCACTTCGAACCGCTGACCCTGCTGGCCGCCCTCGCTGCACGAACCCGGCACATCGGCCTGATCGCCACGGCCACCACCTCCTACAACGGGGCCGAACAGATCGCCGCCGCCTTCGCTTCGCTCGAGCGCCTCAGCGGCGGGCGTTGCGGCTGGAACCTGGTGACTTCGAGCAATGCTCAGGAGGCCCGTAATTTCGGGCGCGACCAGCATTTTCTGCATGCTGATCGCTATCGCATGGCCGAACGTTTTCACCAACGGGTGCAGGCGTGCTGGCAAGCACCGGAGCGGGCGCCGGTACAGGTGTGTGCCGGTGACTCCGAGGCCGGGCGCGAATTCGCCGCGCGGCATGCCGAAGTGGTGTTCACCGCCCAGCCCGACTTGCAGGGCGCCTGCCTGTTTTACCAGGACATCAAGGCGCGCGCGGCCAGGCACGGCAGGTCGGCCCAGTCGCTCAAGGTCATGCCCGGCATCCTGCCGATCGTCGGGCGCACGCGCGCCGAGGCCGAGGCGCAGCACGCCCTGCTGCAATCCCTGGTGGACCCCCGGGTAGGGCTTTCGCTGCTGGCCGATGTCGGCGGAGGCAGCGACCTGTCGCAGCTACCCCTGGATGGTCCGCTACCGGACCTGCCGCTGACGGAGTCCGGGCGCAGTCGCCAGCAACTGTTGCTGAAGCTGGCGCGAACGGAAGGCTTGAGCATTCGCCAGTTGTACCTGCGCATGGCCGATGCCCGTGGCCATCTGGTGGTGGTGGGGAGCGCGCAGGAGATCGCCGAGCAGATGGAGACCTGGTTTCGCCTGGGGGCGGCTGACGGCTTCAACGTCATGCCCGCCTGGCTTCCAGGCGGCCTGGAGGATTTCGTCGACCTGGTGGTTCCCGAGCTGCGGCGCCGGGGCCTGGTCCGTGATCATTATGTTGGCCGTACCTTGCGTGAGCACCTGGGGTTGGCCGAAACGTACGCATCGAGGGAGAGAATTGGCAATGGCTGAACATGACCTGGCGGTCGCGGTGCAGGGGGTGACGCTGGAGGTACGTCCCGGTCGCCACCTCAGTGTGGCGCACCGGCCTGCACCCGCAGGCAGCGACACGACGCTGTTCTTCGCCCATGGCGGTGGCGGCAACAAGGATCAGTGGCGTTACCTCTGGCAGGACCCGCGACTGGCGGGATACGACCTGGTGGCCTGGGACATTCTCGGCCACGGCGCCAGCGATACGCCACGCACGACACGGGCGTATGCCTGGGACGAACTGGTGGCGGACCAGTTGGCGATATACCGGCGCTTCGCCGGCACCCGCAACGTCGCCATCGGTCATTCCTTCGGCACGGCGCTGACCTTGAGCACCCTGGAGCATTTCGAACAGCGCAGCACCGTCGCCGCCGTCCTGCTGCTCGGCACCCAGTTGCATGCGCCTGCGCGCGGCGGCCTGCTGCATTTGCCGGCCTGGACGCTCGAGTTGTTGCGTCCCTGGCTCGTTCGCGGCTTTCGCCAGGCTGCCTGGCATGCGCAGACCGATCCGGCGCTGGTCGACTACGAGGTGCGCCTGACCGAGCGTAACTCCTTGCGCGTATTCAAGGCGCTGGTCGGGCAGGGGCGCTGGATTCCCGAGAATCTGGATTGGTTGCGAGCCCCGGTGCGCATCCTCTCGGGCGAGGCCGATGGCATCACCCCGCTGGAGGGTGGGCGGGCATTGCACGAAAAGATCCCCGGCTCGCAGTTCCATGTGCTCCCGCGCACCGCCCACCAGTTGCTGCTGGAGCGCCCCGACGCGGTGCTCGAGCACTTGCTCGAACTGTTGCAGCAACAGCATGAGCACAAGCCTTTTCTCAGGCTAGGCATCTAGGGCATTGAGCTAGATCTGTCAGGCCAGCTCTTAAGCCGGACGACGGGAGCATTTTATTTTCTAACTCTAAACGTCGGTTTCTGGCTGGTATCGCCGCTACTGACAACTACGCTCTGCAACGAGAGAACCATGAGCTACGTAAAGCCAACGAAACCCTGTGTTTGCTCAGTGTGCAATGCAGCGCCATGGCGCGCTGAAGGTGTGGAAGCCGCTGAATGCCCGTCCGCAAGTACCTGACCGATACGTCCGGCTCAGAGACGGAAATCATTGTTCAGCAGGGAGGAGCGGCCTATCAACTGGGCTGTGCGATCATGCCCGGCGTGGACACAATGCATCTCGATGTTGCGGATGAAATAGCCCAGCGGGTGTTCTTCAAACTGGGCGGTACCGCCGGATATCGAAATAATGCTGCGACTGACATCCAGCGCGGTCTGTTCGGCCACCGCCTTGGCGCTCATCGACAGCAACCCCGCACGGGTCTCGTCAGTCTGCTGCCAGGCCAGCACCGCTTGTTCGAACAGCGCGGCGGCGCTGTCGATCCTGACGCGCATCTCCCCTGTACGCAGTTGCACGAATTCATCGTGTTCGCGCTGGCGGGCGAGGGTGTAGCCCAGGTGCCAGTCGAACAGTCCCTCGACCATACCCAGGTAGTTGGCGGCGAAACCGAGGTGAAACCGTTCGTGCCAGCCTTCGCGCACATAGGTGCCAGGTTTGCCGAGTACATGGCTGTCGGGGACAAATACAGAATCCAGGCGCAGCAGCGGGCTGCGCGCCAGCTTCATGCCGTTGGGCCGATACCAGTCGTCGTCCCAGGAAAGGCCCGGCATGCCCTGTTCGAGGATCAGCATCATCTGGTGTTCGGCGGTGGCTTGCGCGCCATCGATGGCGACCACCGCGATGATCAGGTCGGCGTATTCGCCATTGGTGACGAAGCTTTTTGTCCCGCTCACCCGCCAGCCGCCAGGGACACGGGTTGCCCGGGTCTGCATCTGTGCCGGGTCGATCCGTGCCGGCTCACTGCCGACCGAGGCAGCGAGGCCGAAGCGGCTGGTCAGTGGCAGGACGAAGCGATCGATCTGTTCCGGCGTGGCCACGCCTTCCAGAGTCCATAGGCTGTGGTTATGCAGCTGGAAGCAGTGTGCGGTGGCCGCATCACCACGGCTGATCAGTCGCAGCAGCCGATGGAAGAGCCCAGGTCGCGCGCCAAGCAGGTGGCCGTCGAAGCCACCGTTAATCTCTGAGGAGGTGATGTGCAGCAGACCCAAGTCATGGATGCTGCGCAGGTTCTCTAGCGGAAAGAAGCTGTCACCCTCGTCACGCAAGGCGCGCTGACGGTAGTCGCTGATCGCCAGCGCGGCAAGTTGACGGCTGCGTTCCTCGATCCAGTGGCCGATCATCGCATTGCTCTCACTCATGGTTGCCCTCCACGGCTGCGCTCCTGATGAGTATTCTGCCCCCTGTGCAGTGCAATGGGCGCGTTCATGCCGGCTCCTCGTCGGCTGGTGCCGGGGGCGTCAGCAGAATACCGGCACCGCTTAGCGCTTCGGGGCGGGCTATGGCGTCAGCCAGGGAGGTTCCATCCAGCACCGAGCTGACCTGGTCACGGGCCTGGGCCATCACTCGACGCAGTACGCAGGTAGCTTCGTCATGACAGTCGTAGCAAGGACGGTAGAAGTTCTTGCTGACGCAGGGCACCAGTGCCAGAGGCCCGTCGGTGATCCGGATGACGGCGCCGAAGCTGATGTCCGTTGCGGCCCTGGCCAGCATGTAGCCGCCGTTTTTACCACGTACGCTGGTCAGCAGCCCGCCGCGTTTGAGTTCCAGCAGGATGGTTTCAAGAAATTTGCGAGACGCCGACAGTGCGGCGGCGATATCGGTGATCGCCACCGGGGCCCCGGCAGGGGAGCGGGCGAGATAGAGCGAGGCTTTCAGTGCGAGCCTGCTGCGCTGAGAAATCATCGGGCGGCCTGTTCCATCGAGGGTGTTGCCATCGGTCCGGTCTCTGTAGCGGACCGGCCCGGCCAAGCAGGCCCGCATGTTCCGGTCCGAGCGGCAAAGGCGGTGCAGTCTAACATTGCAGAGCTTTTGCCGCACTCAGGCATGGGCCACTTCGCGGGACTCTTCCAGGTCCGGCAGCGCCAAGGCCAGGAGACCGAGCAACGGCAGCCAGGCGCAGAGTTCGAACGCGCTCAGTATTCCCTGATGGTCGGCCAATTGACCGACCAGTGCCGCGCCAATGCCGCCGGCACCGAAGGAGAAACCGAAGAACAGCCCCGAGACCATGCCTATGGAGCGAGGCAGCAGTTCCTGACCGTAGACGATTATCGCGGCGAAGGCCGAGGCCAGTACCAACCCGGCACCGACGCTGGCCAGCACTACTCCCGCCAGGTTCAGGTACGGCATTGCGAGGCTGAAGGGCAGAGTCCCAACGATCGACAGCAGGATCACCCGTCGACGGTTCATGCGGTCGAACAACACGCCGCCGACCAGTGTGCCGACGGCAACGGCGGCGAGGAATATGAACAGGTAGACCTGGGCATCGGCGATGCTGCTGCCGAAGCGCTCGATCAGATAGAACGTGTAATAGGCACTCATGCTCGCCAGATAGACGTATTTCGACAGCACCAGCAGCAACAGGATGCCCAGCACCAGTGTCAGCCGTCTTCGTGGCAACTCCGGCCCGACCTGCCTGGCGGTCTGGCGGCGTAGTTCCGGCAGGCCCTGGTCGCGGGCCCAGAGGCCGATGCGCCAGAGGATCGCCAGGGTCAATAGCGCCAGCAGGATGAAGCCAGCAACCGCTGGGCGGCCAAGGCCGGTAACCACTGCCGCCGCCAGCAACGGGCCGAGGGCTGAGCCGGCGTTGCCACCAGTCTGGAACAGGGATTGGCCGAGGCCGAGGCGATTGCCGGAGGACATATGGCTGATGCGCGAGGCCTCCGGGTGGAATATCGAGGAGCCGAGTCCGATGAACACTGCTGCCAGCAGCAGCATTGGATAATTCCATGCGCCGGCCAGCAGGCCCAGTCCGATCACCAGCAGCAGCATGCTGGCGGCCAGCGTGAAGGGGGCTGGGCGGCGATCGTTGAACGAGCCGATCAGCGGCTGCAGCAGCGATGCCGCCAATTGGAAAATGAAAGAGGAAAAACCAATCTGGGCAAAGCTCAGACCCAACTCTTCGCGAATGTTCGGGTAGGAGGCCGAGAGCAAGGCCTGCATCATGTCGTGAAACAGATGGCAGAGGCTGATGGCCAGCAGCACTGGGAAAATGGCGGCGCGGCCCGTGGTCGGATGCGCGTCTGGTGATTTCACTGAGTAACTCCTCAAAGGAATGGGGCGGGAGTCGGTTCCATGACGGCCTGGGCGAAGTTGCCCATCAGGCCGTCACCGGTGACTGTGTGATGGCGCAGGCGCCGGTTGGCCAGGGTTACGTCGCGGGGAGCGACCAGCGGGATCAGTGGCAGATCGGTCTGTACCTGGCGCTGGAACTCGACGTACAACTGGCGGCGACGTTGCGGGTCCAGTTCGGTCTGTGCCGCTTCGATCAAGCTGTCCACCTGTGCGTTGCGGTAGTGCGAGCCGTTGGAAAAAGCCACTCCCGGCTTGATGCTGTGCGACCAGTAGAAACGCTGGATGGAGATCGCCGGATCCGGCGCTGCGCTGGCGCCATATAGCGAGAGGTCGAAGTCTCGGGCTTGGTAGACACGGCTGATGAAGGCGCCGAAGTCCTGACGCCGTACCACCAGATCGATGCCGATGCGCTGCAGCGAATCACGCAGGTATTCCGCCACCTGGCGCAGGGCATCGCTGGTCGGCGATGGGTCCAGGGTCAGTTGCAGGCGCTGGCCGTGTGCGTTCGGAGGCAGGCCGGCGCGGTCTAGCAGATGCGCCGCTCGTTCCAGATCGAAGGGGTAATGCGGCACCTCGGCGCTGTAGAAGGCGCTCAGGCTTTGTGGCACTGGCCCAGTGGCGGCCGTGGCATGGCCGTACCAGATGTTGCGCACCAGCAGGTCATGGTCGATGGCGTGGGCTATGGCATGGCGCACCCGAGGATCGTCTAGGGGGGCGCGTTCCAGGTTGAACTCCAGGCTACTGATGCCAGCGGTGTAGGCGTAGCCACGGTTGGTCACTTCCAGGTGCGGCAAGTGCCCGAGTCGTTCGACGTCGCTTAACGGGACCTGGCTGTAACCGATTAGGTGGATCTCTCCTGCCTCCAACGCTGCCGCCCGTGCCGCGGCATCTGGCAGCACGCGGTAGACGATGTGCTCCAAGTATGGCCGCGGGTTGTCCCAGTAATCCGGGTTGCGATCCAGGATCAGGTGGCTGCCGCGCACCCATTCGACAAAACGGAACGGGCCGGTGCCGACTGGCGCGTTGTTGTAGGGATTGCTCAGTATGTCTCGGCCCTGGTACAGGTGACGCGGCAGGATCTGCGATTCGGTGGAAGCCAGGGCGGTCAGTAGATAGGGGGCTGGCTGCGACAGGCGTAGCACGGCGGTAAGCGGGTCAGGGGTATCGACCGCCAGAACCGGGGCGAAGGTGGTGATGCCCCGGCTGTGGTACTTCTTCCACACGTCCAGCAGCGAAAAGGCAACATCGGCCGAGCCGAACGGCTGACCATCATGCCAGCGCACGCCGGGGCGCAGCCTGAATGTGATCGACAGGCCATCGGAGCTGGTTTCCCAGGCGACGGCCAACTGCGCCTGCGGATTGAGCTCGAAGTCATAGGTCAGTAGGCCATCGAACACTTTGCCGGATATGAAGCAGGCGCTGCCCGCCGAGGAAAAGGCGCTGGTCACCATGAAGGGGTCGGCGAAAATGCCGAATACCAGGTGGTTGCCAGGGGCGCCGCTGCCATTGTCGTGCAGCAGCCAGGCCAGCGAAGCGCCGGCACCTCCCAGCACGCCGAGCTGCAGTGCCCGGCGCAGCAATATGCGTCGACTGACCATGGCCTAAAGGCGCAGCCCGGCGCGCTGCAGGCGAGGCAGGATTTCCGCGGCGAAGTATTCCAGTTCCGGCTGGAAGTCGTAGAAGCCGATCTGAATGCCATCGATGCCGGTGGCCTTGAGTGCCGCGATCTGCGCCACGACCTGGTCGGGATCACCGATTATCTCGATATTGCCACCCAGCCCCAGGCCCTGTTGGCGTGGCAGTTCGACGCGGCCGCGCCAGGCATGAGCGTCGCTGTCGTTGCGGTTGAAGGCGCCGAAGTGTGGATCGGGAATGCCGTGCTCGATGATCGAATGGGCGTACTCCCAGGCTTCTTTCTCTGTCTCTCGAGCGACGATGGTCGGGTTGATGATGGTGCGCACTTGCCGTCCACGGGCCAAGGCTGCCTGCTTGATGCGGGCGATGTGCTCCGGTAGCGAGACCAGGGCGCTGTCGATGTGGCTGCCGGCCGGGCTGGTGACGAAGACCATGTCCGAATAGCGGGCGGCGAAATCGATGCCGGCATCAGAACCGGTGGCGTTGATCAGGATCGGCCTGCCATAGCAGGGTTTGGGAGTGATGAAGGCATCCTTCAGCGACCAGCCGTTGCCACTCTGGTAGCTGAAGTTCTCGCTTTCCCACCACAGACGCTCCAGGGTTTCGACGTACTCGGCGGCCAACTCATAGCGCTGGTCATGTTCCGGGCGGGCCTTGCCGAACATCTCATGGGAGACCTTGCGGTGTCCGGTGACGATATTCATCCCCCAGCGGCCCTTGGCGATATGGTCGTAGGTAGCGGCGAACTTGGCGATGTGCACCGGATGGATCGCCCCGTACAACAGGTGAACGGTTGAGATCAGCAAGATGCGCTCGGTGATCGCGGCCATGCTGCCCAAGGCGATGAAGGCGTCCAGCGACTGGTGGTCGTAATCACCTTTGGGCAGGAACTGGGCGCGGCTGAAGGCCATGTCGAAACCGAGTTCTTCCGCGCGTTGCACCAGCTTGGCGTTGTAATCGAACGTCCAACTGGAGGTGCGTGGCAGGGTCGAGCGTCGGATATCCTGGACGTCGAGGAACAGTCCCAGCAGCAGCGGCTGGCGGAAATGTTGCGACAACGGGCTGTCGGCGAAATCCAGTGGCGCCGCTGGCCGATAGCTGGAGGAGGGGTGGGCGAGTGGGAGCATGGTGTTCAGGCCTGGGCGGAAAAGTCGTGCAGGTGGATATGGACGTCCCAGCCACGTTGGCGCAGCCAGTAGGCGGCGGTGGTCGCGCGGACGCCGTGAAGATCGTCGACCAGCAACAGCCGGGCATCGCGAACCACGGCATAGGCCAGGGTGTTGAGGATTAACTGGCCGCCGGGCGCCGACAGTGAGCCGGGCAGGTGGCCACGGGCGAAAGCCTCGGGGAGGCGTACATCGAGCAGGTAGCTGGTGCGGCTGGTATCGGCCAGCCACGTGTTGATCTGCTCGTGCTCGACCAGGCTGGGTGGTTGTCGCCTGGCCAGGTGTTCGCTATGTCGACGGCCAAAGACCTCGGCTCGATCGCTGACAGTCTCGGTGTTCCGGGTGTCGGCACCGCTCTCCAGGCCGAACCCGGCCTGGGTCCAGCCCTTGGTGCCGTTGTCGAGTACGGCAACGGGATTGGCAATCCCCGCATCGATCAAGGTTTGGGCACCAACGATGCCGCGTGGCTGGGCAGCGCACGAGACCACTACCAGGGTGTCGCTGTCGTCGACCAGGTCGGCCAGGCGTAGCAGCAACTCGGCACCTGGTACGTGCAGGGCCCCGGGCACGTGGCCCTTGGCATACTGCTCGGCCGTGCGATTGTCCAGTACCACCAGGCGTCGGCCTTGCTCACGCAGTGCTTGCAGGTCCGAGGCCTGAATCGCTGGGGTACCTTGCTCGCGCTGCAGGCGTTGGGCGAAGACCTTGCCGGGTTCCACGTAGGCGCAGCCTCCATCGTTGCTGTGCTCGTCCAGCGGCAGCATCGCCACGTCCTGATAGCCGGCGGCGCGCAGTGCGTCAGCCGCTTCCTGTAGGTGCTGGCGACGGTCGCTGAGCAGCACCACCGGGGTGCGGCGGTGGGGAATCAGCAACGGCAGGCGATGCAGGAAGGACTCGAAGCGGGCAAAGGGGTGATTGGCCCCATGGAACGGAGCAGAGAGGGCGTAGGCCTGCTCGTCCCGCAGGTCGATGAGCGCCAGTTCGTCGGCGCTGGCAAGCCGCTGGCGCAGATCTTCCGCGCTCAGGAACACATGACTCATGCTCAACTCCAGGAAAAGAAGCCGGGGAAGCAATGGCTCCCCGGCTGGTTTTAGAAAGCGACCGAGACGCCGGTTTCCAGCCGGGTCTTCGGCCGCGCGGCGGTCCAGATTTCTCCGCCGCGCAAGAACGCGGCCTCGGCGTAGCGATCGGAATAAATGATCGCCCCCAGCCATAGGCTAAGGCCGTGGAAACCAGGGTTGTCGTAGCTGAGCTTGGCATTGATGCGGTCATAGGCATCGTTTTCGATCGAACCTGAGGCGTTCAGCGGTTGTTTGCCGATGAACTGCTGGTCGATCTTGAAGAGGATCTCCTGGGAGCCTTCCAAGAGATAGGAAACCGCCACCCCGTAGCCGTACAAGTGATCGGCGACGTTGGGAATATAGGAGGAAGCGCTGTCGTCCAGGCGGGCCTTGATCTTGCTGTAGTTGCCGTTCAGCGATACGTCCAGGCGGCCGTTCTGGAACACCCGCAGGGCGAATTCGGCATCCCAGCCTTCTCGCTTGGATTTGCCCAGGTTGGCCGGCAGAGAAGTGAGCGGATCGGTACCGATCTCGTCCTCGTTGGTGGTGTGGTAGGCGCCCAGGCGGGCATAGATACCGGAACGAGGATCGTTGTAGTCGATGCCGACCTCGGTGCTCTTCAACAACGCCACATCGAGCCCACTGTTGTAAGGCAGCTCGGTGTTGACATTGGGCGTGCTGAAGCTTTCGCCATAGTTGGCGAACAGGGTGACGTTCTCGACTGGGGTGATCGCCACGCCGCCCTTGAAGGTGGTGGCGTTCAGGTCGGTATCAATGTCACGCGACGTGATGCTCCGGCTGGCGCTGCTATAGCCGACGTGATCGATATCATAAGAAAAGCGGTCGTAGCGCACGCTGCCGCTGAGCTTCAACCACTGTGCGGGCTTCACCGAGAGCGTGGCGTAGGCGTTGGGGTTTATGACGTCGAAGTCTGCCCGGGTGTACAGGCCGGTGGTGGCGATCCAGGGCGACGCCGGACCGGTTGGCTGATTGTTGAAACCGGGCTGGCGGTCGACCTTGGCGAATTCACCGCGCACGCCTACGCCTGTGCGAATATCCGATGGCAGGCTGCCGAGCAGGAAGGGCGCATAGAATTCGCTGTTGCCGCCAAGGGTGTAGCGATCGTCCTCGTAAAGGTACTGGGGAAATATTTGTCCCGGATCATTGCGCGAAATGGAGCGGTAAATCTGCGAGCGGTCGAAGTAGGCATTGGTGTCGAGCTGGTAGCCGGCACCGACGTGCAGATAGCGTGCGGTCAGGGTGAATTGCTCCTTGTCACCTTTGTCGGCCTCGTTGACCGCCTGGCGTGGGCTGACGCTGCCGCTTTTGTACAACGCCTTGCGGAATGAGCCACCCTGACCGAATTCGGCATCGTAGTACTGAAAGGTCATGTCGAATCGGTCGTCGCCGCGTGGTAGCACCAGTTTGGAGAACAGGTTGATGCGGTGGTCATCGTTGTTGTCGCGGTAGCCGCTGTCGCGCAGGCCCTCGACGGCGGTATAGAAGGAGTAGTCGTCCGTGGCGACCCCGCCGGTGGCCAGCAAGCGCTTGCGGCCATAAGAGCCGAGCGATGCCTGTACGCGGTTCTCGACCTTATCCTTGGTCGTGAACACGGCGCTGCCGGCCAGGGCGTAATTACCGCCGTAGCGGGCATCGAAGGGGCCGCGTACCACGTCGATGCTTTCGACGATCTCGGGGATCAGCGGGTTCAGGTCGTTGTAGCCGTTGGTGGTCGGTCCCGAGTTGAGGTTGCGCTGGAAACCGTCGATGTAGGTGGCGACGTACTGGCCGTCGGACATCGATGGCCAGCCACGGGCGCCGACGCCCTGGGCGATGCCGCCGTTCTGGAAGTCGTCCACCTGGAATCCCGGCACTACGCGGAACAGGTCGGCGGTGGTGCTCAGCGGATAGCGGCGAATGTCGTCCTGGTCGATGGTCAGGACCGCGGCGATGTCGTTGCGCACCGAGGGACCGAGATCAGCCTTACGGGCACTGTCCTTGAGGAAAGTACCGACTACTTCCACTGTTTCCAGTTGGTCGCTGTCGCCGCCCTCGGTACTGCCAACAGCGATCAGCGGAACCCCCAATGAGGCGGCCGAGGCCAGGAGGGTAAAGCGGGCCACGCGCAGGGTCTGCCCTGGAGCCGAAGCGAGGGTTGTGCGAAGTCTTGGATGCATGACAGAAGCTCTTGGTTGTCTTACAGAATGCCGTTGCGGGCTGGCTGTCTTTGGTTTAGGTAGAAGTCTCCCACTGCGTGCTGTTTCCAGTGCACCGGGTCGTGGACGGTATGGGTACGGGCGTTTCTCCAGAAGATGTCCAGGCCCTTGCCGGCCCGGGTCGAGCTGGAGCCCCCGTACTGAAAGAGCCGATTGGCGGCATCCAGTGCTACCTGGGTGGTCATCACCTTGGCTTCGGCTACGGCTATGGTGGCCAGCGCTACTGCGTCGTCGCTTGGCTGGGCCACGGCTGCATCGATCAGGCGTCCGGCCCGCTCGAGCAAGGCTTCGCCGGCATGCAGGCGGATCACCAGATCGCCGATGCCGGAAATGATGTGCGGATCGTCCGAGGCCTTGTCGATACCGGTGTTCTGCCAGGGCCGGGAGGAATGGCGGACGTAGTGGATGGTGGCGTCTATGGCCGCCTGGGCGATGCCGGCGTCGATGGCGGCATGGACGATCTGAGCGATGGCCCGCTGTGGCGAAATGGCCCGAGACAGCTCCAGCGGAAACAAGTGCTCGGCACTGATCACGACGTTATCGAAAATCGCGCTGCCGCTGGCGGTGGTGCGCTGGCCCATGCCGTCCCAGTCATCCACGAGCGTAAGGCCGGCGACTGGGGTTTCGACGAAGGCGGTTGTCAGTCGGTCCTCATGGTCGAGGCCGATTACCGAGATAATCGGGCTGAGCAGTGCGCCAGTGGCGTAGTACTTGCGCCCGTCGATACGATAGCCGCCGCTGCCATCCGGCGTGAAGCGGGTGGTGTAGGCGTCGGCGCGCTTGCCGCCGATCTCCGAGGTGGCATTGCCGAAATAAGCGCCTTCCAGGATACAGCGAAAGAAATACTCGCGTTGTTGCTCGCTGCCTACCGCGTTGATCAACTGAGTGACGGTGTAGGTGCTGGTCATGATGTGGCCGATGGAAGGATCGGCGGCAGAGATGATTGCCAGAATCCGGGCGATGGTTGCGTAGGACACCTGAGCGCCGCCATGGGCCGCCGGTACGTTGGCCGCCCACAGGCCGCTGCGGGCGATGGCCTGGAGTTCCTCGTGCGGTAGCAGACGCTCACTATCGCGTCGGGTGGCGCCTTCGGCAAGGAACAGGGCCAGACGCTGGGCGACCTCGAGCGCCTCGGCATCGCTGCGGATGACATGGGCAGGCTCCCGGCCTTCATCGTCGCGGGGCATGGGGGCGGGTGGAACGGTGCTCATCTGGAAACTCCTGGGGCTGTCGAACGAGTGTCGGCGGCGCTTGTAGTGGCAGGTCGCGATTACTATACTGCCGGCCGTTTTCTCATTAAGTCAATAATCCCTATCGGATAAATAGGAATTAAGTCATGCAGAGACTTCCAACCCGCTCGATGGCCCATTTCGGACGGTCCGCGGCCAGTTGCCGTAGCGCTTTATGAACGGCTTACGCCTTGCCCGCTATCTGCTTGGTCGTTTGGTGCAGGCCGTGCTGATATTGCTGGTGATTGCCGTTCTATCGTTCCTGTTGCTGGAGCTTGCACCGGGCGATATGGCCGACATCCTCGCTGGCGAAGCTGGTGCCTTCGATCCGGCCTATGCCGAAGCGCTCCGCGCCCGCTTAGGTCTCGATCAACCGTTTCTGCTGCGCCTCGGTCATTACTTGCTGGGTATTGTCCAGCTTGATCTCGGAGAGTCGTTCCGTCATGGCAAGCCGGTGGCCGCACTGATCGCCGAACGCTTCTGGCCAACCTTGCTGCTGGTGGTCGCGGCCAGTTTGCTGGCGTTATCGTTGGCCATCGTCCTGTCGATTCTCGCCAGCCGTCGTCCAGCCGGCGTGATCGACCGTGGCATCACCAGCCTGCTGGTGTTCGCTTACGGCATGCCGGTGTTCTGGGTCGGCCTGGTGCTGATTCTGGTGTTCTCGTTGCACCTCGGTTGGTTCCCGACTGGCGGTATGGAAACGCTGTTCTCGACCTTCACCGGTGCCAACCGGGTACGTGACATCCTCTGGCATCTGACGTTGCCAGCGGTGGCCCTGGCGCTATTCAATCTTGCCCTCTATACCCGTCTGCTGCGCGCTTCGCTTCGCGAAGTGCTGGAGCAGGATTACATTCGTACCGTGCGCGCCCAGGGCATGTCCGAGGCTCGGGTGGTCGGTGTGCATGCCTTGAGCAATGCCCTGCTGACATTGCTCACCACCCTGGGCAATCAGGTCGGTGCGACCCTGGGCGGCGCAGTGGTGGTGGAGACCGTGTTCTCCTGGCCCGGGCTTGGCCGCCTGGTATACGAGTCGCTACTGTCGCGGGATACCGCATTGCTGGTCGGTGTGGTGTTGTTTGGCGGCTGCATGGTGGTGCTTTGCAATCTGCTGGTCGATCTCTTGCAGCACTGGCTTGACCCGCGGGTGGAACTACCATGAGTCCCTCGGTGCGGTATTTCTGCCAGCGTTTCAGACGTAATCGTGGCGCCTTGCTGGGATTGGCGATCGTTACCCTGGCGCTGTCATTGGCGTTCTTCGGCCCTTTGCTCAGTCCCCATGGGCCCTGGGCCATCGTGGCAGAGCCGGGATTATGGCCGGGCCAGGACTGGCGCTATCCATTGGGCAGCGACAATCTCGGGCGCGACATTCTCAGCGGACTGCTGCATGGCTGCCGCACGTCCTTTGCCATCGGGATCAGCGCCGCGCTGCTGGCGGTGGTTAGCGGTACCCTGGTTGGGTTGTACGCCGGCCAGCATGCCGGCAGTTGGCAGGACAATCTGCTGATGCGTTTGGTCGAGGTGTTCCAGAGCGTACCTTCGCTGCTGCTGGCGATGGTGGTGGTGGCGTTGTTCCAACCGTCCATGATTACCCTGATACTGGCTATTGCTCTTGGTGCCTGGCCAGATATCGCCCGCTTGGTGCGCCAGGAAACCCTGCGCTTACGGCGCAGCGACTTCGTCGTGTTGTGCTCGACTTTCGGTATGTCGCCCGGGCGCATCCTGCTTACCCAGATCCTGCCCAACTGCAGCGCCCCCCTACTGGTGATGCTGTCGGTATTGATGGCCAGTTCTATCCTGATCGAAGCCGGTTTGTCCTTCCTCGGCCTCGGCGACCCGTCGGCGGTTTCCTGGGGGGGCATGGTCGCCGCCGGTCGTGACCTGTTGCAGACGCATTGGTATCAGAGTCTGCTGCCGGGGCTGGCGATCCTGCTGCTGGTCTGCGGTATCAGCCTGCTCAGCGAAGGCATTGGCGAAAGCCTTGGCATCGATCCGCGCAGCCGCGAGGTACGTTCATGAGTGAGCTGTTGCTACAGGCCAGCGGCCTGCGCATCGAAAGCGCTGCTGGCCAGGTTCTGGTCGATGGAGTAGACCTCGCGCTGGCTGCCGGCCGTACCCTGGCGCTGGTCGGCGAGTCCGGTAGCGGCAAGTCGCTGACTGCCCTGTCGCTGATCCGTCTGTTGCCGCCCGGCCTGCGCCTGACCTGTGGCGAGTTGCGTTTCGGCGGCCATGACCTGAGCAGGCTTTCCCTGCGGGAGATACGGCGCCTGCGTGGTAGTGGTATAGCGATGGTATTCCAGGACCCGCTGAGTGCGCTCAATCCGATCATGAGCATCGGTCGCCAGATGCGCGAGGCCGTCGCCTGCCACGAGACGTTGGAAGGTGCTGCGCTGCAGGCGCGGATCGAAGAGCTACTGGAGCTGGTACAACTGCCCCAGGCCAGAGCGCTGTTGCGTGAATACCCGCAGCGACTGTCCGGAGGTATGCGCCAGCGTGTGCTGATCGCCATGGCTCTGGCCGGGCGGCCGCGCGTGCTGATCGCCGACGAGCCCACCACCGCATTGGATGCGCTGGTGCGTCATTCGATCATGCAGGTGCTGGCGGATCTACAGCGTCGTCTGGGCTTGGCGGTGCTACTGATATCCCATGACCTGGCGTTGGTCGCCCGCTATGCGGATGACATCGCAGTGATGCGGGGCGGACGTATCCTCGAGGCCGGGGCGGCGCGTCAGGTGCTGGAAAGACCTACTCATCCCTATACCCGCGGCTTGCTTCTGGCTCGTCCCGGCCAGGTGCGGCGGAGTCCGGGCGACCCACCGCCGCGGCTGCCGGAGCTGCCCGCAGTGAAAACCTTTCCCGACATGGAGGGCCAGCCATGATCCCGCTGCTTGAAGTCCGCAATCTAGTGGTCACTCACCGCCAGGGGGTGCGTCGGGTCCGGGCAGTGAACGATGTCAGTCTGGAGCTGGCCGCCGGTTCGACCCTCGGCATCATTGGCGAGTCCGGCAGCGGTAAGTCCACTCTGGTGCGGGCTCTGATGGGGTTGCTGCCAGTGGATGCGGGATCGATACGCCTTGCCGGCGAGGAGGTTAGTGAATTGCCCGCCGGCCGCCGTAGCCAGGCACTGACACGCTGCATGCAGATCGTTTTCCAGGATCCTATGGCTGCATTCAATCCTCGCTACAGCATCGCCCGTTCCATCGAGCAGCCATTGTTGGTGCAGGGTGAGGGAGACGCCGACAGCCGTCGGCAGCGGGTCGAGGAACTGCTGCTGCGGGTCGGTCTCAGCGCCGAGCACGGTCGGCGTTTCCCACAGCAACTCTCTGGTGGTCAGCGACAGCGCGCGAGCATTGCCAGGGCGTTGACCCTGGCGCCACGGCTGCTGGTCTGCGATGAGGCAGTTTCTGCGCTGGACCTCTCAGTGCAGGCGCAGATCCTTAACCTGCTGGATGATCTGCGCGAAGAGTTCGGTCTCGCTTGCCTGTTCATTTCCCATGATATTCACGTCATCCGCCATATGGCTGACCATGTGCTGGTGATGCGCCAGGGGCGGACGGTCGAGCAAGGGCCGGTGGACATACTCTGGGACGCTGCCCAGGATGCCTATACACGGCAACTGGTAGAACTGTCCGATGCGCACTGAGATTCGCACCCGGGTGGTCGATTGTGAAACACCGATCAGGAGCTTGTCCAAAGGTAGGGGCAATAGAATGTCAGTCCGAGTGGAGGGCGCGTCAGTGCATGGTGCATCTGGCGGTCGCTGCGACATTAGGATTGCTAGCTCAGTGGATTTTTCAGGCCTTTCTGGAGATTGCGATGCCAGCACCATCAACCACCCCGCATTGGCCAGTACGACATGTAGGTCGTGGCTTTCCAGAATCTCGTAGAGCACCCCTATCGACTTCATCGCCACGGTGGTGATCCCGAGATCGATCTGCCAATTGGCCATGCATTCTACGTCGGCGTTAAATGCCTTGAAGGTTTGCACCGGCTCTTCTGTGATATCGGTGGGTAGGCTTTTAAAAATGGATTTCTCTCGTTCAAGACAAGCGATTCTAGCTTTCCGTTTCTTGGTTTTTCTGTTCAGACATCGAAGTCGACATTCCAGGTCGTGCCATCCACGTCCAGCTTCAATTGATAACGCCACCGCAGGACATTTCCGGCGAGCTCGCCCCGGGCTTCGCCAAGGACATCGGCCGCGCCACTGGCCATCGCCAGTCGGCACCAGGGTCCATACGCGCTGCTGGCGAGTACCGTCGCTATAGAGAAAACGTTCATCGAGGATCAACTGCTCGCCTTCTCGGTGGTTGGTGATGTCTGCCGTGAAGCGTTTGGCCACTTCGCCAGAGCGATTCTGGAAGATGCCCTAGGTTTGCACGGGCTTAGAGAAGAACCGGGGCAAATCCGACTGCGGGCGCTTTGTCGCGTAGTGTCCAACCTCGACGCTGCCGCAGCCGCTCAGCAGCAGGGTGCACAACAACCATATTCCGACTCACATTATCGCTTTCCTTCAGACACAGCATCCGTTGTCGACAGGTAACGTCCGGTGCTGCCTCTGAGGGAATACTTATACGCAATTTATTTTTTGTATAGGTTTTATGTGGTGTATTGCATTCACTTTGATTTTTTAATTAGTTAGGTATACGTTACATTTAATTTTATTTGTTACATATACAGAACATGGATCATTCCGTTATTGCTAAGCGCCTTGGCGAGCAAATCCGGCAGCGCCGTCTGAGTCGAGGTCTGACACAGGCTAAGCTGGCCGCCTTGGCTGGTATCACCCGGCAGAAGGTCATCGCCATCGAGAGGGGGGATTTATCGGTGGGGATGACGGCCTATGCACGAGTACTGGGAGCCATGGACTGCGAACTCGCGCTGACGCCTGCGGCTATGCCTACGTTGGACGAGATTCAGGGAGTTTTTGACTGATGACAGCCGTTCTACGGGTGGCAACGCCAGAGGGTGAGAGCGGAAGGGTCTTCAACTCCGCCGGCGATTACCTATTCCGCTACCATGAGGAGGCCAAGGCTCCGGCGGCAATCAGCCTACTGATGCCCGTACGCCTGGATGAGTATCTCCATCGGGAACTGCATCCGATCTTCCAGATGAATCTGCCGGAAGGTTATGTCCTTGAGCAGTTGCGCAACCGTCTGGCAAAAGTGGTTAATGTCGACCCGATGTTGTTGCTGGCACTGTCCGGCAGCAGTTCTCCTATCGGGCGTGTGGGGGTGAGTTCAGCGGAGGTGGATGCACTCTTGCGAAGGCAGCAGTTCCCAGGGGAGAAGCTGGAGGAAATTCTGGCCTGGGATGGTGCCGAGGACATTTTCGCCGGTTTGGTGGATCGTTACATTTTGCGCTCAGGGATATCTGGCGTTCAGCCCAAGGTGCTGGTTCCTGAGCAACAGGAGGCAGGGCCACAGCGTTTTACTTCGAAAACCTCCGACCTGATCATCAAGAGCGGCCGGGATGAGTTTCCTGGGTTGGCAATCAACGAGTTTCTCTGTATGTCTGTGGCCAGAGAGGCCGGGATTCCGGTGCCGGAATTTTACCTGTCCGACAACGCCAAGCTGTTCGTCATGCGCCGCTTCGACCGGGACGAGCAACTCAACCCCATCGGTTTCGAAGACATGGCAGCATTGATGGGGCTGGCTGCCGAGCAGAAATACAGCAAGAGCTATTCCGCCATCGCCAAGGCAATCCGTCTGTTCTGTCCGCCCGAGCATGTGCAGGGTTCCTTGGGGCAGTTGTTTGCCACGGTGAGCCTGAGTTGCATCCTAGGAAACGGCGATGCTCATCTGAAAAACTTCGGACTGCTGTATTCCGATCCTACTCAGCGCGATGCTCGTCTGGCGCCGGCCTACGATATCGTCAATACAACGGCCTACATCCCGGAAGATGTGCTAGCGCTGGATCTCGCCGGCAACAAGTCATTGTTCGCTTCAAGGCAAGGGTTGCTGGACTTTGCCCAAGTGTGTGATGTGGCACGACCAGAAGAAATAATACGTGAGCAGTTACAAGCGCTAGAACGGGTACTGGCTCGTTCAGCCGAACTTTATGAGCAAGCACCGAAAGTGATCACCGCGATCCGCCTGTCTGCTGGGCCGTTTATTAAAACTTTCGGTTAGATTAGATCTGTATCTTGGCCTATACGAGTCGCGGAGAGTACTTTTTTCAGATGACACAATTAGTCTGTGTCGTTCACTTCGAGACAAGTGCCTTACCCCTGTGCTTTGCCTCGCATTCCCTTACGGCCAAGATTGGCGACTTGGTGCTAATTATCAAAATCACGATATGTAATGGGAGTTGCCTGAGTGTAAAAGCCCAGAAGTCGAAAGGCTGACTCAAGCGATTAGAGTGGGAGGGCTCATTTTTATCTGCGAGTCACTGGTCAGTATAAGTAGCACCACCCAATAGTGAGTTTTTCCGCAGTAGGTCCAAATAATCTGCCCATTGCTGTGCTGCTTCACGTCGCTGTGGCAGCAGTTGTGCGCGTGCATATACAGCCCCTAACGCTCCCGGCATACGGTGTGAGAGCGACAGCTCCAAAACAATAGGATCGACACCTAAATGCTCATGTGCAATCGTTCGATAGGTCGCGCGAAAACCATGGGCGGTGATCGTATACTCCGGCCAGATGCGCTGAAAAGATTTCAACATAGAGGTTGCGTCAATCGGGCGCCCCGGGTAAACCGGTGAAACAAATACCCAGCCATTGCCCGCCTCATCTACGACGCGGGATGTATGCAGTTCGCGTAGCAGCACTAAAGCCTGCTCCGGCAAAGGTACAATGTGCTTGCCTTTGTCTAAGTGCTTGGTTTTGCTAACCACATAGCGCCAGTCTGCCCCGACTAGATCGACATCCTCCCACCGCATTTTCGCCAACTCGCCTGGCCGGACTGGGAGCATGACAAGCAAACTCATTGCAGCCGTCACACTGCTAGGAATAAGGCTATCAAGGCGCAAGAGAAACTTTCCTAAATCTGCTGGGCGTTCAATTGCAGGGTTGCTTGTTACTACATGGCGGATCTTGAGCTCTTCGCAGTTGCTCATTGCCACGTTACGCTCTACCCAGCCACGCCCCTCAGCAAATCCCAAGATGGCGCGTATAATAGTCCGTACACGCTTAGCCATAGCCATAATACGGGCACGGCGTAGCTCATTGATTATTGCTGCAATATGTTCAAGTTTGATCTCACTGACTGGCTTCCGGCCGATGCTCGGTAAGATATGATTATTCAGTGCGCCGTGAAATCCTGAAATAGATTTGCTTACGAGGTCGGGAGATTTGAATTCCAGCCACTTTTCAGCAACGTAGGCAAAGGTGCGCTCCTCATTGAGTAACTGTGCTTCTACTTTGGCCCTTTTAGCTTTAAGTGGAGCCACCTGATTAGCTAGGTCACGGCGCGCCGCGCGTGCTAACTCGCGTGCTTCTTTCAAACTGATATCCGGATAACCACCAATTGCGAATACATTCTCCTTACCGTGCAGGCGGTACTTCATTCTCCAATATTTAGAGACAGGTTTGTCTGGACTCAGTGGCTGCCTGACATGCAAGTACATGCCGGGAACTTCGCCATCGGCATACTTGCCGGGCTCGGCCAGCGAACGGATGTAGGCATCGCTGAGTTTCCGCCGCAAGGCGGGGGGCGTCTTGGCTGCCATAGACTGGGGGTACCTTTTAAGAAGCTGAAAAAGTACCCCCAAAGATACCCCCAAAGCTGCTGGAACCCACTGGAAATCGACGGAAGGTAATGGATTGAAATCTACATAAGTAGATGTTTTTTTAAATACTTTGTGGATTTCAATGGAATTCAGTTAAAGACTCTCCGGATCGCCGCAGAACATCTGGATTCGCGAACGCAGCCAGCGCTCTGCAGGATCGTTGTCCTGGGCGCCGCGCCAGGCCATGTGCAGCTCGTAGGAGCGCACGGGAATCGGCAGGTCTTCGGCGCGCACACCGCCGGCAGCAGTTAGGGCGGCGGCGGTGTATTCGGGGACGATGGCGAGGATGTCGGTACCGCTGAGCAGGGTGCCAAGCCCGTTGTACTGCGGCAGGGCGAGGACCACGCGGCGCTCGCGGCCTAGCTTGGCCAGTTCTTCGTCGATGATGCCGCTCAGATCGCCAGCGAAGGACACCAGGGCATGGGGGCGGGCGCAGAACTCGTCGATGGTCAGGCTCCCTGGTGCGCTGTCAGCGCGCAACAGCTTCGGATAACTGCGGCGCAGCACCTTGCGCTTGGCGTTGGCCGGCAGTTCCTCGGTATAGCCGACACCGACGGAAATTTCGCCGGAGGCCAGCAGGCCAGGCATCAGCAGATAGTTGGTCCGGCGGACTACCAGTGTCACGCCTGGCGCTTCAGCGCGCAGGCGTTTGATCAGTGGTGGCATCAGGCCGAACTCGACATCGTCGGACAGGCCGATGCGGAACACGGCATTGCTGGTTGCCGGATCGAATTCGGCGGCGCGGCTCACGGCCGTGGAGATGGAGTCCAGCGCTGGCGAAAGCAGGGCGAAGATTTCCAAGGCTCGCGCCGAGGGTTCCATGCTGCGCCCGGTGCGTACGAACAGCGGATCGTCGAATAGCGTGCGCAGACGGGCCAGCGAGGCGCTGATTGCCGGCTGGCCGAGAAACAGTTTTTCCGCGGCACGGGTCACGCTGCGTTCATGCATCAGTGTTTCGAAGACGATCAACAGGTTGAGGTCGACGCGGCGCAGGTCATTGCGATTCATCGGTTGTCCGTCGGATGAGAAGGGCGAAACGGGCCGCTCAGGCTAATGCGGATTGCCTGTGCGAAGCAACTTGCAGCCCTTGAATCATCCCCAGGCATGATCATTATCAGTCATGGCGGGTGGCATTGATGGGGAAGCCCGGATAAAGTCCGTGGCCATAAGGGTATAACCGACGAGGTTTGTGATGTCTCGCATCGTTCGTTTCCACCAGTTCGGCGAAGCCGATGTGCTGAAGATCGAGGAATACACCGCACCTGCTCCTGGTGCTGGTGAAGTCCTCGTGCGCACCAAAGCCATCGGCGTCAGCTGGTATGACGTGCTCTGGCGGCAGAATCTCGCCAGCACGGCTGCCACGCTACCGGCTGGATTGGGACACGAATTTGCCGGCGTGGTCACCGCTGTCGGCCCTGGGGTGGATGATCTGCAGGTTGGCGACAAGGTCGCCTGCTTCCCCGCCCACTCGGCCAATCGCTACCCGTGCTGTGCCGAGGACGTCCTGGTGCCACGCCAGTCCCTGACCCGCTATCCCGATGTGCTGACGCCAATAGAGGCAAGCGTGCATTACCTGCCGTCGTTGATCGCCTGGTTTGGCTTCGTCGAGCTGGCGCGGCTGAAGCCGGGGGAAAGCGTGCTGGTCACCGCCGCCAGCCAATGCTGGGGACCCTACATCGTGCAGATGGGCAAGGCCCTGGGGGCCAAGGTGATCGCCGCGACTGCGGAGCCGGATGATGCCGACTATCTGCGCGAGCTGGGGGCCGACAAGGTCATTCTCACCGAGGAAGAGGACCTGGTCGGCCGGGCCACCAAACTCACGGATGGCAAAGGCGTGGACATCATCATGGATGCGCTGGGCGGGCCGAAGATGTGCCTGCTGGGCGATGCGCTGGCGCCGCGCGGGCGCTTGATCCTGTTCGGCCTACAGGGGGGGAACGAAACACCGTTCCCGGCCTGTGCGGCGTTCCAGAAGAACATCCAGTTCTTCGTGCACTGCATTGGTAACTTCACTGGCAAGGAAGAATTGGGTATTCCCCAGGATGTCGAAGCGGTGGGCAAGGCGCTGCAAGGCATCGATCAATTGACGCGCGATGGTTTGCTGCGAACGCAGGTCGATAGAACGTTCGAGTTCGCCGACGTGATCGAAGCCCATCGCTACATGGAAACCTGCCCGCGTCGTGGGCGGGTCGTGCTGAAGGTCTAGCAACCTTCGCGATGATCCGCGCAAGTCGTTTCATCGATCCCGGCTCGCTTGGGGCTACTGGCCTGTAGCGCTCCAGCAGGCCCGCTGGGGCGGGCATGAGCTTCGATTCTGGCCGGCATCAGGTGGAGACGTGCTACGGCAAGGTTCCAGTCGACTGCGTGCCTGCATTGCCTCACGTCAATCGCGTAAGCGAGCCACCGCTCGCGCATAGGCTGGAGAGAGTGCTCAAGTCGCTCGATGGCGGGTCAAGACCATGAGTGGGGCCGGTTAAATGGTTCTTATGGGTCTTGCAAGGGGATTCTTCAGGAAAATCATTACAAAAAATTATTAGGCAAATAGCTGCCTGGACAGTAATCTTCTGAGGCATTAATTGCCTAGGCAGCTATCGTGCAACACTTTGATCGCAACCAATTCTCATTGCTTAACTCTGTCGGGCATCTGATCGCTCAACTCAATCAGCTCAAGGACCGGATTCTCGAACTTCACGTAGTGGATCACGGCATCACCGCGCCCCAGTTCAAGATCATCCTGCTGATCAGCCAAGGTCGTGGCGGCACGTCAGGTGAGTTCGCCCGACTGCTCAATATCGACAGCGGCGCCATGACCCGCATGCTCGACCGGCTCGAGGCCAAGGGCCTGATAGTGCGTGAGCGCAGCCAGACGGACCGGCGGCAGATTCGCATTGTCCTCAGTGCCCAGGGGCAAGTCCTGGCCGAGCAGGTGCCACGTATCGCGGCCGATGCCAGTAACGATCTGGTGGCCACTCTGAGCAGCGATGAACTCGCTGAACTCCAACGCCTGATGAAGAAACTGCTGGTCGCCGCAGGCGCCTACCAGGGAGAAGACTGATCCATGTTCTTGCGCACTCCTGCCGCGCTGTTGGTGGCGACCCTGGGCCTCACCGCCTGCTCTTCATTCGAAGGCTTGCACCCCGAAAACCGGATGATTGACCCAGCCAAGTTGCAGGGTGAGCACACGTTTGCCAATGCACTGACTGCGCCCAATTGGCCGACGGCGGACTGGTGGAATCACTTTGACGATCCCCAACTGAACGGCCTCATCAGCGAGGCGCTGGCCACCAGCCCGGATCTACAGGTGGCCGATGCCCGGGCACGGCAGGCCAGCGCTGCGGTCCTGGCGGCCGATGCGGCCAGGCAGCCCAGCGTCACGGGTAACGCGGGCATCACTCGCTCGCGTGCGGCACGGGTGGATGACCCGGCCGGGCAGGGTGACATGTACGGCACCTTGCGCACCCTGTCAGTCGATGCCAGTTACACCTTCGACCTCTGGGGCGGGCAGCGCGCCGCATGGGAGGCGGCCCTAGGCAGGGCACGGGCTGGCGAAGTCGACCAGCAGGGCGCGCGTCTCAAACTGGCCTCCGATGTGGTTCGTGCCTACAACGACCTGGGCTTGGCCTATGCCAATCAGGACATCGCCGAGCAGGATCTCAAGCGTGCCCGCGATCTGCTGAAACTTGGCTCCGAGCGTGTCGAGGCAGGCCTGGACAGCAACTACCAATTGCAGCAGAGCCAGAGTATCGAGGCGACTGCCGAAGCGGCGTTGACGGCTGCACGGCAACAGGTCGCGCGTGGTCGTATCCGCCTGGCGACCCTGCTGGGTAAAGGACCTGACCGGGGTGAGCGCCTTGCGCGTCCGCGCCTGATCGCTCTGGAGCGCGTAGGCCTGCCTGCGAATATTCCCGCTGACCTGCTTGGGCGCCGGCCTGACCTGGTCGCTGCCCGGTGGCGGGTCGAGGCTGCGAGCAGGGATATCGATGCCAGCAAGACCGAGTTCTATCCGAACCTCAACCTGACTGCGGCGGCCGGGACCAAGTCGTTGCTGGGGGATGCCTTGTTCGGGGGGGCGAGCCGCTTCTTCAATATCGGCCCCGCGCTGTCGCTGCCGCTGTTCGATGGCGGTCGCCTGCGCGCGGGACTGGCGGCTCGCGATGCCGATTACGACCTGGCGGTCGCGCAGTACAACCAGACCCTGGTCACCGCCCTGGGCGATGTCGGCGACGGCATCACCCGCATCCGCGCCCTCGAACAGCAAGAGGGGCAACAGCGCCGGGCCCGCGATATCGCCCGCAACTCCTATGACCTGGCCATGCAGCGCTATGGCGACGGCATCGGTAATTACCTCGATGCGCTGAGTGTCGAGCAGCAACTGCTGCAGGCGGAGCGTGAACTGGCCAGCCTCGGCGCACAACGTATCGACGCCTCGGCACTGCTGATGCAGGCCCTGGGAGGCGGCTTTGAAAATACCACCGGTGAGCCGACCACCTCGGCAACTACCCATCAGAACTGAGAGCGAAACCATGTCCGACGCACTATCGACGAGTGATGCCAAAACTCCCGCCACGGAAGGCAAACCTTCGAGCAAGCGCAAGCTGTACCTGGGCATTCTGGCGGTTGCGGTTCTGGCGGCAGGCGCGGGTATTTTCGCCTATCACGAGCTGTACGGCCGTTTCTACCAAAGCACCGATGATGCCTATGTGAACGGCAACCTGGTGCAGATCACGCCACAAGTGACCGGCACGGTGACGCGGATTGCCGTGGACGACGGTGATTATGTGCAGGCCGGCCAGCCGCTGGTCTGGCTGGACCCGTCCGACACCCAGGTCGCCCTGGAAAGCGCTGAGGCCAACCTGGCCAAAAGCGTGCGCCAGGTGCGTGGTCTATACAGCAACGTCGACAGCTACAAGGCCCAGGTCGCCTCGCGCAAGGTCGACGTCGAGCGGGCGAGGGCGGATTATCAGCGGCGTGCCAAGCTGGCCAGCACCGGTGCCATTTCTCGCGAGGAACTGGCTCACGCGCAGGACGCCCTGAACAGCGCGCAAAGCGCGCTGACTTCGGCCCAGCAGCAACTCGACACCAACTTCGCCCTGGTCAACGACACCGTCATCGCCTCCCATCCGGACGTCAAGGCGGCCGCCGCCAGGTTGCGCCAGGCATACCTCGACCAGGTGCGGAGCACCCTGGTCGCGCCGGTGACTGGCTATGTGGCGCGCCGTTCGGTACAGGTCGGCAGTCGCATCCAGCCCGGTACCGCGTTGATGGCGGTGATCCCACTGCACGAAGTGTGGGTCGACGCCAACTTCAAGGAAACCCAACTGGCGGATATGCGTATCGGCCAGCCGGTAGAGGTCGAGGCCGATCTGTACGGAGACAAGGTGAGTTATCGCGGCACCATCGAGAGCCTGGGCGTCGGTACCGGCAGCGCGTTCTCGTTGTTGCCGGCGCAGAACGCCACCGGCAACTGGATCAAGATCGTCCAGCGCCTGCCGGTGCGCATTCGCCTGGAGCCGGACAACCAGGACAAGTACCCGCTGCGCATTGGCCTGTCGACCAATGTCACCGTCGACCTGCATGACCAGGACGGCGCGGTGCTGGCCCAGCAAGCGCCCAAGGAGCCGCGCTTCAGCACGGCGGTGTATGACCAGCAGATGGTTCAGGCCGATGCCCTGGTCGAGCGCACCATCCACGCCAACGGCCCGAGCGAAGCAGGCGTCGCCAAGCGCTGACCCGGAGATTTCATGAGCGATCAATCATTCCGGCCGGCGAGCATGCTGCTCGCCACGGTCGGCCTGTCGTTGGCGACCTTCATGCAGGTGCTCGACACCACCATCGCCAACGTCGCCCTGCCGACCATTTCCGGCAACCTTGGCGTGAGTGCGGAGCAGGGCACCTGGGTCATCACTTCGTTCGCCGTATGCAACGCCATCGGCTTGCCGCTGACCGGCTGGCTGGCACGGCGCTTCGGTGAGGTGAAGCTGTTCCTGGCGGCGGTGGTGTTGTTCGTCCTCACCTCCTTTCTCTGTGGAATCGCGCAATCCATGCCGGAGCTGGTGGTGTTCCGCGCGATGCAAGGACTGGTCGCAGGGCCGATGTACCCGATGGCGCAAACGCTGCTGCTGGCCATTTTCCCCGCAGCGAAGCGGGGCATGGCCCTGGCGCTGCTGGCCATGGTCACGGTTGTCGCGCCCATCGTCGGGCCCATCACGGGTGGCTGGATCACCGACAGCTACAGTTGGCCGTGGATCTTCTTCATCAACGTGCCGATTGGCATCTTCGCCACCTTCATCGTCTGGTCCCAGTTGGGCGGGCGGCCCGAACAGACGGTCAAGGCGCCTATCGATTATGTCGGCCTGACCTTGCTGGTGCTCGGCGTCGGCCTGCTGCAGGTGGTGCTCGACAAGGGCAACGACCTGGACTGGTTCGAATCGCAGTTCATCATTGGCGCCACGGCGGTATCGGTCATCGCGCTGATCGCACTGGTGATCTGGGAGTTGACCGACCGTCATCCGATCATCAACCTGCGCCTGTTCCAGTACCGCAACTTCACCTTTGGCACCCTGGCCCTGGTGCTCGGTTATTCGGCGTTCTTCGGCATCAACCTGCTGTTGCCGCAGTGGTTGCAGACCCAACTGGGCTACACGGCGGTATGGGCCGGCCTGGCCGCCGCGCCAATCGGTATTCTGCCGGTATTCCTTTCGCCGCTGGTGGGCCGTTTCGCGCACAAGACCGACATGCGCCTGCTGGCCGGCGGGGCGTTCCTGGTGATGGGGGTTTCCTGTTTCGTTCGGGCCACCTTCAATACCGAAGTGGATTACCGGCATATCGCCGACGTGCAGATTTTCATGGGCCTGGGCATCGCCCTGTTCTTCATGCCGGTGACCACCATCCTGCTGTCCAGCCTGCCACCCAAGGACATTGCCGAAGGTTCGGGCCTAGCCACTTTCCTGCGCGTGCTGGGCGGCAGTTTCGCCTCGTCGCTGACCACCTGGCTCTGGCATCGCCGGGAAATCTTCCACCATGCCCAGCTTGCTGAGCACGTCTCGCCCTATGATCCGGCGGCGCAGCTCTATATCGAGCAGCTTGGCGGTGCCAGCCAGTCGACCTTCGCCCAGATCGACCGGGTGGTGGAAAGCCAGGCCTACATGCTGTCGACCGTCGATTATTTCACCCTGCTGGGCTGGGTGTTCATGGGCCTGATCCTGATCATCTGGCTGGCCAAGCCGCCGTTCACTGCCAAGGCGGGCCAGGACAGCGGTGGCGGTCACTGATGCCCGCCCCGGAGTCAGAGCAGGTTCAACTGCCTGGCTGCCGGGGCGCTAGTGGGGAACAGCGGTCGGGTCGGGATGAAGCGGGCCAGCAGTGTGGCCGCGGCGATACGCTGGCGTTGGCTGCCGTCCCGCAGGACTGCCAGGCATTGGGCTTCACTGAACGGCTTGCCGAGCAGGTAGCCGGTCCCGGCCTGGAAGCCTGTGCGGTTGGCTTGCCACCAGGCGTCGACTTTCAACGGGTCGGGCCAGGCCAGGTCGGTATCCGGGTCCATCTCGACGTTCGGGTCGCCTGGATCGTCAGTCGGGCCCGCGTCGTAATCCGGGTAGTCCCTGAGTTCCAGGTCGAGTTCGGCAAGATCGGCTCCTGTGATCAGGCTGAACGCTTCTCCGGCCGCCCGGGCGAAGGGCAGTGCCTGCATATGCTGGATCAGCCAGGGCACGCTGAACGGGTCGCCGAACAGGCCGACGGCCTGTATCACCAGACGTCGATGCGCTGTGCTTTGCATCAGGCCGCGTAGCCAGGTCACGCTGGTCTCGCGTGCTTGCCAGCAGAGCAGCACGCGCAGCGCTCGCAGGCTGAAAGGTCCGGCATGTTCGGCAAACAGGCGCAGTGGCCCGAGTGCTTCTTCGTCGCCCATCTGCGCCGTCGCCCAATTGGCCCAGAAGCGCACGGCGGCGTCGGCATGCAGGCGATGGACGCGGATATCGCGCATCAAATCGCGCCGGCGTAGTTCTCCGGCAGTGCGTGCGGCGCGTGCCAGCACGTGACTGTCGGCATTGCCCAGGGCCGACAGCAGTGCCGGGCCGGGATCGTGTCGATGCATGCCGCAGGCTGCCAATCCTATGCGCCTGAAGAGCGGTTCGGCAGAGGCCAGCAGTCGTTCGACCCAGGGCTGTACCTCTGGCCACTGCAGCCAGCCGATGGCGGCGGTGAAGGCGCGCTCGCCATGCGTTGTCTGACGAAGATGGGCTGCCAGTTTCGCCAGGCTGCCGTTGTCCCCGGCTCGGAAAGCCAGCACGGTGGTGGCGAACAGCTCAGCCTCGGCATGTGGGCTGAACTGCTCGAACAACACGTCGAGCCCGGCCGCTCCCGCGATCGACAGACCATCGAGGTGCGCTTCGATACGCTCCTCCAGCCGTTGCAAATGCTTGAGGTCATAGTTCGGCGCATGCACCGCCTGAAGGCGCAAGCCGCCGAGAAAGCTGGCTTCCTCGGCGTGCTGATCGAGAACGTTGCGGATAATCAATCGATTCGCGTCCAGTTCTGGCCATCGAAGGCCAGGATGTCCTTGGCCCCGATCGACCACAGGACACCGTCGCCAGCCGAGAGGTGATAGCAACTGCCTGGTTCCTGGTCAGCGAAGTCCACCGCGATCAGTTTTCCATCCGCGAGGGTGAACAGGCCATGCATCGTCGACAGATAAAGCCTGCCGTCGTACCAGGCCAGGTCCCAGATATCGTCGATCATGCTCTCGTGGTCGATGACTTCCCAGGCGTCGTCGCGCCCTTGCAGGAGCAGGCCCTTGCGGCCGCAGGCATAGACCTGGCCATCGCCTGCGCAGAGTAGGCGGGTCAGGACGATGTTGGTCGGGCTGGGTTTCTGTTGCCAGGTCACCCCGTCGAAGTGCCAGATTTCGCCGTTCCAGCCGGCTGCGTAGATATCCGTCTCGGAAAACCCATCCACGGCCTCGAACCCGACGACCTGGCGATCGCCCTCGGCAGGCCTGGCTCCCTTGTCGATAGCCACCCAGTTGTCGGCATCGTCGCGCCGCCAGGCCTGGCGGTTCATGCCGACCACGTAGACGCGCTGGCCAATCGTCCGCACGCCCCGCAGCGGCCCACGGGCCTTGATCGCGTCAGCCGAGCCGCCGATCTGCTCTTCATGCGTGTCGCCGCTGCCCATCAGGCGTACGCCGCCATAAATCCCTACGGCACACATCTGTTGCAAGGGACGGCGTGCCACACACATGCCGGCGGTGGGCCACAGCACCTTGCCGCCATCCGCCCAGGTGCCTGCGTCCCACT
The DNA here is from genome assembly GCF_965644255.1 of Pseudomonas sp. LRF_L74. NCBI lineage: Bacteria > Pseudomonadati > Pseudomonadota > Gammaproteobacteria > Pseudomonadales > Pseudomonadaceae > Pseudomonas > Pseudomonas sp. LRF_L74. The sequence continues at coordinate 324,740 of NZ_CBFFRH010000005.1, read as the reverse complement.
CGGAGAAGTAGGTGTGCGGATAATTCTGTTTTTCAAGCTCGTCGCCACACATGGCGATGTAGGCAAGGTCGGCGAAACGCACGGCTCCGGTTACGAAGGAAAAAGTGTCGGTCCAGTGTCCGCTCATAAGAACTCCATGTGGATAGTCAACGTGAGCCACCGACATGAGCATTTCTCATCGCATGGATGGCATCGGTTCGCTCGGCCACTCTGGCGGTGGCGGCGCTTACGTCATTGGATGAGTAATTGCCTGTCTGCACGGCCTTGATCTCGGTGCCGTCACTCATGCCCTGGCGCTTGTGGTAATAGTCCAGTTGATGCTTGAGGCACTGTTCGTCGCAACTCGACTCGGGGAAGGTCTGGCCTACGGCTTCTACTGCACTGTCCCGGGCTTTGCCATACGTCGTGGCAGGCGCTTCGACTGTTCCGCCAGTGCTTGTCTTCAGCGCCTTGACGGGCGCTCCTGCGGCCTTGGCGCTCTGGAATGTATGCAGCAGGCCGTGGGTTCCGGTGTATTGGGTCTGGCCCTCGGCACAGATGGACAAGGCCTTGCCCGCCCGATACGTATCGGACACGCCGGCAAGCGTCGTACCGCTGCGGCCGCTTTCATGCACGGCGCTTGCCTCGATCAGATGGTGGGGCGTCTGCGACGGGCAACAGGCATTGCCTGCGTCCTTGTCTTCTTTCGGCGGCTCATAGGGCCTGAGTGTGCAGCGCATTGCGGCGAGGCATTTGTCCGCGGCGATCTGGTCTGCCAGGGAATGGGCTTCGCCGCTTTCTTTCTTGCGCGAGGGCAGGGCCGCCGAACACGCTTCGTTGGGCTTGTAGCCCTTGCAGTCGTTTTCCTGCTTGGCACGGTCTCCGGCGCACGGGTCCTTGTCGCCGGAGGTCATCGAGTCGGCATATATCCAGGGGGGCGTATTGCCTGGCTGGGACGCGTGGTTGTGGGTGGTCAGGTCCATGTGCCGGACCACATTGAGCCCTTCGAACTTGACGTTCATCGACCAGGCGGTGAAATACACCTTGCCTTTGTTGCGGCTGGTGATCACGCCTTTCTTGGGGGCGCAGCCCGCTTCGTCGCCGTAGCTGGTCTTGAAGTAGCTACGGTCCTTGAGCATCACTTCCTTGCCGGTGATCTTCACCGAGCGCGTGCCGTTGGTGGTGTCTTTCGACATCCCCGTGTTGGGGTAGGGGATCGGCACGCCCATTGGCGTCGGCGGAGCCTGTGGCGGCGTGAAGCAGACATCGGGAAAGCAGGCGACGGACTTGCCCTGGGCAGCCTTGCAGGACACTTCCATGCCGTTGGCGAAAACCTCGTTGGCCATTATGCGGCCCTCACGGTGCGATAATCGAGCACGACGGCGGCACGCTCGCCGGCATCGTTGCCCAGGTGCAGGAGGATGTTGTTGCCCTCGCCATAGCCCTTGCGGCATGACGCGAGCGCCACTGCAAGCATCGCCGGGCCGATGGCCGCACCGCATTCGCCGATGCAGTCGGCCGGATGCCAGAGGTGGAGAAATTCCTTGCGCACCCGCAGGGTCCGGCTGAGGGCCAGGGATGCTTCCTTGAAGTAGTACTGCTCGCCGGACAAGTCGGTCAGCCTGTAGTCCATCGCCTCCATGCCGCATCCCGCTTCGGCCAGCGCACCTTGGAGGGCGCGGGTCAGGCCATCGGCCCGCAACGGCATGTCTTCACTGTCGATGGTGGATTGTTCCATGGCGAAACCAAGCCCGCTGCAGAGCAATTGGGGTTGCTCGCTCTGAACAGGTGCCCCCAGCACCACGGCCGCGGCGGCTTCACCCGGGATGAAACCATTCGAGTTGCGACTGGTCAGCAGCCGCTCACGTCGTTCGAATTCTGCCAGGGTACTGGAGACCAGCAAGGAATCGACGCCCGCGACCAGGACATGGCGATGGCCATTCTGGTGGATCAGCTTCCGTGCATTGAGCATGGCCACGGCGGCGCCGACCCGGCCCCTGGCAATGACTGCGGAGTCTGGGTGTAGCGCTACTCCCATCTCCCTCTGCGCATCGTGCAGCAGGCTGGCGTCCAGTGCATGAAGCCGTCCTGGCCGGTCGCTTTCCGCCAGGGCCAGCATCAGCGGTGTGCTACTGGGATCGACTTCCGGCGCTGCCCGCAAGGCTTCGCCGAGGACGCTGACCAGCATCTTCAGGAGCTTGCTGCGACCGCCCCAGGGCTTTTCCAGGGTGACGCTGGCGCCCAACTGCCACTCGCCGCCACGGTCGATGAAACGGGTTTCCTGGAAGTTGTCGATGGCGCAACGTATGGCGGCGCAGCTGGAGGGCGCATCATGGCCAACCGCGGTTACCATCCCGGTGCCCAGGATCGACAGCGGAGCGTTCATGCGTTTTCCCGGGCCAGGCGTTTGGCACGGGTCAGGTCGGACAGCGACGGATAGTAGGTCTTGCCCATCTGTCGGGCATGCCACCAGGCAGTCGACATGCGCCCGAGCAGGACATCGGAGACTTCGAACATATTCTTTCTCAGCATTCGACTGGCTCGCCAGGTGATTTCCACCTTGCCCAGCTCGGTATTCACCAGCAGGGTATCGATCACCGCCGCCAGCGTTTCATGGCCGCCTTTCTTCAGGAAGAACGTCACCGGCACTTCCATCCTCGGCACCTTGAAACCGGCGCGTTCCTGTCGGGTCAGGTTGAGCAGCAGGACGTCTTCGCCTCCTTTCAGGTAGTCGGTCTGCTGGTCTGCCGGCGCGGCCTGGTAGTAGCGGCTATCGAAGTCCGGCGGCAGGAACGGAAAATGGTCGGCCAGCCAGGCGTCGTCGTAGGTGCCGGCGAAGCCGATGCGCTGCGCCCAATGGCGGCCGATCGGCCCCAGGGCCATGGGCTCGAAGTTGCCATGGGGGCTGTCGATGGGCTTGCCCAGCGCCTCGGTGGTCGGCATCGGCATGCCCACTATGTCGGCAGTCGCCGCGCTCTTCGGATACCAGCCTCGACCGGCCGGATTGGCCATGAAGGATTCGGTGAAACCCGGCCTGTCGCCCATCGCGTGGCTGCCGCCAAAAGCCTGGGCATAGGAAATGTCCTGTTCCAGGAATGGCTGTGGTGCACCGGCGCTGGCGCCAAAGCTGCCGGGTTGCCACTGGCGTGGGCCGAGTACGCTGAATGCCTTGCTCACGCGGCCAACACGAATACCGGCAGTGACCTGCGTGGCGGGCCGGCCGTTAGGGGCGTAGGCCTTGCCGAGTACCAGCACGTCGCAGAAGGGCTTGACCGGCGCGAAGTCCATTTCCTGGCGTGGCGCGGACAGGCCAGGCTCGCCGAAATATTCGTCGGCCATCAGCAAGGGGCGCTGGTCTTCCGCCAGGCGCGCTTCGCTGCCATCGAGCGGCAGGTCGAAGGTGCCCTTGGCGATCACCACCAGCGATTCACGGCCATCCGGGGCCAGGCCTTGGGTGTAGGCGGCGACCAGGCGGGTCGCGTTGAGCAGTTCCATGTCAGTTGATCTGCACCGAGCCGCCCTTGATGCGGTTGACGCCGCTGGAGCGGCTGGACAGGTAGGCGCCCTTGATCAGCACCTTGCCTTCGCGGGTCAGGGTGATGCTGGCCTTGCCGCAGCGCAGCACGATCTCGCGCTCGGCGGAAAACTCCAGGCGCTCGCCATCCAGATGAGCAACGGCTGCAGGTGCGGGTTCCTGCGGCAGGCGCTGGATGCGGCCGATGACCAGCGGCTGGGCGGGGTCGCCGCCGACGAACATCAGCGCGACCTGGGCGCCGATATCGTCACGGCTGAGCACGGCGGTGGTGGTCGCGGCGATGCCGGTTTCCGACGGGCAGCCGGCAAATGCCACCACCGGTGCGCCGGCGTTGGGCACATCGAGGAGAATGCCGATCACCACGCCATCGAGGCGGGTGGCCGCGGGGTTGAAGGTCTTCACGCTCATGCTGCTCTCCGGCTCAGTTCTGCAGGATTTTCCGGCCTTTCACCACGACGTTGCTGCTGGCCTTGACGTTGATCGAGCCGGAACCGTTGATGGTGATGTTCTTGCCACTGATGACGATGGTGCCGTCCTTTTTCATGCTGATGCTGGCGGCGCCGGTGACCAGGGTGATCGAGTCGCCGGCGTTCAGCGAGAAGTTGCGGCCGACGTTGATGCTGTCGCTCTGGCCGATGGCCGTGTTGCGGCTCTGGCCAACGCTGCGCGACTCGCCCTTGCCGATGCTGGTGGTCTGGTTGCCGCCGATGCTGACCTGTTCGTTGGCGCCGACGCTCTCGGTTCGGTTGGCACCGATGGTGATGGTTTCGTTGCTGCCGACCTGCTCGGTGCGGTTGCTGCCGATGCTGATGGTTTCGTTGTCGCCGACGGTTTCGCTGCGGTTGGCGCCGATGCCGATGGTCTCGTTGGCGCCGACGTTCTCGGTACGATTGGCGCCGATGGTGATGCTCTCGTTGCTGCCGACGTTCTCGGTGCGGTTGACCCCGATGCTGATGGTCTCGTTGTTGCCGACCTTCTCGGTGCGATTGACGCCGATGGTGATGGTCTCGTTGTTGTCCACCGTCTCGGTACGGTCGTGCTTCACATGCACGGTTTCGTCATGGTCGATGGTCTTGCTGCGGTCATGGCCGACCCAGTGGGTCTCGTCGTTCTCGACCTCGATGTCCTGGTTCTTTTCCGCATGGATGAACAGCTGTTCCTCGCCTTTCTTGTCCTCCATGCGGATTTCGTTGAAGTTGGCTGGCGTGCCGCCTTTGCTGGAGCGGCTCTTGATCCCGCTCTGGGTGGCGTTGGCAGGCAAGTCGTAGGGCACGGTCTGTTCGGCGTTGTACACGCGCCCGGTGATGATCGGCTGGTCGGGATCGCCTTCGAGGAAGCTGACGATGACTTCCTGGCCGATCCGTGGGATATGGATGGCGCCCCAGTTCTTGCCGGCCCAGTTGTGCGAGACGCGAATCCAGCACGAGCTGTTCTCGTCGGACTTGTCGTGGCGATCCCAGTGGAAGTGCACCTTCACCCGGCCGTACTGGTCGGTCCAGATTTCATCGCCGGCCGGGCCTACCACGCGAGCGGTCTGCGGGCCGCGCACGATGGGCTGCACGGTACTTGGCTGGGCGCGGAAAACCTGGCTGGCATCCATGCAGCTCAGGCTGCTTTCGAAACGGATGCTGCGGTTGTCGTCGCCACTCTCGTAGTGATCCGGGGTGATGCGGTAGCGGCTGGACACGACCAGGTATTTGCGGTTCTGGTCCTTGCGTGGGTAGCCGCTCATGCTGAACAGGTGGCCGGAACTCAGGCCACGGGCACAGCCGCGCATCTGCACCTGCTCGAAGCGGGTCTGGATCGCCTCCAGGCGATTGCGCGCATATTGCTCGCCATCGGCGCTTTGCACGTACTCGCCGGGATAATCGAACAGCTTGTGCTCGGCGTTGGCGTGATCGCGCGATGTGCTGGAGCGCACCAGCAGTTGGGCGCTGGGCCGTTTGAAATCGTATTCGTTGAGGGTCAGGGAACCCGGCTGGACTTCCCGCGCCATGCGCCAGTCGAAGATATGGTCGCGCTCGCGCATCTGGTCGTCGTGCGGGTAGTACGGCACTTCGGCATAGCCATCCGCCGTGGTGTGGGCGGATAGGGAGTCACACAGCACCAGCACATGGCGCCCGGCTTCGTGACGGAAGTAATAGTAGATGCCCTCGCGTTCCATCAGCCGGCTGACGAAGTCGAAGCTGGTCTCGCGATACTGCACGCAGTATTCCCACTGGCGGTAGGAGCGGCTGAGGGCATCTTCGAAGTCGGAGAAACCGAGGTCGCGGAACACCTGCTTGACGATGTCCGGCACCGTGCGGTTCTGGAAGATCTTGCAGTCGGAGGTGCGGGTCAGCAGCCACAACCAGGGGCGCAGGGTGATCTGGTAACTGGCGAACTGGCCGTTGCCGGTGTCCTGGGCGTAGCTGCAGGCGATGCCGTGGAAATAGCGTTTCTTGTCGTCGGGCAGCAGCAGGGTCACGTGCACCGGCTTGCCCAGCAGGGCGTCGAGGTCGACCGAGTGGTTTTCCGACACCAGCGCCAGTTCGTACTCGAAGGCACGTCCCAGCTCATCGAAACCGTCCAGCCGCTCCAGGGCCAGCACGTTATCTCCCAGCGGCGTGGACACGATGGCCCTGCGATAGTCTTGCGTGATTGCCATCCTTGCCTCGCCAATATCTCCGGTTGCTGGGTCGCCGCTGCGCGCGGCGGCCCGAGGCCGCGACGCAGTAGGGCTTTTTAGTGTAGCGACGGGGCAAATGTCCAGTGGCGCGATTGCGTTGTGTGGCGTATTTCCTGCTCCAGGCATCGCTGCGCCCCAGGATCAATCGGGTAGCCGGGCATCGCGCGCGCAGCATGCCTGGAGGAACTCGCGCAGGCGCTGCAGCAGCGGCGTGAGCGCGCTGCGATGGGCGCACACCAGGTTCAATGGCGCCGGATCGCCATACGCTGCTGGGAACAGCTCGACCAGGCGACCGGCACGAATATCCGGCAGCAGGTCCAGTCGTGACTTGTAGACGATACCGTGGCCGGCCAGGGCCCAGCGGCGTACCAGGTCGGCATCGTCACTGACGCGGTTGCCGGTGACCGTCACGGTCTGCGAACCGCGAGGCAGATGGAAGCTCCAGCGTTCGAACGTCTGCTCACTCCATACGTAACGCAGGCAGTTGTGCTGCGTCAGCGCCTCGGGCGTCGCAGGTATGCCGTGTTTACTCAGGTACGCCGGCGAGGCGCACAGGCTGCGGCGATTGCCTGGCGCCAGGGGCATGGCGACTAGCGCGGAATCGGCCAGGATGCCGTAGCGAACGACAGCGTCCAGCGGCTGGCGCAGCAAGTCCGCAGGCCGGTCACTGGTGCGCAGGTGCAGTTGCAGTTTTGGATGCAGCGCCTGGAATTCATCCAGCCACGGCAGCAGGATGTTGCGACCGAAGTCGGAAGGGGCCGATAACCGCAGCGTTCCAGCGATTTCCCCGCGACCGCTCGCCAGCGCTTGGGTGCCGTTGTCCAGCGCGGCCAGGATCGTACGTGCGTGGGGCAGGTAACGCTCTCCCTCTTCGGAAAGCCTCAGGCTGCGGGTGGTGCGGATGAACAGGCGGATACCGAGTTCACGCTCCAGGCGCTGAATCGCATTGCTGGCAAAGGCGGGAGACAGGTCCAGTTGCCGGGCGGCGGTGGAAAAACTGCCGCAATCGGTGGTCTGGACGAAAACCTGAAGGTCGTCGAGTCGAATCATTTTCAGCATTTCGAAGAAAGTGTTCCGTTATATAGCCGGTTTTTCTTCGAATGGGCAGGGTGCAATCTGCGTCCACTTCCTATCGATCTGGAGCCCGCCCATGAAAGCCATCGGTTTCTACCACGCTTTGCCCATCGACGATCCGCAATCGCTGGTCGACCTCGAACTGCCTGAACCCACGCTGCGCGACCACGATCTGCTGGTCGAGGTCAAGGCGGTTTCCGTCAACCCGGTGGATGTGAAGGTCCGGGCCGGTTCGACGCCGCCCGCAGGGCAGCCGCGTATCCTCGGCTGGGACGCCAGCGGCATCGTACGCAAGGTCGGTTCCAGGGTTTCGTGCTTCAGGGAAGGGGACCGGGTGTGGTACGCCGGCGATATCACACGCCCTGGCAGCAACGCCGAACTGCAGGCGGTCGATGAGCGCATTGTCGGGCCCATGCCGACGAGCCTGGGCTTTGCCGAGGCGGCAGCCTTGCCGCTGACGGCGATCACCGCCTGGGAGCTGCTGTTCGACCGGCTCAAGGTGCAGGACCTCGAGCCGATGACGAACGGGACATTACTGGTCGTCGGGGCGGCTGGCGGTGTCGGCTCGGTGCTGATTCAACTGGCGCGTCACCTGACCGGCCTGACGGTGATCGGTACCGCCTCGCGACCGGAAACCCGCGAGTGGGTAAGCGCCAAGGGTGCCCACCATGTGATCGACCACCACCAGCCATGGGCCGAGCAGTTGCAGCGGCTGGGTATCTCCGATGTCACCCATGTGATTGGCCTCAACCACACCGAGACCTATCTGCAGCAGATCGTCGACGTGCTCAGGCCCGAGGGGCAACTGGCGCTGATCGACGACCCGCAGGTCCTGGATATCCGCCCGTTCAAGGCCAAGTCCTTATCGGTGCACTGGGAGCTGATGTTCACTCGCTCGATGTTCAACACGGCCAGCCTAGCCCGGCAGCATAAGCTGCTGCGACGGGTGTCGGAGCTGGTGGATGCGGGCGTGGTGAGCTCGACCTTGACCCAGGCCCTCGCGGGGATCAATGCCGCGAATCTGAAGCGGGCCCATGCCCTGATCGAGACCGGTGCAACGCGGGGCAAGATCGTGCTCGAAGGGTTTTGATAACGCGCTGAAAGCTGGACGAAAGAACCAACACCGCTTGCTTGTCGTTCAGGGTTCCAGCCTCACGCGATCTTTGCGGATATCTGCCCTTGGTTTCACCGGTGCCTGTCGATCAGAACGCCAGGGTCGCCTTGCCGATCAACTGGCGCGGCTCGCCGATGACGATGGCGGGTGAGCCGCTGCCGCTGGCCGAGACGTAGTAATGCTCGTCGAAGATGTTCTTCAGGTTGAGCTGCAGGGTCAGGTCGCGCTTGTCGAAGGTCATCTTGTAGGAAACGAAGGCGTCGGCGACCTTGGCCGAAGGCAGGTAGTACTCGATGTTGGCCGAGCCGGCCGAGCCATTGTTCACGCCCCAGCGGCTCATGTAGCGGCCGCCGGCGCCGGCACGCAGTTCGCCGATGCCGATGCGGCCGAAGTCACGCGTCAGGTACAGCGCTGCGGTGTGCTTGGACACGCCATCGATGGGCTGGCCCTTGAGGATCGGGTCTTCCAGCACCTCGGTGTCGGTGAAGGCGTAGCTGCCGGTGAGGCTCCAGAACTCGTCGAGCTCACCGGTGACGTCCACTTCCAGGCCGCGTGAGCGCACCTTGCCGGAAACCCGGGTACAGGTCTCGGTGCCGCAGGTTTCGCTGGTCTGCACGTTTTTCTTGATGATGTTGAACACGGCCACGGTGGCGGTAACGCGGTCGTTCTGGAACTTGCTGCCGATCTCGTAGGACTTGCCTTCTTCCGGTGGCAGGTCGCCAATCGGCGTGGCGATCGAGGTGTTGGGGCGGAACGACTCGGTGTAGCTGCCGTAGACCGACCAGTCCGGCTGGATCATGTAGACCAGGCCCACGCGTGGCACGACCTTGCTCTCTTTCACATCGGCGCCGACGATGAACGGGCGGCCCTTGCCGGTCAGTTCGTCGAAGGCGTCGTAGCGCAGGCCCGCCTGGAGTATCCAGCGCTCGTCGAGATGGATCGAGTCCTGGATGAACAGGGCGTGAGTGTTGAGCTTGTCGGTCTGGTCGCTGTTCGCCGCGCTCACTCGGCTGGGCACCGGCACCTGGCCATAGACCGGGTTGTAATAATTGAAGCTGGTGTCGTTGACGTTGCGGATCAGGTCGCCGAGGGTGCGTTCGTTCTTCATGTAGTCGACACCGACCAGCACTTCGTGACGGATGCCGCCCCAGTTCAGGTCGCCCAGGGCGTTGACCGTCGCGGTGTGGGCGAAGTGCTTGGCGTCGCGGGTGGCATCGCCACGACGGGTGACCTGGCCGGTGGTGTAGTTGGCCGACACGAAGCGCGACTGGTAGTCGTTGTAGTAGTTGCGGCTGTAGCCGTAGCCAACGTTGAGTTTCCAATCATCGTTCAAGCGTTGCTCCACACGCAGGTTGAGGGCGTCGGAGCGGCCGGTGGTGACGTTGAACGCCTCGTCCAGGCGGCGCGTGCGCGGAATGTCCAGCACTTTGCCGGTGAGTGGGTTCATCTGCGTGCCACGGTCGAATGGCACCGAGTATTCCATGTGCTCGTAGGCCACCGACACGCTGGTGTCTTCGCCATACCAGGCCAGGGAGGGCGCGACCACGGTCTGGTCGATGTCGCCGAAGTTGCGCCAGTAATCGTAGTGCTGGTCATCGATAATCATGCGATAGGCCAGGCCGGAATCCCCCAGCGGCCCGGTGCTGTCGATCTGCGTGCCGCCGCCACCGAAGCTGGTGCCCCAGCCGGACACCGAGTGGGCCCATTGCAGTTGTGGCTTCTTGGTCACCACATTGATCACGCCGCCGGGGTCCTGGATGCCATACAGCATGGAGGCCGGGCCCTTGAGCACTTCGATGCGCTCGGTGGTGGGGGTGAAGTTGCGGGCCTGCACCGATTGCATGCCGTCACGCATGATCGAGTTGTCGCGGTTGGTGCCGAAGCCGCGCTTCTGGATCGCATCCTGGGTGCCGCCGAGCGTGTTGCCTTGCTTGACGCCACTGACGGCGTTGATCGCTTCGTCCAGGCTCTGTGGCGCGCGGTCCTCGATGACCCGGTTGGTGACCACGTTGACCGACTGCGGCACCTCGACCAGCGGCGCTTCGCTACGGGTCGCGACCGAGGCGCGAGTGGCCTGGTAGCTGACCTTGCTCTTCTCGGTGGTGGTCGCCTCGACGGCCTTGCCATCGATGTTGACTTGATCCAGCTCCAGGGCGTTCGCGGAGGTCGCGTCGGCAGCCCACAGCGGCTGTGCGAGAGCCAGGGCGAGGACGCCATAGGCACAGGCGCTGCGGGTGGAGGGGCACGGTGCAACGAGTTGTCTTACTTTCATATCGGCTGGGTCTCTGCGCTGTGGATCGTGGCGAATCGATCGCCTTTCAACCACTTCACGGAGGCCGTGCGGATATACCTCACCTGGAAATGAAAATTATTTTTAAGAACCTGAAGTGGGGACGCTTGAATGAGAGTTTGGATGGCTGGTTCCAGGCAAAAGCAGACCTTGTGACTCACCGTCACTCCCGCGAAGGCGGGAGCCCAGATGCTTCGAATTTTCTGGGTTCCCGCCTTCGCGGGAATGACGATGACTTAAGGGCTGGGGCGTAGGCGCACACCTACGGGGGCGTCCCCTAGAACTCCAGGGTGGTGGACAGCACCAGTTGCCGTGGATCGCCCATCGAGACGAAGTAGCGGCTCACGCTGGAGGTGTAGTAGTGCCGGTTGAACAGGTTGTTGGCGTTGAGCTGGATGCGCAGGCGATGTTCGCCAAGGCCGGTCTCGTAGCTGGCGAAGGCATCGGCCACGGTGTAGGCGGGGAGGTCGAAGCTGTTGGCCGGGTCCCCGGCGCGTGCGCCGACGTAGCGCGCGCCGGCGCCCAGGCGCAAGTCATCGCCGCCCAGCAGCGGGCCGTTGGCATAGGTCAGGTACAGCGAGCCACTGTGAAGCGGTACGTTGAGCAGGCGATTGCCTTGCAGGGTGGGATCGCTCAGCACTCGCGCCCGGGTATAGGCGTAGGCGCCGACCAGGCTCCAGTGGCGGGCCAGCTCGCCACTGAAGTCCAGCTCCAGGCCGCGCGAGCCGACTTCTCCGGCATTGCGGCTGATGGACTGGTTGTCCACCAGCTCACTGACCAGCACGTTGCGCTTGCGAATGTCGAACAGCGCCAGGCTGGCGGTCAGGCCGTCGTCCTGTTCGAATTTGAGCCCGCTTTCCCAGGCCCGCGCGCGTTCGGGAAGAATGCTGGCATCGATGATCTGCGCACTGGAAGCATTGAGCGGCGCGATGCTCGAGTTGGGCTTGAACGACTGGCTGTAGCTGACGTACCAGGACCACCCCGGTGCGAAGCTGTAGACCAGCCCGGCACTGGGCACCCAGGCCTGGCCATCGATGTCGGTGTTGGCATGGAACGGGCGGCCACGACCGGCGTACTGGTCGTAGGTGAGAAAGCGGCTGCCGAGCATGAGCAGCCAGTCTTCGTTCAGGTGAATCGAGTCTCGCAGGTACAAGGCCATGCTGCGCAGGCGGTCGAGCTGATCGCTGGAGTCGGCCGACACCTGGGTCGGCACCGGCTCTTGTCCATAGACCGGGTTCAGGTAGCTGAAGGTACTGCTGCTCGCCTGGCGCAGCAGGTCGGCGCGGTAATAGAGACGGTGTTCGTCGCTGATGCCCAGCAGCAGTTCATGGTCAAGGCCAAAGAGCCTGTGCTCGCCAGCCAGTTCGAGCAGGCCGATGCTGTTGCGGCTCAGCGAGTCGAGGGTGCCGTCCATGCTGCGACTGAGGGTGCCGGTGGCGGTATTCACACCGGTAACCCGCACCTGGTAGGCGTCGTAGGTTTCGCGGTTGTAGCTGTAGGCGGCGCGCAGCGTCCAGTCTGCGGATAGCTGCCGGTTGATGCTCAGGCGGGCCAGCTCGGAGCGCCCGCGCATGTCGTTGAATGGCTCGTCGAGGCGCCGTTGGTAAGGGATCGCCAGGGGACGATTGGTGCGTGGGTCGATGGCCGTGCCGCGGTCGAAAGGGGTCAGGAACTCGCGGTATTCGTAGGCCAGTTGCACTTCGGTGTCCTCGCCGAACCAGGCCAGGGAGGGGGCGACCAGTTCTTCGCGATGGACGCCGTAATTGCGCCAGTAGTCCTCGTCCTGCTGGTCGAGGATCAACCGGTAGGCGAAGTCGCTGTCGCCCAGTGCCTCCGTGCTGTCCAATGTTCCGCCACTGCCATTCTTGCCGTGCCCGTAACTGGACACGCGGCTGCTCAAGGCATGGTAAGGCTCGCGTTGCGCAGTCTTGCTGACCACGTTGATCACCCCGCCAGGCTCCTGGATGCCGTACAGCAGGCCTGCCGGGCCTTTCAATGCTTCGACCCGCTCGCTGGTGGCATTGAAATTACGCCCCTGCACCACCGGCAGGCCATCGCGCAGGATCGAGCCGTCGCGGTTGTCACCGAAGCCACGTTTCATCAGGGTGTCCTGGGTGCTGCCCAGGGTATTGCCCTGGACGATACCGCTGATGTTACGCAGGGCATCGTCGAGGTTGCGCGGGGCTTGGTCGCGTAAAATCTGGGGGGCGACCTGGCCGATCGCCTGCGGCGTATGCAACCAGTTTTCCCGGCCACGGCTGACCTGCGCGGCAGGGCCTGGCTGATAGCTGGCGTTACGACGAGCATCGATGTTCAAGGGCGTGAGCTCGGCCTGGGGAGCAGGCTGAGCCGGTTCCACGGCGAGGGTATTCGCGGCGCCCTGGCGATAGCTCAGGCCGCTGCCGTCGAGCAACCGGGCCAGGGCTTGGGCCAGTGTCATCCGGCCTTGCAGGGCCGGGGCTGGCCGACGCAGGAGGCCTTCGTCCACGTAGACCATGTTGACGCCACTGGCCTGGCTCAAGCTGCGCAAGGAGTCGGCCAACTGCTGGGCGGGAAGGGCGAAGGCATGCTCGGTCGACAGCGCGGCCGCCAGCCGGTCTTCGCTGCGCGCCGGCATGGCGAGCGTGGACAGGGCCAGCAGCAGGGTGAGACTCAGGGAAGGGCGCAGGAAGGGCATGGGGCGACGCGAACACCACTAATGAGAATTTTTCGCATTATTGCAGAGCGTCTTCGCCTTGGATACTCAGTGCAGCAGCAGAGTCCCGCCGGGCAGCCTCATCTGCTGGAAACCCAGGCTGCCACGCAACGCCGCGAGGGCGGCGAGCGGGTCGGTGCTGACCAGGTCGGCATTGACCGGGCGCCTGGCCAGGGCGTCATCGAGGATGAGGATGCGCGCCGGGTAATAGCGCTGCAGGGTCGCGACGACATCGCCCATGCTCTGGCCACGGAAGCTCAAGCGTCCGCTGCGCCAGGCCAAGGCCTGCTCCAGGTCGGCCAATTGCAGGTCGCCAGCCTGGCCGTCGTGGAAGGCGATGGTCTGGTTGGCCAGCAGAATATTGGCTTCGACACCCGTCGCCGGGACCACGGCGACGCGTCCCTGTTCGACCGTTACCCTGATGTCCTGCGTCTGCTCACGGACTTCGAAACGCGTGCCCAGCACTTGCACTTCGCCACCGCCGGCCTTGACGATGAACGGCGTGCCGGTATGGCTGACCTCGAAGAACGCCGCGCCACGCCGCAGGGTCACCAGGCGCCGGCCGTCGTGCTCAGTGAAGTCCAGGGCGCTGTCGCCATCGAGCGTGGCCGTCGATCCATCCGCCAGTGCCACGTGCAGCACCTGGGCGGGCCGACTGTGGTAATCGGCCTGCCAGTCATCCACCCAGCGTTCTGGCCGGGACAGCAGCATGACCAGGCTGGCCACGAGCACGCTGGCGGCCAGGGCCCAGGCACCACGCCATTGCCTGGCACGGGCTTTCTTGCGCCTGCCGTTGGCCAGGATCGCTTGCAGCGCGACATCCTCCTCGCGCGCCAGGCTGGATAGGCCTTGGGCCAGTTGCCAGGCCTGCAGGGCGCGTGAATAGGCGGCTGGATGTTGCGCAGCCTGTGCCAGCCACTGTTCGAAGGCACGCCAATCCTGTGCGCTTGGCTGGTCGGCCAGGCGCACGACCCAGGCCGTTGCGGCGTCTTCGAGGGTGGAGAGGTTTTCGGGTGTCATCGCATCTTTCCGCTGTCGTCACGCTGGACGACGGCCAGGCTCTGCTTGCAGGCGTCGAGGGCTCGCATCATATGCTTTTCCACGGCACTGGCGGAGATATCCATGGCATCGGCGATTTCGCCATAGGTCTGGCCGTGCACTCGGTTGAGCAGGAAAATCTGCCGGGTACGCTCAGGCAAGTCGCGCAGGGCCGCTTCGACCAGGCGCAGTTCGCTGCTGCCCTGGGCGCCGGCCTCCGGTGTGCTTGGCTCGCCGAGCCATTGCTCCGGCAGCAGAGCGGCCTCGCTGCGCTGCCGGCTGCCCTGGCTGCGCAAGTGATCCACCGCCAGGTTGCGCGCGCTGCGCATCATGTAGGGGCCGAGGTCGTCGACCTGTATATCGCGTCGGCGCCAGAAGCGGATGAACAGCTCCTGCATCAGGTCGGCGGCGGTACTGCGACAGCGCACCCAGCGGCTGAGCTGGCGTCGTAGCTGGTCCTGCTGGTCGAGAAAGGTGCGCAGCACATCGTCGGGCGTCGACGCTTCTGCGTTCGATGTCCGTGGCGGGGTGCTGGAGGGGTCGTTCTCGGGCATCGGCAGCGCTGGAGGGGAGGAAAAGGTTGCCGATGATAATGATTATTGCGCGCCAGGCGAAGGCTGTAGTTCGTCGACCACGTTCAGGCACCTGCGCAACAGGCTGGAATCGTCGCCGGCGCGATAGCTGAGAATGATCGGCGAGGTGGCCTTGCTGTCGAGCAGCGAGGTATAGCCGATGTCGTCACGGTGCAGGCGCTGCACCGAGGCGGGCACCAGGGTCACGCCTATCCCGGTGGCCACCAGGCCGATGGCGGTCTGCAATTCGTTGACCATCTGCGCCACGCGAATGCTCAGCCCCTCGCGCCGGAACACCCCCAATACATGATCGGCGTAGCTCGGGCGCGGCGTGCCCGGATAGAGCACGAAGGGTTCGCGCGCTAGCGCCTCCAGGCTGACCGGCGCGGCCAGCAGCGGGTGACCGACGGGCATCGCCGCGACCAACGGGTCCTCCTTGATCACCTGCTGCACGATGGCCGGATCATCGATGTGGATGCGGCCAAAACCGATATCGATGCGCCCGCTCTTCAACGCTTCTACCTGCTGCAGGGTGATCAGCTCCGAGAGGCCCAGTTCCACATCGCCGTCGCTGCGCAAGCGCCTGATCAACTCCGGCAACGCGCCATAGAGCGTAGAAGGCGCGAAGCCGATGCCGAGCCAGCGCTTCTGGCCATGGGCGACCCGCCGCGTGTCGTCGCAGACGCGGCCCAATTGCTCCAGCAACTGGGTCGAATGCTCATAGAAGAAACGCCCGGCCTCGGTCAGCCGCAGCGGCCGGCCACGCTCCAGCAGCGCCACGCCAAGCTCATCTTCCAATTGCTGGATCTGCCGGCTCAACGGCGGCTGGGCAATGTGCAGGCGCTCGGCGGCGCGGGTGAAGTTGAGGGTTTCCGCGACCTCGCGGAAGTAACGCAGGTGACGCAGTTCCACGATACCTCCAGGGTATGCAGCGAGACCGAAACGATATTGGACCATCAATTTTACTGGGGCCAGTCTGTGCGCAGACAAGAACAAAACCTGAAGGATATGTCATGCGCCCACGCATACTACCTGATGCCACTGCCCCGATGCGGCGCCTGCGCAACGTGAACGAGGCGCCCCAGGCTGCCTGCTCGCTGTCCGCCGTCTCTCTCATTCGTGCCGGACACCTGTCATGACATCGCCCATTATCGAACGCTTCGAAACCCTGATCGTCGACCTGCCGACCATCCGTCCGCACAAACTGGCGATGCACACCATGCAGCACCAGAGCATGGTGATCCTGCGCATCTTCTGCAGCGACGCTATCGAAGGCGTCGGCGAGGCGACCACCATCGGTGGCCTGGCCTATGGCAACGAAAGCCCCGAGAGCATCAAGGTCAACCTGGATACTTATTTCGCACCGCTGCTGATCGGCCAGGATGCCGGCAACATCAACGGCGCCATGCGCCGCATCGCGCTGTCGGTACGCGGCAACACCTTCGCCCGCTCGGCGGTGGAGACCGCGTTGCTGGATGCCCAGGGCAAGCGCCTGGGCCTGCCTGTCGCCGAACTGCTGGGCGGCCGCGTGCGTGACAGCCTGGAAGTGGCCTGGACGCTGGCCAGCGGCGACACCGGGAAAGACATCGAAGAAGCCGAGCGCATGCTCGACCTGCGCCGCCACCGGCATTTCAAGCTGAAGATCGGTGCCAACGAGCCGGCCCGCGACATCGCTCACGTCGCCGCGATCAAGCGCGCCCTGGGCGATCGCGCCAGCGTACGGGTCGATCTCAACCAGTCGTGGAGCGAGGCGCTGGCCCTGCGTGGCTGCCAGCAGTTGGCCGATGCCGGCGTCGAGCTGATCGAACAACCGATCCCGCGCCAGGATCACCTGGCCCAGGCACGGGTTTCCGCGCGCAGCCCGGTGCCGGTGATGGCCGACGAGGCCATCGAGTCGGTGGAGGACAGTTTCGCGTTGGCGCGTGCCGGTTCCGCCCCGGTGTTCGCCCTGAAGATCGCCAAGAACGGTGGCCCGCGCGCGGTGCTGCGCACGGCGGCAATCGCCGAGGCCGCGGGGATCGGCCTGTATGGCGGGACCATGCTCGAAGGCAGCATCGGCACCCTGGCCTCGGCCCATGCCTTCGCCACCCTCGACAAGCTGGAGTGGCACACCGAGCTGTTCGGCCCGCTGCTGCTGACCGAAGACATCCTGCTCGAGCCGCCGCTCTACCGTGACTTCCACTTGCATGTACCGCGTGCACCAGGCCTTGGCGTGGTGCTGGACGAAGAGCGCCTGGCGCATTTCCGCCGTCGCTGAACCGAGGAGAACCCCATGCTGTTCCATGTGCGCATGACCGTGAAACTGCCCGCCGACATGCCGGTCGAGCAGGCGACCCGGCTCAAGGCCGATGAAAAGGAACTGGCCCAGCGTCTGCAGCGCGAAGGCACCTGGCGTCACCTGTGGCGCATCGCCGGGCTGTACGCCAACGTCAGCATTTTCGACGTGGCGGACGCCCAGGCACTGCACGACACCCTGATGCAACTGCCGCTTTACCCCTACATGGAGATCGAGGTCATGGCGATGTGTCGCCATCCATCCTCGATCCATAACGACGACCGCTAGTAGGCCGCTGAAAACTACCTGCGTTGCCATCGCAGCGTTAAAAACAGGCTCAAAATGCTCATTTACGCTCGTAAACTCCGCTTTTTCGCCTGTTTTTGCCTTGCGCTGGCTGCCTCGCCTACGTTTTCAACGACCTCCTAAACATTGACCGCTTCGCCATAACCGATTCCGATGCAAAGACAAAAACAAGATGAGGACTCAGCCATGACCGTACGTATTGCCCACACCGCCGAGGTACAGAAGTTCTTCGAGAATGCCAGTGGCTTCGACAACGACGCTGGTAGTTCGCGGATGAAAACCGTGGTCCACCGCGTGCTGACCGACACGATCAAGATCATCGAGGACCTGCAGATCGCCCCCGAGGAGTTCTGGAAGGCCGTCAACTACCTCAATACCCTCGGCGCGCGCCAGGAAGCCGGCCTGCTGGTGGCGGGCCTGGGCCTGGAGCATTACCTCGACCTGCTGCTGGATGCCGAGGACGAAGAAGCCGGGCGCACCGGTGGCACGCCACGCACCATCGAAGGCCCGCTGTACGTGGCCGGCGCACCGCTGTGCCAGCATCAGGCCCGCCTGGATGACGGCCAGGACCCTGGCGTGCCACTGTTCATGCAGGGGCAGGTATTCGACACCAGCGGCAAGCCCTTGGTCGGAGCCATCGTTGATGTCTGGCATGCCAACACTGGCGGCACCTATTCCTACTTCGACCAGTCTCAGTCCGAATTCAACCTGCGCCGGCGTATCGTCACCGACGCCGAGGGCCGCTACAGCTTCCGCAGCATCGTACCGTCCGGCTACGGCTGCCCGCCGGATGGCCCGACCCAGCAACTGCTCGACCAGCTTGGTCGCCATGGCCAGCGTCCGGCCCACATTCACTTCTTTATCTCTGCGCCGGGTCATCGCCACCTGACCACCCAGATCAACCTGGATGGCGACAAGTACCTGCATGACGATTTTGCCTATGCCACCCGCGACGAGCTGATCGCCCGCATCGACTTCTTCGACGATGCCAAGCGGGCCAAGGCCCATGGCATCGAAGGGCGCTTCGCCGAGATCGAATTCCACTTCACCCTGCAGCCAACCGAAGAACCCCGGTCCGAAGAGCGTCGCGAGCGAGTGCGGGCACTGGAGGCTTGACCATAGACGCTCCTGGGCAAGGCCCGGGGGCGTGTTCCATCCAGGGTCCGTTGACGTACTGAAGCGCCAACAGACCCTGAGGTCGTGAGCGAAAAGATGTAACCCTTTGTCTCGCCGTTGTAACCCGTGCCGGTGCAGTGGCTAGAATCGCGCGGTGATCAGCGGACCGCCCTGGCGGTTCTGCCATATAAGAAAAACAAAGAGGCCTGATGAATGAGCAACTCCTTGCTGAGCGAGCGCAGCCGTGTGTTCGAACGCGCCGATCCTTACGCGGTATCGGATTACGTCAACCAGCATGTGGGCGCGCACTGTATCCGTTTGCCCACCAGCGGCTTTCCCGAGGCGAGCATCAACCACCGCAAGTTCTCCAGCCTCGACCTGTGCCGCCTCAGCTATGGCGGCAGTGTCAGGGTCACCTCGCCAGCGCTGGAAAGCATCTATCACTTGCAGATCCTGCTCAGTGGCCACTGTCGTTCCCTGTGCCGAGGCGAGGAGCACTATTACGTCCCTGGCGAATTGTTGTTGATCAACCCGGACGATCCTGTCGACCTGACCTACTCGGCCGACTGCGAGAAATTCATCATCAAGCTGCCGATCAGCCTGCTGGAAAAAAGCTGCCTGGAGCAGCACTGGCAACTGCCGGAGCAGGGTATCCGCTTCGCCTCGGCGCGCCATGACATGCGGGCCCTGGAAGGTTTTCTCAGTCTGGCGATGGTGATCTGCGAGGAAGCGGAAGCCATGCACTGCCTGCCACAGGTGCAGGATTACTATGCGCGCATCGTTGCCAGCAAACTCCTGGGGTTGCTGGCAAACAACGTGCAGCGCATGCAGGTCGTCGACCAGGCCGGTTCCTTCGAACAGGTACTCGACTACATCGAGCGGCACCTGACCCACGATATCGGCCTGGGGCAGTTGCTGGCCGTGGCCCGGGTCAGCGAGCGCTCGCTGTATACGATGTTCGAGCGCCATGTCGGCGTATCCCCGGGCGACTATATCCGCCAGCGCAAGCTCGATCGTATCCATGCCCGCCTGCTCGATCCGTCCAGCCAGGTGCGGAGCGTCACCGAAGTCGCGCTGGACCATGGCTTCCTGCACCTGGGACGGTTCTCCGAAATCTACCGCAAGCGCTTCGGTGAACTCCCATCCGCCACCTTTCGCCGAAACCGTTGACGGAAGAACCTGTCCCTCAGGAAGCTTTGAGGCAGGAGCGGACGTTCGTTATTCCGTCATTCCCGCGCAGGCGGGAATCCAGAAGCGCTTTTTTGGGCTCCCGCCTTCGCGGGAGTGACGGCTAGACACACCGAGTAATGACGTCCGCTCCTGCCTCGAAGCTGCCATTCGAACGAGCTCGTCAAGATCGTGAACATCTTCTAAGACACACGAATTCGTGACACCTCATTCATCCACCGTCTGGCCCTCGTCACGGTAGATCGGCAGAGCCTTGCCGCAGCCTGCGCGAGTCTTGAGGCCCCCTGCAGAAAGTGGATAGCGTTCTGCAGCAATCGGCTATTGCCCCTTCGTACCCGCTCTTAATCTGGCCCTGCCTGATACAAGAACAACGGAGGGTACGACCCCATGACCGGCACACTCGATCGCCTTGCCCGGCAACTCACCGATTCCGTCCACGAAGACCCTGCCAAGGGTATCTTCCGCTGCCGCCGCGATGTCTTCACCGACCCCGAGCTGTTCGAGCTGGAGATGAAGCACATTTTCGAGAACGGCTGGATCTACCTGGCCCACGAAAGCCAGATTCCCGGGAACAACGACTAT
Organism: Pseudomonas sp. LRF_L74; assembly: GCF_965644255.1. NCBI lineage: Bacteria > Pseudomonadati > Pseudomonadota > Gammaproteobacteria > Pseudomonadales > Pseudomonadaceae > Pseudomonas > Pseudomonas sp. LRF_L74. The sequence goes on along the minus strand of NZ_CBFFRH010000005.1, from coordinate 304,308 downwards.
TTCACCACCCATATCGGCCGCCAGCCGGTGGTCATCACCCGCGACAAGCAGGGAGAACTGCATGGTCTGATCAACGCCTGCGCCCACCGTGGCGCGGTGTTGTGCCGGCGCAAGCAGGGCAACAAGGGTTCCTTCACCTGTCCCTTCCATGGCTGGACCTTCAGCAACGCCGGCAAGCTGCTCAAGGTGAAGGACGCCAAGACCGGTGGCTATCCGGAGCGCTTCGACTGCGATGGTTCGCATGATCTAAAGCGCCTTGCGCACTTCCAGAACTATCGTGGCTTCCTGTTCGGCAGCCTCAGCGAACAGACGCTCAGCCTGGAAGACTACCTGGGCGAGACCCGGGTGATCATCGACCAGATCGTCGACCAGGCGCCTGAAGGGCTGGAGGTGCTGCGTGGCAACTCCTCGTACTTCTACGACGGTAACTGGAAGCTGCAGATCGAGAACGGCGCCGACGGTTACCACGTCAGCTCGGTGCACTGGAACTACTCGGCGACCATGCAGCGCCGCAACTATGAGGCCGAGGGCACGCGCACGGTAGATGCCAATGGCTGGTCTAAAAGCATCGGTGGGGTCTATGCCTACGAGCACGGCCACATTCTGCTATGGACACGCCTGATCAATCCTGAAGTGCGGCCGGTGTTCGAGCACCGTGACGAACTGGCGGCCAAGTTCGGCGCGACCCGTGCCGACATCATCGTTGGCCAGACCCGCAACCTGTGCCTGTACCCCAACGTCTACCTGATGGATCAATTTTCCACGCAGATCCGCGTGGTGCGTCCCATCGCCGTGGACAAGACCGAGGTCACCATCTACTGCTTCGCGCCCAAGGGCGAGAGTGACAAGGCCCGGACACTGCGTATCCGTCAGTACGAGGATTTCTTCAACGTCACCGGCATGGGCACGCCAGACGACCTGGAAGAGTTCCGCGCCTGCCAGAGCGGCTATGCCGGCCAGGCCGCGCAGTGGAACGACCTCAGCCGTGGCGCCAGTCACTGGATCGAAGGGCCTGACGACAACGCCAGGGCCATGGGCATGCAGCCGCTGCTAAGCGGCGTGAAGTCCGAGGACGAAGGGTTGTTCGTGCGCCAGCACGCCTATTGGGCGCAGGCCATGCGCAAAGCCATCGACAGCGAGCGCAGCAAGCTGATCGCCACTGACGGGGAGTGCGCGGCATGAGCGGCACGCGCCAGCAACTTCTCGACTTCATCCACCGCGAGGCGCGCCTGCTGGACGACCGCCAGTGGGACGAATGGCTGGAGTGCTATGCGAGCAACGTGGTGTTCTGGATGCCTTCGTGGGACGACGATGATCGCCTCACCGAAGACCCGCAGCGGGAAATCTCGCTGATCTACTACCCCAATCGCGAGGGGCTGGAAGACCGGGTCTTCCGGATCAAGACCGAGCGTTCCAGCGCCAGTACGCCGGAACCGCGTACCGCCCATTTCATCGCCAACCTGGAGGTGCTGGAGGAGGGTGGCGAGCAGGTCGAGCTGCGCTTCAACTGGCAGACCCTCAGTCATCGCTACAAGACCACCGACGTGTATTTCGGCACCTCGTTCTACCGCCTCGACGTGCGCGGCGAGCAGCCGCTGATCACGCGCAAGAAGGTGGTGCTGAAGAACGACTACGTGCATCAGGTGCTCGATATCTACCACATCTGAATCGCCGCGCAGCTGTCGCATCGACGACACCTGCGCCGAGGTATCGCCATGACCTATACCATCGCCCTGAACTTCGAGGACGGGGTCACCCGGTTCATCGACTGCAAGGCCAACGAGAAGGTGCTGGATGCGGCCTATCGCAACCGCATCAACCTGCCCATGGACTGCTCCGACGGCGTGTGCGGCACCTGCAAGTGCCGCTGCGAAGACGGTGAATATGACCTGGGCGAAGACTATATCGAGGATGCCCTGAGCGAGGACGAGGCCAGGCAAGGCCTGGTCCTGACCTGCCAGATGGTGCCCAGCTCCGATTGCGTGATCGCGGTGCCGGTGCCATCCACCGCCTGCAAGACCGGCATCAGCCAGTTCGAGGCGACCCTGGCCAGCGTCACGCCGCATGCCGATGCAGCGCTGGAGGTGGCCTTCGATATCGCCGAGGGCAGCAGCGCGCCAACCTTTCTGCCGGGCCAGTACGTCAATATCGGTGTGCCGGGTGGCAGCCAGACACGGGCCTATTCATTCAGCAGCAAGCCGGGCGAGTCGCGTTTTGGCTTTCTGATCAAGCGCGTGCCCGGCGGTTTGATGAGCGCCTATCTGGACCAGGCCCAGCCTGGCGAGCGCCTGCAATTCACCGGGCCGCTGGGCAGTTTCTACCTGCGTGAAGTCCGCCGCCCCTTGCTGTTACTGGCGGGCGGTACTGGCCTGGCGCCGTTCCTGTCGATGCTCGAGGTATTGGCCGAGCGCGGCTGCGAACAGCCGATCAGCCTGATCTATGGCGTGACCCGTGATCTCGACCTGGTGCAGGTCGAGCGTTTGCAAGCATTGGCCGAGCGCCTGCCGAGCCTGGTGTTCATCACTTGTGTGGCCGAGCCGCAGTCCAGCCATCCGCGCAAGGGCTACGTCACCCAGCACATGAACGTGGCGATGCTCAACGACGGCGATGTCGATGTGTACCTGTGCGGGCCGCCGCCGATGGTCGATGCGGTGCGTAAACACTTCAGCGAGCAGGGCGTGACGCCTGCGAGCTTTCACTATGAGAAGTTCACCCCGACCCAGGTCGCCAGCCCGGAGCGTCAGGCGCTTTCGGCCTGAGGAGATGAATCATGCACAAGCGATTCGCTAACAAAGTGGCGCTGGTAACCGGCGCCGGCCAGGGCATCGGCCGCCGCGTGGCCGAGCGGCTGGTGGCCGAAGGCGCGCGCCTGGTTGCAGTGGACCGTGCCGAGCTGGTCCATGAATTGCAAGACGAACTGGGGCAGGGCGCCGAGCTGCTGACCCTGACTGCGGACCTTGAGCGATACGAGGATTGCCAGCAGGTCATGCAAGCGGCCGTCGAGCGCTTCGGGCGCCTGGACATCCTCGTCAACAATGTGGGCGGCACCATCTGGGCCAAGCCGTTCGAGCATTACCGCGAGGAGGAGATCGAGGCCGAGATCCGCCGCTCGCTGTTCCCGACCCTGTGGTGCTGCCATGCGGCATTGCCGCAGATGCTGGAGCAGGGCAGTGGGACCATCGTCAACGTCTCGTCCATCGCCACCCGCAGCCTCAACCGTGTGCCCTATGGCGCGGCCAAGGGCGGGGTCAACGCGCTGACGGCCTGCCTGGCCTTCGAGAATGCCGGGCGTGGCATCCGCGTCAACGCCACCGCCCCCGGCGGCACCGAGGCGCCACCCCGGCGGGTGCCGCGCAACAGCGCCGAGCAGAGCGAGCAGGAGAAGGTCTGGTACCAGCAGATCGTCGACCAGACCCTCGACACCAGCCCGATGAAACGCTACGGCACGCTCGACGAGCAGGTCGGAGCGATCCTGTTCCTCGCCTCGGACGAGGCCTCCTATATCACCGGCGTGACGTTGCCAGTCGGGGGCGGAGACCTCGGTTGAGGATGATCTGCAAATAGTCGTCATTCCCGCAGTTGGACTCCCGCCTTCGCGGGAGTGGCGGGGTATCGCTCAGAAAGTCCCTGGGCACGCTTCAAAAGACTGCACCAACCAATCGCCAAGTCTTAACAACAAAAACAAGAGACCCATGCCATGCGTACCCTCGACGTCAACGAAATCATCGACAATGCCCGTTTCAACCGCTTCCACTGGCTGGTGATGTGCCTGTGCGCCTTGCTGCTGATCTTCGACGGCTACGACCTGTTCATCTATGGCGTGGTGCTGCCGGTGATCATGCAGGAGTGGGGGCTTACCCCCCTGCAGGCCGGCGCGCTGGGCAGCTATGCGCTGTTCGGCATGATGTTCGGCGCGCTGCTGTTCGGCAGCCTGGCCGACAGGATCGGGCGCAAGAAGGGCATCGCCATCTGCTTCGCCCTGTTCAGCGCCGCGACCATCGTCAATGGTTTCGCCAGCAATCCCACGGAGTTCGGCATTTGCCGGTTCATTGCCGGCCTGGGTTGCGGCGGGCTGATGCCCAATGCCGTGGCGCTGATGAACGAATATGCCCCCAAGAGGATGCGCAGCACCTTGGTGGCGGTGATGTTCAGCGGTTATTCCCTGGGCGGCATGCTGTCGGCTGGCGTGGGCATCTTCATGCTGCCGCGCTTCGGCTGGGAGTCGATGTTCTTCGCCGCTGCCGTGCCGCTTCTGTTACTCCCGGCGATCCTTCATTACCTGCCGGAGTCGGTTGGCTTTCTAGTACGACGCGGTCGCCATGACCAGGCCAGGGCACTGCTCCAACGCCTCGATCCGCAGGTGTCCCTGGAGGCCACCGAGGAACTGGTGGTGAGCGAGCGCAAGGGCAGCGGCGTGTCGGTGCTGGAGCTGTTCCGCAATGGCCTGGCCGTACGCACCCTGTCGATCTGGCTGGCGTTCTTCTGCTGCCTGCTGATGGTCTATGCCCTCAGTTCGTGGCTGCCCAAGCTCATGGCCGGCGCTGGTTATAGCCTCGGCTCCAGCCTGTCGTTCCTGCTGGCATTGAATTTCGGCGGCATGGCCGGGGCGATCCTTGGCGGCTGGCTGGGGGATCGGTTCAACCTGACCAAGGTCAAGGTCGGCTTCTTCATCGCCGCCGCCGCGTCGATCAGCCTGCTCGGCTTCAACAGCCCGATGCTGGTGCTGTACCTGCTGATCTTCATCGCCGGGGCGACCACCATCGGTACGCAAATCCTGCTCTACGCCGGCACCGCCCAACTGTATGACTTGTCGATCCGTTCCACCGGCCTGGGCTGGGCCTCGGGCATCGGCCGCAATGGCGCCATCGTCGGGCCGTTGCTCGGCGGCGCGCTGATGGGCATCGAACTGCCGCTGCAACTGAACTTCCTGGCCTTCGCCGTGCCGGGCGCCATCGCGGCCCTGGCCATGCTGGTGTTCGTGATGAACAGCACCCGGCACAGACGCGCCAGCCTGCCGCTGGCCGCCGCCAAGGCCTGATCGCCGCCTGACGCGCCCTCGCCGGGGCGCGTTTCCCACGACAACCCAACGCTGTGGCATGGCCACGGCGGGAGCGAACGTGCATGAAAGGCCTGTTCGAGGATTGCTCGTTGTCTGCCCTGGTGGCAGGGGGCGTGGCGACACTGATTTCGTTCGCCGGTCCCTTGGTGATCATTTTCCAGGCGGCGGACGCCGGAGGTCTGGACAGCCGTCAACTGTCATCCTGGATCGCCGCGATTTCCCTGGGCAGCGCCGTGCTCGGTTTCTGGCTCAGCCTGCGCTACCGGGTGCCGGTGGTGATCGCCTGGTCGATACCGGGGTCAGCGCTGCTGGTGTCGGCGTTGCCGCAGATCGGCTTGGAGCAGGCGGTTGGCGCCTACCTGATCGCCAACCTGATGCTGGTGCTGATTGGCGTCAGCGGTGCTTTTGACTGGCTGGTCGCGCGGCTGCCCGGCTCGATAGCCGCCGGCCTGCAGGCGGGCATCCTGTTCGGTTTCGGCGTCGGGGTATTCCAGTCGCTGCCAGCACAGCCTGTATTGGTGCTGGCCATGTTCGCCGCCTATGTGCTGCTGCGTCGGCTGCTGCCGCGTTATGCGGTGGCCGTGGTGCTGTTGGTGGGGGTGTCGGTTGCGTTACTGGGCGGCAGCCTGAAAGTGCCGCACCTGGCCTTCGAATGGGCGAGCCTGCAATGGATCGAACCCCGCTTCAGTTTCAGTGCCGTGCTCAACCTGGCGCTGCCGCTGGTACTGGTTGCGTTGACCGGGCAATTCATGCCCGGCATGGCCGTGCTGCGCAACGCCGGCTACCCGATAGCGTCCGGGCCACTGATCAGCGCCAGTGCCTGGGTCGGGGCGCTGCTCGCGCCATTCGGTTGCCATGGCCTGAACCTGGCGGCCGTCACCGCCAGCCTGTGCACCAGCCGCGAGGCCCATGAAAACCCGGCGCGGCGCTACATCGCGGCACTCTCGGGCAGCCTGTTCTACCTGCTGTTCGGCCTGGCCGGAGCCACGGTGGTGGCGTTGTTCGCGGCCTTGCCTGGCGAACTGATCGCGGCCCTGGCCGGCCTGGCGCTGTTCGGCGCGCTCAGCGAGGCGCTGAGCCGCAGTTGCGCCGTGGAAGGCGAGCGCGACGCGGGCCTGTTCACCTTTCTCGTCACCGCTTCCGGGGTGTCATTCCTCGGCCTTTCCGCTGCTTTCTGGGGGCTTGTGCTCGGCCTGCTGGTGCATCTGCTCCAGCAGGCCAGGCGCAAACGCCTGGAGATACGGGGCCCGGTGTCCCGCTGATTCATCCGTGGTCCATTAGCGCCTCCTTGCGTGCGCGAAGAGGCTTCTGTCGTCGATAACAATAAGAGCCATGCCATGACCCCACAGAAAACGCCGTACCTGATCCTGTCCCTTGCCGCTTGTCCCTTCGCCAGCATGGCGGCGGATAGCGGTTTCTTCGAGGGCTCCAGCGCCACGTTGCAGGCGAGGAACTACTACTTCAGCCGCGACTTCTCCGACATCGTCGGCACCAGCCAGCAATCCAAGGCCGAGGAGTGGGCGCAAGGCTTCATCCTCACCTACAAGTCCGGCTACACGCCGGGGCCGGTGGGTTTCGGGGTCGATGCCCTGGGCCTGCTCGGGGTCAAGCTCGACAGCAGCCCGGACCGGGTCAATAGCGGCCTGTTGTCGACCCGGGAAAGCGGCCGCGCCGCCGATGAATACAGCCGCCTGGGCCTGACGTTCAAGGCCAGGCTGTCCAACACCGAGCTGAAAGTGGGCGAGCTGCAACCCAATCTGCCGGTACTCGCGTTCAGCGATATCCGCCTGCTGCCGCCCAGCTACCAGGGCGTCGCCGTCAGTTCCAGCGAACTGGCAGGGCTGACCGTGCAAGCCGGGCACCTGAGCACGACCAGCCTGCGTAACGAGGCGGGGGACGACAAGATGCTGGCGATGCTCGGCCACCTGCCGCAGCGCCAGGCCCAGAGCGATGCCTTCGATTACCTCGGTGGCGACTACGCCTTCAACGACAAGCGCAGCTCATTGAGCCTGTGGTACGGACAGTTGGAGGATATCTACGCGCAAGGCTTCGTTGGTTTCAAGCACAGCCAGCCGGTGGGCAATTGGCTGCTGGGGGCCAACCTCGGCTACTACAGCGCACGGGAACAGGGCGATGAGTTGCTTGGCAAGATCGACAACCAGGCATTCTTCTCGCTGCTGTCGGCCAAGCGCGGCGGGCACACGTTCTACCTCGGCTACCAGGCGATGTATGGCGACAGCGCCTTTCCACGGGTGTTCGCCAATATCACGCCGCTGGGCAACGAGGTGCCGACCTATGAGTTCGCCTATACCGACGAGCGTTCCTGGCAGGTGCGTTACGACTACGATTTCGCTGCGTTGGGCGCACCCGGCCTGACCACCACGGTGCGCTACATCCGTGGCGACAACGTGGACACCGGGCTGGGCTTCGAAGGCAAGGAGCACGAGCGCGACCTGGATATCGCCTATGTGGTGCAGAGCGGCAGCTTGCAAGGGCTTGGCATTCGTCTGCGCAACGTCGCGGCGCGTTCGAACTACCGCAGCGATATCGATGAGAACAGGGTGATCCTCAGTTACACCTGGACGCTGCTCTGAAGGTGTTGCCGCGGTGCTGTTGGCATCGTGGCAATCTTAGGTAGGGCGCCAAAGTGGCACAGCTGGACAGAGATAGTTGACCGCTATAATGGGATTAATTTGTTGTGTTTATTAAGTTTTTTCTGACGTTGCGCCTGTGAAGGCGCGCATGCCTTCGAAGATCAGCCGGGTTGTCAGCCTGACCTGGCGTGAGTGCGCCTGCAGGTCGGGCTCATCGGCGCTGGTCAGGCGCAGCAGTTGCAAGTGTGAGTAATCGTTGAGCAGAAACGCGGCCAGTTCTACATCGAGATCGGCCCGCAGGCGTCCGGCCTCTTGCATATCGCGCAGGACATCAGTGATTTCCGTGAGCAACCCAGCATTGAGTTCACGGTAGGCCTCCGGCAACCCGCTATCACCGCCGCTCAGCACCACGGGCAGCAATTCCCGCCAAAGTGGGGCAGGCAGTACTTCCAGTGCATAGCCCACCAGCAGTTCCTCCATATGGCAGAGTGCATCCACCGGATCGCTGAAGCGTGAGAGGTGTTCACGGGTGTCGAAGATCGCCCGGAGGTCTGCCTCCTTGAGCATTTCCAGGATGATTTCCTGTTTGCTGCCGAAGTATTTGAACACGGTGGGCGGTGAAACTCCGGCCACCTTGGCGATCTGTTCGATAGTGGTGGCCTGGAATCCCTGTTGCTTGAACAGGTCGACGGCTGCCCTGGAGATCGCTTGGCGGCGCATTTCCTTTTGCTGTTCTCGTAGTCCGCTCACAGGGGCTCTCTGGGTTTCAGGATAAGCCTGGATGATAAACCGACAGGTTTTCCCGGGCAAAATATTTTATTGACTAAAATATTTATCAGGATTAATTATTTCCTGGCATCTGCTTCCATGCAGAGTCATTTCCAGGGTCAGCACTATGAACTCATTCAACCCTCAATCACTTTGCCGTCGGTATGCCGAGGCTCATGAGGCGGCATCGGCAGAAATCGTCTTGCCACCGCTCATGCAAGGTTTTCCTGCCACGCCACGGCAACGTGTCACCTGGAGTAACTGGATGACGCCCCCGTTCAATACCTGGGGGTTTCGCAATCTGGCGCGTTTGCGTCCGTCCATAGACGTTCAGGCTGGCAGTGGTACGCCAAGTGTTCTCAGCGAAGCGGTGAGCCCACTGGATGCGTTGCATTTCAATAGTGTGTGTGGTCTTTCGGTCAGCGTGCTTGACCATCTGCTGGCAAGTGATACCGACGGGTTCATCGTGCTCAAAGGCGACTCGGTGATCTACGAGCGTTACTTCAACGGTCAGTGCGCTGATGACCGGCACATCATGTTTTCGGTGACAAAGTCGCTGATCGGTACTCTTGGCGAGCAATTGGTCAGCGATGGCTTGCTGGATCCCACAGCATTGACCCGTCGTTACGTGCCCGAGTTGGAGGGCAGCGCTTTCGCCGATGCGACCGTGCGGCAACTCTTCGACATGGCGGTTGGTATCGAATACAGCGAGGTGTATGACGATCCCAATTCCGAAAGTTCGCAGTACGGCTACTCATGCGGCTTTCAACCTGCGCTGGCGCAATACGCGCACTTCGAGTCGCTTTACCAATACCTGCCAGCACTGCGCAAACGCGGTGAGCATGGCGGTTTCTTCCATTACGTCACCGCTACCACGGAAGTGCTGGCCTGGGTAATGGAGCGGGCGAGTGGCAAGCCCTGCGCCGAAATGCTGGAGGCGGTTTGGCGTCAGTTGGGTTGCCAGCGCGATGGCTATTTCATGGCTGATCCATGGGGGCGCAGCGTGGCCGGCGCAGGCTTCAGCGCGACCCTGCGTGACATGGCTCGTTTTGGCCAGTTGCTGGCCAATCGTGGGCGCCGCGAGGGTGTTCAGGTATTGAGCCGCGAAACGCTCGAACGCATCGCCGCCGGTTCAGATCCGGCGATCTATGCCGCCAACGCAGAGTTCGCCCAGTGGACTCCCGACGCGTCATATCGCAGCCAGTGGTACGTGTTCAACGACCATAGTCAGGCGCTGATGGCGGGCGGGATTCATGGCCAATACCTGTTCGTCGACCTGCCTTCGCAGGTGGTGATCGTCAAACAGTCCTCATTGCCACAGGCCGTGACCGATCTCGACACGGACAGCGTGCGCATGCTCAGGTGCATCGCCGCAACACTGACTGCCTGACCATCCAATTCCAATAACGCAAGTTGCTTGCGAACCACCTGCGCGAGCGGGTGTTGGCGGTGTACTGCACTGTCCCGGCTGCCCTGTAACACAACAACGACACAGGAGCTTCAACATGCACACGACCAAGCGTTTTTCCTACGCGGTGCTGGCAATTGGTTTTCCACTGGTGAGCCCATTGGCACTCGCCGGCTACAGCTTCGAGAGCGGTGACCTCAAGGGCGAACTCACTCTGCAAGCGGGCGGTGCCAGCGTCACCACGCGCAACGTCAATTTCGGCCTGGGGCGTATCGATCTACGCAATGGCGAGAACGATGGCAGCAAGATTGCCTGGCAAGAGTTCTACTTGAAGCCCGGCATCACTCTGGACTATGCATTCACCCCTGACGTCTCGTTACTGGCAGGCGGCTCGGTGGTGGATGCAACGACCTTGGGGGACGGTGACGCCGGTGGGTACTCACGCAGTTCCGATGGTGACGTGGCCCTCGAAGAGCTGTATGCAGGCCTGCGCAGCGGTGAGTGGACATTCAAGGCCGGTCGTCAGAATTACATGATCGGCACAGGCTTCATCGTCATGGATGGCAATCTCGACCTGTTCGAGGATGGCGCTTACTGGCTCGGACCGCGTACCGCTTTCAAAGACTCCGCCGTGCTGGCCTGGGACCACGGCGCATTGCAGGCCCAGGGTTTCAGCCTGCGCACTGACGATGACCTCGGCGACTTCCACATGAGCGGGGCCAACCTCGACTACACCCTCGCAGACCACGTCACCCTTGGTGCCATGGCGATGAAGGTCAAATCGCTGGCCGGGCAGGGCAGCAACACGCGGCGCGACGGTATGCAGGTCTACAACCTGCGTGCGCTACGTGGCAAGTTGCCGGGGTTGCCGGCGCTTACGCTCAATGCTGAATATGCGTGGGAAACCGGCACTGGCGATGGTGTCGATTACGCAGCTGACGCCTGGTATCTGCAGGCAGACTATGCCTTCGACCAATTGCCGCTGACGCCGATTCTTGGCTACCGCTACGCAAGCTTTTCCGGTGACGACGATTTGGGCGACAGCCGCCAGAAAGCCTGGGATCCATTGAGCAAGGGCTTCATTGACTGGAGTACCTGGCTGGTCGGTGATGTGGTCGGCAACTACCTGCTGTTCAACAGCAACGAACGCGTCCAGCAGTTTTCGCTCAAGACCCACCTCAGTGAAACTCTGACGCTTGGCGCCATTCACTATCAATTCTGGCTGGACGAGAAGAACTTCCAGGGCGCGACTGTCAGTGACCGGCGCTTCGCTGACGAAAGCGTGGTGTTTCTCGACTGGACGCCGACGCAGTCCTTCTATACGTCACTGTCTTACAACTGGGTACAGCCAAAAGCTGCTGCCAAGGAGGCTTTTGGCGACGACAAGAACTTCAGCGCACTGGAACTTTACTTCACCTACCGCTATTGAACCGGCTCGTCGAGGAGTGCATGCGAATGAACAAATTTATGCGTAGTGCGGCAGTGGCCGCTGCATGGCTGTCTGTCGCGACGGGCCTGTCGGCTGCTGAGGCGCACGAGGTGCGTATCTACAACTGGATCGAGTATCTGCCGCCGGAAGTGCTGGCTGATTTCGAGAAGGAAACCGGCATCCATCCGGTCTATGACGTATTCGATAACGTGGAGATGCTCGAGGCAAAGCTGCTCACCGGCAATTCAGGGTATGACGTGGTATTTCCCGGCAGCTCCAACATTGGCAGGCTGATCGTCGCCGATGCGTTCGAGCCCCTGGACCGCGCCAAGCTACCCAACTGGTCACACCTCGATAGCGGTTTCATGACCAGCCTCGAAGCAGCGGGTGACAAGGGTAACCGCTATGCCGTGCCCTACCTCTGGGGCACCACATTGATTGGCTACAACGTCGACAAGGTGAAAGCGGTACTGGGCGCAGAAGCACGCATGGATACCTGGGACGTGATCTTCGCCAAGGACAATCTGGCCAAGCTCTCCAGTTGTGGGGTCGGTTTCATCGATGCGGCCAACGAGATCGTCCCTATCGCTCTGCATTACAAAGGGCTGGATCCGAACAGTGAGAAGCGCGAAGACTACAAGCAGGCTCAGGAACTGCTGTTGTCGATCCGCCCCTATGTCACCTACTTCAACTCTTCGCGCTACGGCATGGACCTGGCCAATGGCGACATTTGCGTCGCAGTCGGCTGGTCGGGTGGGGTGGCGATCGCCCGGCAATTGGCAGACGCCGCGGGCAAGAACGTCAAGGTCGAGATGGCCTTGCCCAAGGAAGGCGCGCCAATGTGGTCTGACGTCATGGCGATTCCGGCCAAGGCACCCCATGCCGAAGAGGCCCATGCGTTCATCAACTACATCCTGCGGCCCGACGTGATCGCACGGGTGAGCAACCGCATCGGCTATCCCAACCCGAACAAGGATGCCACTGCCCTGGTCGATGCCGCCATCCGCAACAACCCCAACATGTACGTGCCCGAAGACGTCTACAAGACACTGTTCCCGCTGCAGCCGATCTCCCCCGCAGCCGAGCGTGTGCGTACGCGGACCTGGACAATGGTCAAGACCAATCGGTGATGAGCCATACGGATAACTGTCGGCGTGCCTACGAGCGTCCGTGCCGCCCGACAGTTGCTCTGTGTCGTACTTTTGGAGGCTGTCAGGCCGTGTGGAGGAATGTGTGCACGACTCATCAATCCCCGTGCTTGAGCGGGTGATGACCATCCGGGTTCGTATCGCAGCAGGCGAGGCTGTAGGGCGTGGCGTTGGCGGCGAACGCTACAACCACCGGATTCTCGGCGGCTGCTTCGAGGGGTTCGCGATCTGCAAGGCTGCGTTCTGGCCGGTGGGGCCGATTTCTTTCTGCTGCGTCCCGATGGCGTTGGCGAACTGGACGCCAGCTACAGCCTGCTCACCGACAGAGGTGAGCGCATCAACATTCGCAACCGTGGCGTGCTGGTAATGAGCGAGGAGGGGAACCAACTGGAGGCGCAAGGTATCTGGCCCATTGCTGAAGAACACTATCGCTGTACCTGTTCGCCGTGTTTTCAAGTACCGGCAGGGCGCCTCGACTGGATGGTACCCACAACCTTCATCGGCCTTGTGCAGTACCCGGCAGCCGATGAGGTTGTGGTGCGTTGTTATCGAGTGATGTGACCCGCAATCGCCTCAGAGGTCAAGGACCAAACAGGCACTTCTCGCGCGTGAGCAGCACGGCGTGAACTGATCGTTCGTTACTCGCTCCTCGGTGGTGAGAAAACTGTCGCGATGATCCGGTTCACCTTCCAGCACGCCGGTCAGGCACGTTCCGCAGATCTCCTGTTCACAGGTAACGGGTATACAAATGCCAGCTTCATCGAGTACCTGAGTGATGCTGCGATCAGCCGGTATCGAGTAGATCATTCCAGAACTGCGCAGACGTACATCGAAGCCGGTATCGGTCGCATGATTCGTTGGTGCGGCGGCAAAGTGCTCACGGTGCAAACGTTCTTCGCTCCAGCCCAGCTCACGGGCAGACGTCAGGACATGCTCCATGAGCTCGACGGGCCCGCAGGTATACAGATGGCAGCCAGGCTGCGTGCTTTGCAGAACGGCACACATATCCGCCCGCTGCCCCGAAATGTGCAAGTGCACCTGATCGGTAAATGGACCGCCGGACAGCCAATCGTTGAATGCGGCGCGGCTGACCGAGTGCGCGCAATAGTGCAGATCGAATGCACGCCCTTCGTCGTGCAGGCGCGGGCAACGCTGCTGGAGTGCTTGCAGCAGGGGGACCGTTTGTTCGAAAAAGGCTACGTCAGTGAAGAGGATCTGGCCGAGTACCACGACATCAACAAGCGTTTCATCAGGTCATTGTCGAGCAAAGCGCTAACCCGGCAATCGCCCAGGCCCTGGCACGCAACGAACATCTGCCGTTCGCCTCAGTGAGTTCACTGGCCGTTGATCGCAACAACCTTGTTCTGGAATACCGCCGCTTCAATTTTGCTCACATGCAGCATCACGCAGTGGCCGATGCATTGCTTTCCTGTCAGGGCGCTCGCGCTGAAGCGATCATGCGCGAGCACGCCAATGCAACCTTGTGCGATGCCCATCTGTTTGGATCCCAGGCAGCCGGACCCGCCGAAGGGCTCAAGATCCTGATGTGAGATAAATAGACACCAGAGCCGGTCAGACGGCTCCGGTACTTTCTCGCGTCAGAACGCGACCTTGACCCCAGCCTCGATGCTGCGGCCAGCCGCAGGCACTTCGTCACGCAGGATGGAGCTGGCGTAGCGAATGGTCTGGTTGTTCAGGTTGTCGCCTTTGACGAACGCCAGCCATTGGCTCTCGGCGACGTCGAAGCGATAACCCAGGCTGGCGTTGAGCGTGGTGTAGCCGTCGGTGGACAACTCCTCGTTGGGCACCCGGCGCTGGGCACTGGCGTGCTCGACGCCGAAGCTGGCCTGCCAGCTCTGGTAGTTCCACAGCAGGGCGCTGTTCAGGCGCAGCGGCGAGATACGCGGCAGCGGCTGGCCATTGTCCTTGTTCTTGGCGCGGGTGTAGTCCGCCGAACTTTGCAGGGCGAAATCGCCGTAGGGGGTCTGCGCCAGGCGCCAGAGATCCTGCGCCTCGACACCCCAGAACTCGGCTTTTACGCCGCTGTACAGGTATTCGGGCAGGGCTTCGTCATCGCCGGCGGCGACTTCCTGGCCGTCTTCATCCAGGTAGCGACCGCTGCCGAGCAGGCCGATGTAGTTGGAGAAACGGCTGTAGAACACGCCGACGCTGCCCTTGTGGGTGCCGTTGTCGAAGCGCAGGGCCAGGTCGGTGGACCAGGATTTTTCCTTCTCGGCGTTGGCGTCGCCCACTTCATAGGTGCCGGTCGCCTCGTGCGGGCCGTTGGCGTACAGCTCGTAGAAGGTTGGCGCGCGCTCGGTGTAGCTCAGGGTGCCGGCCAGCGACCAGATATCGGTCAGCGTGTAGATCGAGCCGAACGACAGGCTGCCGGCGGTGAAACTGTGTTTTTCGTCGGTGCCCTCGAAACGCTCGTTGCCTTCGGCATCCGGGCTCAGCTTGGTGTGTTCCAGGCGCCCGCCCAGGGTCAGGTTCAAGCGCTCGCTGGCCTGCCAGCTCTCCAGGGCGAAGAGGGCGGTGCTGTCGGTGTCGGTCTGCGGCACGAAGGCTTCTTCGCCGAGGGCCTGGAACTGGCTGCTGGCGACCTGCACGCCGACCACGCCTTCGACCGGGCCGATGGGCTTGTGACGCGCTTCGACGCGGGCTTCGTAGCCCTCGTTCTTGAACGTGGTGCCGACCTCGCCGTCCTCGATTTCGCGGTGCTCGTAGGTGGTGTGGCCGACGTCCAGCTTCACCGAGCTGAACGGGCCTTGCAGGTCACGGATTTCGGCCGCCATGGCGGAATGGCGTTGCTCCATGTCGATGCGCACCGAGTCTTCGGCCGGTGAGCCGTAGTTGCCATCGTATTCGTCGTAGGACAGGCCGACGTAGCCATGGTCCCAGTGGTAGGCACCACCGATAGCGCCACCGTCCTGGCGACCGTCGCTGTTGCCGACCCGATGCTTGTCGGTGTCGCCGTCGATGGCGCGCTGCTCGCTGGAATGGGCGTAGCCGGGGATGCGCGTGTCGTTGAACTGGCGCGAGTTGGCGTCTACGTGCAGCGCGAAATTGCCGTCGCCAGCCTCCAGCTTGCCGGCGGCGCTGCGATTGGTGTCGGCGCCGCCATAGCGCAGTTCGCCACCGCCATGCACACCCTCGACCGGCTCGGTCGGGATGCGGTTGTCGAAGGTATTCACCACGCCGCCGACGGCGCTGCCGCCATAGAGCAGGGCGGCCGGGCCGCGTACCACTTCGATGCGCTCGGCGTTGGCCGAGTCGTAGGGCACCGCGTGGTCATAGGACAGCGACGAGGCATCCAGGGCACCGACACCGTTGCGCAGGACGCGGATACGGTCGCCATCGAAACCACGGATCACCGGGCGGCTGGCGACCGGGCCGAAATAGGTGGAAGACACGCCCGGCAGGTTCTTCAGGGTCTCGCCCAACTGCGCCGACTCGCGCAGGGTCAGGTCATCGCCCTCGACCACGCTGGTCGGCGAGGCGAGGGTTTGGCTTTTCAGCGGGTTGGCGGTGATCACCTGCTGATCGAGCGTCAGGGGTTGGTCGGCCAATGCACTGTTGGCCATGAGCAGCGCGGCGGCGAGCGGCGTCAGCCTGGATAGGAGTCGAACGGACATCGGAAGGTGTTCCTGGGAAAGTGGAATTGCAATGTTACAACATATCAATTTACAGTCCACAGATTCTTCAGCGGGTTCGCTTCGGCGGCGCCGCCGAGACGACGGAGATTGACGCGTAGAGGGTTCGATGGTCAGATGCGCGCCTGTTTCAGGTGCCTCATGCCGCCGTGCATGGGGTGAAACGGGAAACCGGTGCGCCATTTCCATGGCAAGTCCGGTGCTGCCCCCGCAACGGTAAGCGAGCGACGCATTCGACAGACCACTGTGCCACGGCATGGGAAGGTGAATGCTTCACGACCCTCGCAAGCCCGGAGACCGGCCTGAGCAGACTGTGCAAAAACTACTGCGCTCGGTCATGCGGCGTTAAAAACCGGCTCAAAATGCTCATTTACAGCTCGTAAACTGCGCTTTTTCGCCGTTTTTTGTCTTGCCTGACCTTCGCTCGCTACGTTTTCACGCAGTCTGTGAAACATCGTTTGGCAAACCCGCGGTGGGCGGGCGCAGGCCGGTTTCCGTGGGCGAAGTGCGCCCGCGATGCCTCATGCGTTGTTCCCTCCGGGATTCATTCATTCCTGTTGCGAGTTGGAACGACATGTCCCGTAATTCCCTGTTCGTTGTCCTGTCCGGTGCCAGCCTGGCACCGTGCCTGCTGCTGGCTGCGCCGGCCCAGGCCGCCGATTCCCTGGCCCTGCCGTCCACGGCCATTACCGAAACGACCCATGAGGCGCCCCAGCCGACACTCGATACGCCACTGCCCGCGGGCTCGCGCCTTGACCTGACCCCGCTGCAGACTCCAGCCAGCACCAGCAGCCTGGCGCGTGAACAGATCGACGAGCGCAACAACCTCACCGTGCAGGACGCGGTGACGCGTTCGCCGGGCATCACCTTCGTCGGCTCACCCGGCAACGGCGGCACCGCCTTGTCGGCCCGTGGCTTTACCGGGCATTCCTCGATCATGCAGTTGTACGACGGTACGCGGCTGTATGTCGGTAACGGCACCGTGACCTTTCCGGTCGATACCTGGTCCGTGGAGCGCATCGATGTGTTGCGCGGCCCGGCCTCCGTGCTGTACGGCGAGGGCGCCACCGGCGCGGTGGTCAACGTCGTGCCGAAGAAACCGTTCGAGGGCGAGATCCGCAATCATCTGCGCCTGGGCTATGGCTCCGATGACCGTCAGCAGGCGGCGCTGGACAGCGGCGGCTCGCTGAGCGACAGCCTGAGCTACCGCTTCAACCTCAACCAGCAGGCCAGCAACGGCTGGGTCGATCGCGGCGACTCGAAAAGCCTGGCGGTAAGCGCGGCGCTGCGCTGGCAGGCCAACGCCGACCTGAGCTTCACCCTGGCCCATGACAATGCCGACCAGAAGCCGCAGCAATACCAGGGCACGCCGCTGGTCAACGGTCATTACCGGGAAAGCCTGCGCGACAAGAACTACAACGTCGACGATGCGGTGCTGCACTACAACGATCAGTCGACGCGCCTGACCACGGATTGGCGCATCAGCGACAGCATCAGTGCCAGCAACCAGCTGTACTACATGAAGACCCAGCGCAGCTGGCGCAATGCCGAGAGCTATCGCTGGCAGTCGGGCGGCCTGGTCGAGCGCAGCGACTTCATCCGCATCCTGCATGCCCAGGAGCAGGTTGGCGATCGCCAGAGCCTCACCTTCGAGCACACGCTGTTCGGCCTCGACAGCCGTACGGTGGTCGGTGCCGACTACAACTCGATCCGCTTCCTGCGCAAGCATGACTTCGGCAACACCGCAACCGACCTGGTTCCGCTCGGCCAGTCCGGCGGCGGTGGCTACCTGAGCAACGATCCCTATCGCTCGCGCGACAGCAGCAAGGCGCGCCAATTCTCGTTGTTCGCCGAGAACCGCACCCGGCTCAGCGAACGCTTATCGCTGGTCATCGGCGTGCGCCGCGACCAGGTGCACCTGGATCGTACCGACATCGCCAGCGACAGCCGCAGCGACCGCAGCCTGACCGGCTACAACTGGCGCGCCGGCCTGGTCTTCGCGCTCAGCGAGAACCTGTCGCTCTACGCCCAGCACGCCACCAGCACCGAGGGTGTGAGCAACCTGCTGACCCTCAGCGCGACGCAGCAGACCTGGGACCTGACCAAGGCCAGGCAGACGGAGGTCGGTATCAAGCAACTGCTGCTCGATGGGCGTGGGGAGTGGACCCTGGCCGCCTACCATATCGTCAAGAAGAAGCTGCTCAGCGCTGACCCGGAGAACTCAAACATACAGCAGCAAATCGGCCAGCAATCCTCGGATGGCATCGAGGCCAGTCTGGAACTGACCCTGCCTTACGAGGTGCGCCTGTCGGCCAATGCCGCGCTGGTGCGGGCCGAGTACGATGAGTTCCAGAATGGCGGCAACGATTACAGCGGCAATCGTCCGCTCGACGTGCCGCGCCGGGACGCCAACCTGTGGCTGAGCAAAGCCTTCGCCGAACGCTTCGAAGCGGGGGCGGGCCTGCGCTATGTCGATTCGCGCTACACCGACAACGCCAACCAGCACAGCGTGCCGGGCTACACGGTGGTCGATGCCAATTTCGACTGGCACCTGCGGCCGGACCTGACCCTGGGCCTGCAACTGAACAACCTGTTCGACCGCCAGTACGCCACCAGTGCCAGCAGCGATGGGCTGCAATGGATGCTCGGCGAGCCGCGCTCGTTCTTCGTCACCGCCGATTACCGGTTCTGAGTGCCCGCCGTGCCGCTGTTGCAGATCGAAGGGCTGGACTGGTCGCCGCATGGCGCTCGTCACTGGAGCCTGCAAGACATCGCGCTGCGGGTCGAGGAGGGCGAGTTCGTTGGCCTGATCGGTCCCAACGGCAGCGGCAAGACCAGCCTGTTGCGCTGTGCCTATCGGGCCAATCGCCCCGAGCGCGGTAGCATCAGTCTGGCAGGCGAAGCGCTCTGGCAACGCAGTGCGCGCTGGAGTGCGCAGCATGTCGCGGTGGTTCTCCAGGAGTTCCCGGAGCTGCTCGGCCTGAGCGTACGGGATGTGGTCGCCATGGGCCGCACGCCGCACCAAGGGCTGTTCGAAGGCGAACGCCATGAGGAAGCCGGGCTGATCGAGCGGTCCTTGCAGGAGGTGGGCATGCTCGCGCTGGCCGATGCGGATTTTCTCGACCTGTCCGGCGGTGAAAAGCAGCGTGCACTGTTGGCTCGTGCCCTGGTCCAGCAACCGCGGCTGTTGATTCTCGACGAGCCGACCAATCACCTGGACCCGCGCTACCAGATCGAGCTGCTGCGCCATTTGCGCAGCCTGCCTGTCTCGACCCTGGCCAGCTTCCATGATCTCAACCTGGCGGCGGCGTTCTGTGATCGCTTGTACGTGCTCGCCAATGGCCGCCTCGTCGCCGAAGGCTCGCCAGAGCAAGTGCTGAACGCTGAACTGCTGCTGCACGTCTTCGGTGTGCGAGCGCTGGTCGATCGTCACCCCCTGGCGGGCCACCCGCGCATCACCTGGATCGTCTGACCATGTACAAACGCCTGCTGATCCTCGCCTGGCTGCCGCTTTCGGCGCTCGCCGGCGACTATCCCCTGACGCTGCACAGTTGCGCGCGCGAGGTGACCTTCACCCAGGCGCCGCAACGCGCTGTCAGCCATGACATCAACATGACCGCCATGCTGATCGGCCTCGGTTTGCGCGAGCGCATGGTCGGCTATACCGGTATCAGTGGCTGGAAAACCCTCGACCCCGGCTTGCGCCAGGCCCTCGACGGCCTGCCGGAACTGGCCAGCCGTTATGCCTCGGTGGAGAACCTGCTGGACGCCGATGCCGATTTCTTTTTTGCGGGCTGGAACTACGGCATGCACGTTGGCGGCCCGGTCACCCCGCAGACCCTGGCGCCGCTGGGGGTCCAGGTCTACGAGTTGAGCGAGTCCTGCTCCCACGTGCAAACGCAGCGGCAGGCGAGCCTGGAAGGCCTCTACCAGGACCTGACTAACCTGGGCCGGATCTTTTCGGTAGAGACTCGCGCCGCCGAACTGGTCGAAGGCTTGCGCGGGCGCATCGAACACGTCCGCGCACGGGTAGGCGGCCAGCCTCGGCCCCGGGTGTTCCTCTATGACAGCGGTGAGGACCGTCCCTTTACCTCCGGCCGCCTGGGCATGCCACAGGCGCTGATCGAGGCCGCGGGCGGGCGCAACGTGATGGCGGACATTCCCGCCAGTTGGACCCAGGCCAATTGGGAAAGCGTGGTCGAGCGCGACCCGCAGGTGATCGTGATCGTCGATTACGGTGCACAGACCTGGCAGCAGAAGCGTGACTTCCTGCTGGACGATCCGGCCTTGCAGTCGATGGCGGCGATCCGTGAGCGGCGTTTCGTGGTCCTGTCCTACCTGCAGGTGGTGCCTTCGCTGGACAACGCCGAGGCGGTAGAGACCCTGGCCAGGGCACTGCATCCGACCCTGTACGGAGCCGGGCGATGAGGTTTTTCAGGGGCGCCGGGGCCTATCGCTGGTTGCTGCTCGGATTGGCGCTCGCCGTGCTGTTTTCCTGCCTGGCGTCATTGGGCTTCGGCCCCGCGCGGATTCCCTTGCACGAGGTCTGGGCAATCGTTGGCCAGCACCTGGGCTTGCAGGTCGGCGGCGAGTGGAGCAGGGGACACGAGCGCATCGTCTGGACCATCCGCGCCCCGCGCGTGCTGCTCGCGGTCTTGGTCGGCGCGGGACTGGCCTTGGTCGGCACCGCGTTACAGGCCGTGACGCGCAATCCGCTGGCCGATCCGCACTTGCTTGGCGTCAGTTCCGGCGCCGCCCTGGGCGCCGTGCTGGTGGTCCTCTACCTCGGGTCTTTCGCCGGCCTGCTGAGTTTGCCGTTGGCGGCGTTCATCGGCGCCCTGGGCAGCATGCTGCTGGTCCTCGCCATCGCCCAGCAGGGCGGCAGGCTGGAAAGCGACCGGCTGCTGCTGAGCGGTGTGTCGGTGTCGTTCGTGACGATGGCACTGGCCAACCTGTTGCTCTACCTCGGCGATCAGCACGCCAGCAGTTCGGTGCTGTTCTGGATGCTCGGCGGCCTGGGCTCGGCGCGCTGGCCGAGCCTGATCGTGCCGGCTGTCGCGGTCAGTCTCGGTTTGCTGGCGCTGCTTGGCCTGGCCCGTGGCCTGAATGCCTTGCTCACGGGCGAGCAGTCGGCCCTGAGCCTGGGCTTCGACAGCCGGCGCCTGCGCCTGTGGGTGTTCGCCAGTACCGCGTTGCTCACCGGCGTGCTGGTCTCGCTGTCCGGGGCCATCGGTTTCGTCGGCCTGATGGTGCCGCACGTGGCCAGGCGCCTGGTCGGCGCCGAGCATCGTCGCCTGCTGCCAGTCAGCGCCTTGCTCGGCGCACTGTTCCTGCTCTGGGTGGATGTGCTGGCGCGAACGCTGATCGCGCCGCAAGACCTGCCCATCGGCATCGTCACGGCAGTCATGGGTGGGGTATTTTTCATGGTCCTGCTGCGTCGGCGCTGATACGCTCGCCGCTCCCTTTGCATGGATGTATGGACATGACCCAAGCGCTGAGCGTTCTCGACTCCGTTGAAACCGACCGTATCAAGATCGAGGTGGTCGCCTATCCGCGCCTGAAGGGCTCGGACAGCCTCGGCGTGGCGGAAAAGGTGTTCCTGCTCAACGAGGCGCAGATCACCACCAAGATGCTGCGCATCACCCTCGACGACCACAAGGCCCTCATCGAGCCGGGGGCGTTGTACTTCATGAAGGGCGCATTGACCCTCGAATCGAAGATGCAGGGTGGCCTGGTTTCTGGCGTGATGCGCCGGCTGGCCAGCGGCGAGACCATGTTCCAGTCGAGCATCAGTGGTAGCGGCGAGGTCTACCTGGAGCCGACCTTCGGCCATTACCTGCTGATGAACGTCGATGATGAACGCATCATCTGCGACAAGGGCGCGTTCATCGCCGCGTCCGGTGGCATCAGCGTCAAGGCGGAAATGCAGCGCTCGGTGTCCAGTGCCTTGTTCGGCGGCGAGGGATTGTTCCAGACCGCCATCGAAGGCCATGGCGTGGTCGCCTTGAAGTCGCCGGTGCCGGTCGAGGAACTGATGATCATCACCCTGGACAAAGGCGAGAAACTCACCGTCGATGGCAACTTCGCCCTGGCCCGTACCGCGTCGGTGGATTTCCGTGCCGAGAAATCGGGGGGCTCGCTGTTCCAGAGCGTGACGTCTGGTGAACTGCTGCTACAGACCTTCACCGGGCCGGGCACCGTGTTCCTCGCCCCGACCGAGCCGGTCTACCAGCGTATCGGCCTGTATGGCGGGGTCGAGCAACTGGTGCAATCGAATGGCAGCAGCAACAACCGGGGCTAGTCGAATCAGCCCTGCGTCTTACGCACGATGCGTCCGGCCTTGACCTCTTCGGCATAGGCCTTGAGCTGGTCGGCATCCTTGTACAGGCGATTCATCAGGTGCAGCACGGCAACCACATCGACACCTTCGATCTGTTCGGCGAGCAGGCTGATTTCGCCGGCAGTCCGTTCCAGATTGGCGGCTGTGTTCTTCAGGTCTCGCTTCAGTTCTACCGAAGATTTCTTGATACCCATCGCGTGCTCCGTCGCCCTAATGCGCTGGCCGTCAAACGACGGCAGGTGATGCGGACCAGGCCGCTGAAAAGCTTGGACAGTGTAAACGTGTCGCTAGGCACTTTTCTTACAACTGTGGTTGGTTTCAGCGTACGGTCAGCCCCAGGCCGGCCAGTAACATGGCGGCCTGGGCCTTGGAAATGATCGCGCCCTTGAACAGTTTTGCATCGACCAGGCGCAAGCCATCGAGGCTGGCCTCGCGCAGGTCTGCTTCATCGAAGCGGGCGTCGTTGACCCGTGCCAGCGACAGGCTACCACCGTCGACGAACACCGCCTTGCGAAAATCGCAGTAGCTGAGGTCGGCCTCGGCGAAGTCCAGGTTACGCAGCTCCGACTTGAAGAACGACACACCGGAAAGGCAGGCGCTGCGCAGCACGCAATCGTCGAAGCCGAGGCCCAGCGACGACACATCGGCGAAATTGGCGCCGGTCAGCTTGCAGCCGGTGAAGCTGACGTGGGCCAGTTTGCTGCGCTGCCAGCGGCTGTTGTTCAGGTCGCAGCCACGGAAGCGGGCATCGGTCAGGGTGGCCGAGGTGAAGATCGCCTGGCCGCCCCGGCAGCTTTGCCATTGGCTGTTCTCCAGCTTGGCCGCCGTGAGATTGCTGCCGGCGAACAGGCAACGCTCGAAACGGGCGCCACTGAAGTTCAGGCGCGACAGGTCCTGGCCGCTGAAGTCGATGCCGACGAAGGCCAGGGGGCCTGGCGCGTGAGCGATCAGTTCGGCCAGGTCACGGCCTTCGATGTCTCCCTGGGTGACGGTTGAGTACTCGGTTTCGGCGGGCATGCGGAATCTCTGGGGGGTAAGTAAGGCGAGGGGCGAGAGGGCCGTCCCTCACCGGCATCAGCGTGGCGGGTTCGACTGCGAAATCGTCCTGTCGTTCGCCGACCAGCCACCGCCCAAGGTCCGGAACAACGTGGCCAGGGCGATCTGCCGCTGGGTGCCGATCTGGATCAGGCTGCTCTGGTCGGTGAAGGCGCTGCGTTGTGCATCCAGGTAGCGCAGGTGATCGTCGATCCCGCCCTTGTAGCGGGCTTCGGCCAACGTCTCGGCGGTGCGGCTGGAGTCGGCGAGGGCACGCCGTGCGATCTCCTCGCGGCGCAGCGTATCGGTCGCGGCGAGGGCATCGGCGACTTCGCGGAACGCGGTCTGGATGGTGCCTTCGTAGTCGGCGATGGCTGCGTCCTTGCGCACCTCGGCCAGGTCGAGGTTGGCGCGATTGCGCCCGCCGGCGAAGATCGGCAGCGACAGGCTCGGTGCGAAGGTCCATGACTTGGAGCCGCCATCGAACAGGCCGGACAGCTCGGTGCTGGAGCTACCCACCGAGCCGGTCAGGGAAATCCGTGGGAAGAACGCTGCCCGCGCCGCGCCGATATCGGCGTTGCGTGCCTTCAGCCGGTGCTCGCTGGCGAGGATGTCCGGGCGCCGTTCGATCAACTGCGACGAGGTGCCGGGCTGGATGTCCTGCACCAGCAGCAGGTCGGCACTGGGGCTGGCTGGCAACAGGTCGAGCGCATCGGGCGTACCGATCAGCAGGGTCAGGGCGTTGTCGGCCTGGCGCAGTTCGCGCGCGGTGCTTTCGCGCTCGGCGCGGGCCTGTTCGGTCAGGCCGAGCGCCTCCTGGTAATCGAGCGCGGTGGCCGTGCCGACCTGGCGACGGCGGCTGACCAGTTCCAGCGAGGCCTCGCGGCTTTCCAGGGTTCGTTCGACCAGCGCCAGGCGACGCTGGGCGCCATCGCGGGTGAGGTAGGCCTGGACGACTTCGGCTATCAGACTGATCTGCGTGGCGCGGGTCGCCTGCTCGGTCGCCAGGTAGGTTTCCAGCGCCGACTCGGAAAGATTGCGCACGCGACCGAACAGGTCGATTTCGTATTCGGCCAGGCCCAGGCCGACCTGGTAGGTGCTGGTCACTTCGGAACGACCGGTCTGCGACAGATCGGCCGGCAGGCGCTGGCGGTTGCCGGTGGCATTGGCATTGATCGACGGCAGGCGGTCCGCGCGCTGCACCCGGTACTGGGCACGTGCCGCCTCGATGTCGAGCAGCGCCTGGCGCAGGCTGCGGTTGTTCTGCAGGCTGGCCTCGACCACCTGGCGCAACGTCGGGTCGACGATGAACGCCTGCCAGTCGAGGGTTGCCAGCGAACGTGCCGGGTCGCCGTTCCACTGCGCCGCGACCGGGGCCTCGGGGCGCTGGTAGCTGGGCGCCAGGGAGCAACCGCCGATGGCCACGGCCAGGGCGAGCAGGGCGGGGCGCAGCATGATAGGGCTGGTCATGGCATTACTCCGCTTTGTGCAGGGGATGGTTGTCGGTCTGCTGAGGCTTGGTGTGCAGCAGCGACAGCACCCAGACGAAGAAGATCGGGATGAACAGCACGCCCAGGAGGGTCGCGCTGAACATGCCACCGATCACCCCGGTGCCGATGGCGCGCTGGCTGGCCGCGCCGGCACCGGTGGCGATCACCAGCGGCACGACGCCGAGCATGAAGGCCATGGAGGTCATGATGATCGGTCGGAAGCGCATGCGCGCCGCCTCGACCGCCGCCTCGCGTAGCGAGTAACCGTCCTCCCACAGGTCCTTGGCGAACTCGACGATGAGGATGGCGTTCTTCGCCGCCAGGCCGATCACGGTGATCAGGCCGACCTTGAAGTACACATCGTTGACCAGTCCGGTGGCGGTCACCGCCAGCACCGCGCCGAGGGCGCCGACCGGCACGATCAGCATCACCGCCAACGGAATCGCCCAGCTTTCGTACAACGCCACCAGCAACAGGAACACCACGACAATGGCCAGGGCGAACAGCACCAGGGCCTGGCCGCTGGCGACCTTCTCCTGATAGGACAGCCCCGTCCACTCATAACCGATGCCATCCGGCAGTTCGGCAGCGATACGCTCCAGTTCGGCCATGGCATCGCCGGTACTCACGCCGGGTGCGGCGTCGCCGGAGATACGGATCGATGGATAACCGTTGTAGCGGGCGATCTGTACCGGGCCTTCCTCCCACTTCGTGGTGACGAAGGCACTGAGTGGCACCAGGCTGCCGCTGTCGTTGGGCACGTGCAGCTTGAGCACGCTTTCCGGCGTCATCCGCTCGGCCTGTTCGGCCTGCACCACCACCCGCTGCTGGCGGCCGGCGTTGGCGAAATCGTTGATCACCGAGGAGCCGAAGGCGGTGGACAGCGCCGTGCTGATCGACTCGAAGCTGACGCCCTGGGCCCGGGCTTTCTCGCGGTCGATGACCAGGCGCAACTGCGGCGCCTCGGCCAGGCCTTCCATCATGCCGTAGAGGAACTTCGGGTTGCCGTTGACCTTGCCCAGCACCTCATCGCGGGCGGCGAGCAGGGCCGTGCGGCCAAGGTTGGCGCGATCCTGCAGGCGGATGGCGAAACCACCCGAGTTGCCCAGCCCCTCGATGGGCGGTGGCGGCACGGCCATCATGGCGCCGTCGTCGAGGTTGGCGAAGCGGCCGTTGACCGCACCGGTTTCCGCCTGCACGGATTGATCGGGGCCACGCTCGGACCAGTCCTTGAGCAGCGGGAAGGCGATGGCGGCGTTCTCGCCCATGCCGGAGAAGCTGAAGCCCAGCACCAGGAACGAAGTGGCCACGGCGTCGCGCGAGGCGAGAAATGCTTCCAGTTGCTCGCCGGCGGCCGAGGTGCGCTCACGCGTGGCGCCCGGCGGCAACTGGATGTCGACGATCATGTAGCCCTGGTCTTCGACCGGCACGAAGGATTCCGGCAGGCGCAGGTAGAAGAAACCCATCAGCACCACGATGCCGACATAGATGAACATGAAGCGCCCGGCGCGTGGCACCAGTTTGCCGTTGAGCGCGGTGTAGCGCCCGGTCAGGCGGGCGAACAGGCGGTTGAAGGCGCCGAAGAAACCGCGCTTCTCATGATGCCCCTGGGCAATCGGCTTGAGCAGGGTGGCGCACAACGCCGGGGTGAAGGTCAGGGCCAGGAAGCCGGAGAACAGGATCGACACCGCCAGGGACAGGGAGAACTGCTGGTAGATGACCCCGACCGAGCCGGACATGAACGCCAGCGGCAGGAACACCGCCGACAGCACCAGGGTGATGCCGAGGATCGCCCCGGACACCTGGCTCATCGCCTTGATCGTCGCCTGCACGGGCGGCAGGCCTTCCTCGGCCATGATCCGCTCGACGTTCTCGACCACGACGATGGCGTCGTCCACCAGGATGCCGATGGCCAGGACCATGCCGAACATGGTCATCATGTTCACCGAGAAACCGAGCAGGTACATGAAGGTCAGGGTGCCGAGCAGGCACACCGGCACGACGATGGATGGAATCAGGGTGTAGCGCACGTTCTGCAGGAACAGGAACATCACCAGGAACACCAGCACCATGGCCTCGCCCAGGGTGGCGATGACCTTGTCGATGGCCACGTCGACGAAGCGCGAGGTGTCGTAGGGCATGGAGAACTGCACGTTGTCCGGGAAGTTCGCCGACAACTCGGTCAAGCGTTCCTTGACCGCCTTTGCGGTCTGGATCGCGTTGGCGCCTGGCGCCAGTTGCACGGCCGCGGCCACGGCCGGCCTGCCGTCCTGGCGCGAACCGAAGTTGTAGTCCTGGCTGCCGACCTCGATGCGCGCCACGTCGCCGAGGGTCAGGCGAGAGCCGTCCTGATTGGCGCGCAGGACGATGGCGGCGAACTCCCCGGGGTTGTCCAGGGTGCCCTTGACCGCGAGGGTCGCGGTCAGCTCCTGCTCGGCAGCGCCGGGCGTGCTGCCGAAGGCGCCGGCCGGCACCTGCACGTTCTGCGCGCGAATGGCGGCGTTGACGTCATCGATGGACAGGCCATAGCCCACCAGCTTCTGCGGGTCGATCCAGACGCGCATGGCGGCTTCGGAGGCGAAGAACTGCAGCTTGCCGACACCGGGTACGCGACGAATTTCGTTGTTGATGTTGCGCGCGGCATAGTCCGCCAGCGCCGTGGTGTCGTCGTGCTTGCCGCCATCCTTGTAGCTGAGGGCGTAGATCAGCAGGAAGCCGGCGGTGGCCTGCTCGGTCTGGATGCCCAGGGTCAGCACGGCCTGGGGCATGCGCGCCTCGGCCTTCTTCAGGCGGTTCTGCACGTCGACCTGGGCCAGTTCCGGGTCGGTGCCGGGCTGGAAGGTCACGGTGATCTCGGCGATGCCGTTGGCGTTGCTGGTGGACTCGAAGTACAGCAGGTTCTTCGCGCCGTTCAGTTCCTCCTCGATGACGCTGGTCACCGAGTCGGTCAGCACCTGGGCAGACGCACCGGGGTAAGTGGCGGTGATGGTGACCTGCGGCGGCGCCACGTTGGGGTACTGCGCCACTGGCAGGAACGGGATGGCCAGCAGACCAGCCATCGAGATGAACAAGGCGACCACCCAGGCGAAGCGCGGGCGCCGGATAAAGAACAGGGACGTCATGTCATGGGCTCCGGCTTATTGCGCCTTGGGTTGGCTGGCGTCAGCAGCGGGCGCCTGTGCGCCTTGCGGGCGAGGTACGACCTTGGCCCCCGGCCTGATCGCCGTCAGGGAACTGACGATGACCTTGTCACCGGCCTGCAGCCCTTCGGTGATCTGCCAGCGGCCTCCCTGCATGGCACCGGTCGTGACCGGACGGGCCTCGACGGTATCCTCGGCACCCAGCAGCATCACGCTGGCCTTGCCATCCGCCGAACGCTGCACGGCACGTTGCGGCACCAGGATGGCATTCTGGTTCAGGCCCTGCGGCGTACTCACCCGCACGTACATGCCGGGCAGCAACACGCCCTGCGGGTTGTCGAAGCGGCCGCGCAGGGCGATCTGCCCGGTAGTGCGGTCCACCGCGACATCGGTGAACAGCAGGGTGCCACGGCTTTCGATGGCGGTGCCGTCGACGCGCAGGGACAGTTCCTTGTCACCCTGGCCGGAGACCTTGCCCTCGGCTATGGACGCACGCAGGCGCAGGGCATCGGCGGCCGGCTGGGTGAAGTCGGCATACACCGGGTCGAGTTGCTGGATACGGGCGAGCAGGGTGGTTTCGTCCTGGCCGACCAGCGCGCCCTCGGTGACCTGGGCACGGCCGATACGGCCGGCGATGGGCGCCTTGACCGCGGTATAGCCAAGGTTCAGGCGTGCGGTTTCGACGTCGGCCTGGGCCGAACGCTTGGCGGCCTGGGCACTCTGCAGGGCGGCCTTGGCGACGTCGAAGTCCTGCTGGCTGACCGCTTCGATCTTCACCAGCGGCTCATAGCGCCTGAGCGTCGCCTGGGTCTGGAACAGTTGCGCCTCGGCCTGGGCCAACTGGCCTTCGGCACGCGACAGGGCGGCCTTGAATGGCGCCGGGTCGATCTGGAACAACAGGTCGCCGGCCTTGACGTCGGCGCCTTCCTCGAAGGTGCGCTTGAGCACGATCCCGGCGACCCGGGCACGCACCTCGGCGACCCGCACCGGTTCGATACGCCCAGGCAGTTCGGCGACTACGGTGAAAGGCTCGGTCTTGATGCTCAGGACATCGACTTCACGAGGCGGCGCCTCGCCCCAGCCTCCTTGCTCGCCTGATTGCTCGCAACCGGCCAGGCTGATGGCCACCAGAAGGGTTATCGCCGAAAAAACGCAACGCTCGCGTAACGTGGTCATCATTCACCTGGCCAAGTCGCCAATCCATAGAAGGCGCACATGATCTTTACTTGAGGCAAATGAGTCAATATTGACTCATTTGCTAATTGTGTGGACAAAGTTACCAAGTCCACTTGAGAAAAAGGGTTTTTCCTGCAAAATTGCCATCCCCGCGCCAGTCGAGTGAAAACCTGCCGATGGATCTACCTGCTGCTGAAGAAAAACTGCTCAAGGCCCTGGCCATTGCCATCGTTGACCATCCACGTGGCACCTTCAAGGAAATAGCCCAGGCGGCCGGCGTGAGCAAAGCCACGCTGAACCGCTTCTGCGGCACCCGCGACAACCTGATCGACATACTGCTCAACCACGGCTCGACGGTGATGAATCAGGTCATCGCCAATGCCGAGCTGGAGACGGTGCCTCCGCTTGAGGCCTTGCAGCGCCTGATCGACGATCACCTGAAGCATCGTGAACTGCTGGTTTTCCTGATCTTCCAGTGGCGCCCCGACTCGCTCGAAGCCTGTGGCGAGGGCGAGCGCTGGCAACACTATATCGATGCCCTGGACCGCTTCTTCCTGCGTGGGCAAAAAGAAGGCGTGTTCCGCATCGATATCGGTGCCCCGGTGCTTTCGGAAATGTTCGGCTCGGCACTGTTCGGCCTGGTCGATGCCGAGCGTCGTGGCCGGGTGGCAAGGGTCGGCATGTCGGCGACGATCCTCCAGTTCTTTCTGCACGGTTGTGCAGCGACACATTGAGGGGGCGCATTGCGCTACCCGCTCAGTGGCATGACCTTCATGGACTGGGTCCGCGAAGTCGCGCTGGTCGAT
Source organism: Pseudomonas sp. LRF_L74 (assembly GCF_965644255.1). NCBI lineage: Bacteria > Pseudomonadati > Pseudomonadota > Gammaproteobacteria > Pseudomonadales > Pseudomonadaceae > Pseudomonas > Pseudomonas sp. LRF_L74. The sequence goes on along the minus strand of NZ_CBFFRH010000005.1, from coordinate 274,262 downwards.
GTGGCGGGTTGGATCAGCGAAACGGACCTGTGGCCCTGACTGCCGGGCAGTTGCCCGGCAGCGCCGATGGCCTCAGTAGGTGATGCACACCGACTTGGCTTCGGTGAAGCCCTCGATGGCGGCCCTGCCGAACTCACGGCCGATGCCCGATTGCTTGTAGCCGCCGAAGGGCAGGTTGGGGTCGACCGGGACATGGTTGTTGACCCACACGGTACCGGCTTCGATACGCGGGATCAGGTCCATGACCCGGCCCAGGTCGTTGCTCCAGATGCTCGCGGTCAGCCCGTAGCGGCTGTCGTTGACCATGCCCAGGGCCTGCTCGACATCGTCGAACTGCAGCACGGAGAGCACCGGGCCGAAGATTTCCTCCTGCACCGAGGTCATGTCCTGCTTGAGGTTGGCCAGCACGGTCGGTTGCACAAAGTAGCCCGGCAGGTCGGGCTGGCCGCCACCGGTGGTGAACTGCGCGCCTTCCTGGCGGGCGATGTTCAGGTAGTTGAGCACGCTGTCCTGCTGCTTGCGCGAGACCAGGGCGTTGATCTGTGCCTCGGGGTCCATGCCTGCACCGACCTTGAGCGCGGCGACCTGGGCGGTCAGGGCTTCGACGAAGTCCTTGTAGCGGCTGGCGTGCACATACAGGCGCGAGGCTGCGGCGCAGACCTGACCCTGGTTGAGCAGGCCGCCGCCGATGGCGCCGGCCACGGCTTTCTCGATGTCGGCATCGGCCAGCACCAGCATCGGGTTCTTGCCGCCCAGCTCCAGGGTGAAGCGGGTCATGTTCTGCAGGGCGGCGACGCCGACCTGCTTGCCCACAGCCGTCGAGCCGGTGAACGACACCTTGTTCACCTTGGGATGCGCGACCAGCGCGGCGCCGGCTTCCGAACCCTTGCCGATCAGCACGTTGAACACGCCTGCGGGAACCCCGGCCTCGACCGCCAGTTCGGCCAGGCGCAACGCGGTCAGCGGGGTCTCGTCGGCGGGCTTGATGATGATGGTGTTGCCGCAGGCCAGCGCCGGCATGACCTTCCACAGGGCGATCATCAGCGGGAAGTTCCACGGCACGATCCCGGCGATCACCCCGGCCGGCTCGCGCCGCGTGTAGGCGTTGAAGCGCGCACCCGCCGGCACCGGGATCGACACGTCGAGGGTCTGCCCTTCGATCTTGGTCGCCCAGCCCGCCATGTAGCGCATGTAGTTGAGCGAGGCACCGACCTCGACCGCGCGGGCCAGGTGGATCGACTTGCCCTGGTTGAGGGTTTCCAGTTGCGCCAGTTCTTCGCTGTGGGCTTCGACCAGGTCGGCGAACCTGAGCAGGATGCGTTCGCGCTGGGCCGGCGCCAGGCCACTCCAAACACCGCTGGCGAAGGCGCGCTGGGCGCTTTGTACGATGGCCTCGACTTGCTCGGCATCGGATTGCAGGGTGTGGCTCAATACCGCGTTGGTGGCCGGGTTGAACAGGTCGCGCAGGTTACCGTTGGCGGGTTGGCGCTGTTCGCCTTCGATGAACGAGGCATGGGTGCGACCAAGGAAAGCCTCGACGCTGGGAAGGGTATCGATCAGAGAAGTCACGAGCGGCTCCTGAAGCTGGGCAGATGGAAAGTTCGCCGATGGCGATCACCTGCCCAGCATAGGCAAGCCCCAGGCAGGAGACTTGACTGAGCCTGCCGAACTGGCATGACTGAGCGTGCAGGCTCACCGGAAAGCCCCAAGTATGCGTTTAACCGTCGTTCCCGCGAGGGCAGGGAAGCGACGCCATCGCTGAACAGCGCTAGCGCCGCCCGACGGGGAATAATCCAGAAGCATATTTTTATTTGGGCTCCCGCCTTCGCGGGAGTGACGGTAAATAATCGGGGTGCCTGTTTCTGCCCCGATGCCGCAACAGGAACAGGCCAGAGGGATGACGTGGGGAGTCCAGGTTTACCAAGGTAATGTCTGCTGCTGGTAGTCGACGAAATAGCAGCCACTCTTGCCGCGATGAGCGTCCAGGCTGACGACCAGGCCGGCGGCACTGTCGACGATTTCCACCGGCGCGTTGTCGCCGCCCATATCGGTCTTGACCCAGCCAGGGTGCAAGGCGAGCAGGCAGGCATTGGGCCGATCCGCCGCGCGGCTCCAACTGCGCAGCAGGCTGTTGAGGGCGGCCTTGCTCGCACCGTAGAGCGGCATTTCGGCAGATCGGGCCAGTTCCACGCTGCCCATCTGCGAACTCATGAAGGCGATCACCGCGTCATTGGCCATCCGCGTGCTGAGGGCGCGAGCGATCCGCAGTGGCGCGATGGCGTTGGTGAGGAAGAGTTCGACGATCTGCGCATGGCTCACGTCCTCGATTGTCTGCCTGGCGGAAATGCCCGCATTGAACAGGGCGATATCGAGCGGAGCATCCAGGGCGGCGGCGATGCGCTCAGCGGCCTGATCGCCGGTCAGGTCACTGACGATCAGATTCAGCCGTTGCGGATGCTGCTCGGCGAGATTTTTCAGGGCTTCGTTGCCCGGCTGGCGAACCACCACATGAACACGCTCGCCACGTTCGAGGAAGGCCCGCACCAGGGCCAGGCCGATGCCCCGCGATGCGCCCGCGATAAGGATGTTCTGCATGTCGGACTCTCTCTGTCAGGGAAATGCAATAACACTGGCAAGCAGACACAAGCCGCCGCCGGTTGGATTGTTCATAGTAAGGCCGTCGCCATGAAATCAGTGCTCAGGCGACCTTGCTTGACTTCATCACGCTCGAACCTTCACCGCCGGATTGGTCTCCGGCGGTTTTTTTTTGCCTGCAACCGATCCTAACGAAAACGCCGCAGCATAGGCTGCGGCGTTTCAGTGCCAAGTGAAGCAGATTAGAACGGTACGGCCACGGTCAACTGGCTGTAGACGTTGGTGCCATTGCCGCCGACCTGGTTGCCACCGGTGGCGGAATCCTTCTCAGGTTTGTACAGGCCAATCAGCGGGCTGATGATCAGGTGCTCGTTGACCGCCCAGTCGACGTACAGGTCCAGTTCGCGGGCATTCAGGTTCAAGTCGCGGCGGTCGTGCAATGTGCTGAAGTCGAAGTACAGCGCGCCGACCGTCACGCTCTCCAGTGGCGTGGCCTTGAGGCCGATGTGGTGGATGCCGGTGTTGCTGTTGAACGGGCCGGCGTAGTTGGCCGCGACCTCGCCCTGGAACCAGGTGCCAAGCCCCGTGCTCAGGCCAGTGAACAGCGAATCCCATCCTCCCGAGTAACGGGTGTAGCGGTAGGTCACGCTGGGTGACCAGGCGATGTCGGCGAAGGTGTAGCCCGCTTCGGCGTACCAGGCTTTCTCGGCGCCAGCCTCCTTGTCCTGCCAGGCGTACTCGAAAGCGAAACTGGCGTTCTGAATGCCGGCATCGCCTTCGCCACGGATGCTGTAGATATCCATGCCATCGCGCTGTTGCTGGAAATCGCTGGCCCATTGATCAGTCACATCGAGGCCATGGATATAGGTCAGGCCCAGGGTTCCGGCAGCGCCGGTGTAGTCCAGGGTGGCGCCGGCCAGCGATGTCTCGGCCTGGGCACGGTTGTCGGATTTCAGCCAGAAGGCGCTGCCGTGCAGACCGTCCTGCCCGCCCAGTTTCAGCACGGCCGTACGGTCGAAGGCATGCCGCGCGGCCAGGTAGTAGGCGCCGCCACGGTCGAGGGCGCCATCCGCCGGGCCGTTACCCAGGTTGGGGCCATCGTCGTTGATCAGGAAACCGCTGCCGATCTTGATCACCTGGCGGCCGAAGGAGACGTCCACGCCATCCTTGCCCAGCAGCGGGAACAGGTCGGCGGAGCGCCAGCCCAGGTAGGCATCTTCGATCTTGGTGGTGCGCTCGGAACCATCGGTGTTGCCGGCCGCATCGCCGTCGCCCCAGGTCGCGGAGCTGACCAGGCTGAACGCGCCATAGGCCGTGCCGGCGCCAGCCAGGCCCTGGTCGCCGCTCAAACCATACTTGATGAAACCTTCGCGCCAGGTCGAGCCGCCGCTGGTGCCATCGTAGTTCTTGCGGCTGTTCATCAGGCCGAACACGGCGAGCATGTCGGCATTCAGGTGCGTGTCGTCGTCGGCATACAGTTCATAAGCGCTGGCGGCCTGGTTGACGGTCAGCATGGCGATGCCCAGGCCAACGGCCTGAACCAGTGGTAGAAAACGGGTCGGACGCCCCATGAAAGAGTGCTCCCTGTTGCTCGTATTGGATATCCGGGACTTCTGGGGCCCCGGGATGCGATGGCCGCTGGAAGGGGGATTGCATGTTCCGGCGGCAGGCTATTAGTCACATCGACGAGACGCGCAAGTCTTGTTCGTGGCTGCCAAGGTCTTGATTGGGCCGGCCAGATCGTGGCGGCGCGGAGGGTAATGTCAGGCTGCAACAAAAGTGCCGGCAGACAGGGGCAAGACCGCTCTGGCGGGGGAGGCGCAAAGTGCCCGGCAACTGTCCGCAGCAACGCCCAGGCGTGGGTGGACGGAGAAAAGGCTGGCGCCAGGCCGGCGATCCGCTCACGGTGCCGCCAAGAGCATCGAGAGTGCCAATAACTAAAAAACCTGCTTCCGAGGTCCACGACGATGTCGCTCAACGACAAGCTTCACGTGCATCTGAACCGAGGGACGGTGGGCTTTCCCACCGCGCTCGCCAGCACTATCGGCCTGATCATGGCCAGCCCGGTGATCCTCACCGCCACCATGGGCTTCGGCATCGGCGGCAGCGCCTTCGCCGTGGCCATGCTCATCGCCATGGTGATGATGCTCGCCCAGTCGACCACCTTCGCCGAGGCCGCCTCGATCCTGCCGACCACAGGTTCGGTGTATGACTACATTTCCGCCGGCATGGGGCGCTTCTTCGCCATCACCGGCACCATCGCCGCCTACCTGATCGTCCACGTCTTCGCCGGCACCGCCGAGACCATCCTGTCCGGGGTCATGGCGCTGGTGAACTTCGAGCACCTCAACACCCTGGCCGAGTCCGCAGGTGGCTCCTGGCTGCTGGGCGTGGCCTTCGTCATCGTCTTCGGCATCCTCAACGCCTTCGGCGTCAGCGTGTTCGGCAAGGCCGAGGTGGTGCTGACCTTCGGCATGTGGACGACCCTGATGGTGTTCGGTGTGCTCGGCCTGATCGCCGCGCCAGCGGTGCAACTGGACGGCTGGTTCGGCGAATCCCTGGTCGGCAACGACCTGACCACCATCCTGTCGCTGGTCGGCATGGCCATGTTCATGTTCGTCGGCTGCGAGTTCGTCACGCCGCTGGCACCGGATCTGCGCCAGTCGCACAAGGTCATGCCGCGCGCCATGGCCCTTGGCTTGCTCGGCGTCGCCTCGTGCATGTTCATCTATGGCGCGGCGATGAAGCGCCAGGTGGAAAACGTGCTGCTCGACGAAGCCGCAGGTGTGCACCTGCTGGATACGCCGATGGCGATTCCGCAATTCGCCCAGCAGGTGATGGGCGACATCGGCCCGATCTGGCTGGGGATCGGCTTCCTGTTCGCCGGTGCGGCGACCATCAATACCCTGATGGCCGGGGTGCCGCGCATTCTCTACGGCATGGCCGTGGATGGCGCGCTGCCCAAGGTCTTCGCCTACCTGCACCCTCGCTTCAAGACGCCGCTGGTGTGCATCGCCGCGGCGATGATCATCCCTTGCGCGCATGCCGCCTACCTGGGTGGCAACGCCGATCACATCGTGCCGCTGATCCTGGCCGCCGTTTGTGCCTGGGGCACCGCCTACCTGCTGGTGACGTTGTCGGTGGTACTCCTGCGCATCCGTCGTCCGGACCTGCCGCGCGCCTACAAATCGCCGTTGTTCCCGCTGCCGCAGATCGTTTCCAGCGTCGGCATCCTGATTGGCCTGTGGTTCATCGCGCCGCCAGGCATGGCGCGTAGCGACGTGTACGTTCCGTTCTCGATCATGCTCGGCCTGACCGCGACCTACGCGCTGTTCTGGACCGTGGTGGTGCAGAAGGTCAATCCATTCCGCCCGGTGCCGGTGGAAGAAATCCTGGAGAAGGAGTTCCGTGCAGAGCCGGGCGTTCACGGCAGCGAGTCCTACGATCATGCTTCGAAAGCTGTCTGAACTGTTTGGCCAGCAGCGTGCGCCCTCCGGCTATCGGCCGGGGGTGACCCTCGACCACGTGCGGCGCAACCTCGGCGACCTCAGGTTCGAGGCGCTGGAAAGCGGTCGGGGGCGTTTTGTCGCCCTCGGCGGCACGTTGCAGTTCGAGGTGCACGAGCGCACCCAGTCGGAATTGCTCATGCACCTGGTGTTGACTGATTTCGTGCTCGACGTGCCTGCGTGCAAAACGGGGCGCGCCAGCCTGGAGTTGCGCCACAGTGGTGCAATCAAACGCAGCGGTATCGTCGTACAGCGACCCACTGGCGATGTCACGGCGCTGCAAGCAGCTTTGATCGCCGATCAGGATTTGAGCGAAAGCCTGATGCCCCTCGATTTCAAGCGCTTGCGCATCGAGCGCGACGACGATCACTGGCAAGTGCGCCTGGAGCACATGGCGGCCAGCGAAGTGGTCAACCGCATGCCCAGTTTCCGCCGCTACATCCGCCTGAACGAGCAGCAGCGCGACTGCCTGCTCGCCGCCCTGAATCACCTGCAGCGCATCCTCCGCGCCCATTGATCCTGGCGATGCGCCTGGCATCGCCAAGATCGTTCACATGTTAGCAATCTGGCACCGAATCTGCATGAACCCCGCCCAGAGGTTCTCTGTTGCGCCCTCATCGATAACATGTTAACTATTTGGCAACAAAAACAAGTCAGCATCCCGTGGAGGTGCGCAATGAATGGCCAGCCCATGGCTCACGAAGGATTGGAAGGCTGGAAGTCCGCTTTGCAGGCAGTCTGCGGTCAGTTCGAGACCCATATGGCGTTCAACCGCTCACTGTTCATCGGCGAGATTTCCCTGCAGTGCCACGCCGGCCTGCCGATGGCGCACCTGCGCACCAACGCGGGGCTGATCGCGCGTGATTCGATCAAGCCCGATCACGACAACGACCAGAGCTGTTTCCTGGTCAGCCAGCGCAGCGGCTTTTCCCAGATAACCCAGGACGGCACCAGCATTCAGCTCGCGCCGGGCGACCTGCTGCTGATGGATTCCGTCGGCTCCTGCGAGATTACGCCGTTCGGCCTGATCGAGCATGCGTCGCTGTCGTTGCCGCGCAACGAGGTCGAGCGGGTGCTCAAGCACAACAAGTTCGGCAAGGTCAGCGCCAGCAGTTCCAGCGGCAAGATGCTGCACGTGTTGGTCGATCAACTGTGCCGCGAACCGGAAAGCGAGCACGATGACGGCGAGGAAAGCGAGGCCCTGCGCACCGCGTTCATTTCCCTGCTGGCCCCGGCGTTGTCGCAAAGCCGCAAGGAGGTAGCGCCGAGCGAAACCCTGCATGGCGCCAACCTGCGCAGCTACGTGCAGAAGATCATCGATGAGTCCCTGGCCCAGCCGAGCTTGAATCCCGTCGGCCTGGCAACCCGGCTGAACATTTCCGTGCGCCACCTCTATCGCCTGTTCGAAGAGCAGGGTGACAGCGTCTGCCGCTATATCCAGCGCTCGCGCCTGAAACGCAGTGCCGATGACCTGTCCAACCCGTTCCTGAAAAGCGAGTCGATCACCTCCATCGCCTACAAGTGGGGGTTCACCGACTCGGCGCATTTCAGCCGGGCCTTCAAGAAGCACTTCGAGCTGTCGCCCAAGGAATACCGGGCGGTGTCGTTGATGGAAACGGCGGGAGCGGCATAGCGTCTGCTCCGCTTTCAGTTTCGATGGCTGGTTTGCGGCAGGAGCGGACGTTCACGCGATTATCGTGTTTAGCCGTCATTCCCGCGAAGGCGGGAACCCAAATGCGCCTGATCTTCTGGGTTCCCGCCTTCGCGGGAATGACGGAGGAATAACGAACGTCCGCTTCTGCCTCAATGCTGGCCAAAAGGGGGAGCGCTTTACGTGAACCGCCTGCCCAGTGTTTCGACGTATTCACTCAAGAATTGCGCATGCCGTTCGCCCGGCTGCTGCAATTCGATGAGCTCCAGCATCGGGTCTTCCACCGCTGTGCGCACGCCTGACAATTCCTCGATGGCCGCGAGGCCACAGAAGGGCACGTAGGCCTCCGAATAGCCCCCCTCATGCACCAGCACCAGGCGCCCGCCGCAGTGGCGCTCGGCGACTTCGCGCACAGCAGCGGTCAGGGCGCGATACGAGTCGCTGTGCAGCAGCATGCGCGCCAGCGGGTCGACGCCATTGGCGTCGTAGCCACAGGCGACGATGATCAACTGTGGGCGAAAGCGCTCCAGCGCCGGTACGACGATGCTGTGCATGGCTTGCAGGTAGGCGTCATGGCCACTGCCGGCGGGTAGCGGCACGTTTAGGTTGAACCCTTCGCCTTTGCCTGTGCCGCGTTCCTCGGCACCGCTGTAACCCGGTGGGTAGCAGTTTTCCTGATGCAGCGAGACCGTCAGGACGTCATCGCGTGAGACGAAGATCGACTGGGTGCCGTTGCCATGGTGCACGTCCCAGTCGACTACCGCGATGCGTTCGAGGCCGTGCCTGGCCCTGGCCGCTTCGATGGCGATGGCAATGTTCGACAGGAAGCAGAAGCCCATCGCCTGGTCGGCCAGGCAGTGGTGGCCTGGCGGGCGCGACAGCGAGTAGGCGTTGTCCGCTTCACCGCTGAGCACCGCATCGACCGCCGCGATGGCCAGCCCGGCCGAGAGCTTGGCGATTTCATAGGTGCCGGGGCCGATCGGCGCCTGGGGGCCGAGGTCGCCACCGCCGGCATCGCTGAGCGCCTTGAAGCGCTCCAGGTAACTGGCCGGGTGCACCCGTAGCAGGTCTTCTTCGCTCGCCGGGCTGGCCGTGCGCAGCAGCAGGTTTCGGCTCAGGCCGGAGACGTCGAGCAGGCTCTTCAGGCGCCGCTTGGTTTCCGGCGATTCGGCGAACCCCGCGGCGGCGGGCGGTTGCACCCAGCCACCGACGGGCAGCACCAGCGCATGCATGCCGGCGCTGTGCCAGAAGCAGAGTTCATCGGAAAAGAACGCGGTACGGCGGCTCATGGGTTGACTCCAGTGGTTTGCAAGGAAGAAGCGCGGTTGCGGCTCAGGCTCAGGGCCGCGAAGGACAGCAGCAGGCAGGCGCTGCTGAAGATCAGCATGCCGTTCATGCCCAGGCGGCTTTCCAGCAGGGGCCCGGCGATGGCAGGGCCGAGTGCCAGGCCGCCGCCGATGACCAGGTTGGTGCTGTTCATCAGCCGGCCGCTGCGGTCCAGATCGGCCAGGCAGGCGAGGATGAACGGCAGGATGAAGGTCCAGGTGTACTTGAACAGCAGCGCGGCGACCGCGAAGCGGGCGACGGCCGGGGTATCGAGCAACAGCAACACGGCGCCCGTCATCAGCCCGTAGCCCAGCACGAGCAGGCCGCCACGGCTCCAGCGATTGCCGATCAGCGCCGCACAGGCCGAACCGGCGATGCCGAGCAGGCTGGCGATGGCGAGGATGCGGCCGCTGCTGGCCGGGTCTATCGCCGCTGCGCCGGCCACGCCACCGATGAAGGTCCATACGCCACTGAGGCCGACGTAGAACGCCAGTACCGCGAACAGGGCCAGGCCAGGTCGCCAGCGGCCGGTTGGAGCATGATGTTCGACAGTACGCTCGCTGCGCTCGATACCTTTTGGAAAGGCACCGGCCAGGGGCATGCAGGCCACCATCAGCACCGCCAGGCCCAGGTACAGCGCCTTCAGGCCGAAACTGGCGAACAGGCCGGGAAGCAGCCACAAACCGATCGCACCGAGCACCAGTTGGCCCATGACCCACAGTCCGTAGACGCGGTCGCGGTCCGCGCTGTGTGCCGCGCTGGAGATGCACAGCACCATCAGCGTGCCGCCGGCCAAGGCACTGATGAAGCGCAGCACCAGCAGCGGCGTGAAGGACCCCGCCCAGATCGAAGCGAGGTTGGCGGCGATGAACGCCAGGGCCGCCAGGCGTGCCATCAGCCGCCAGTCGATCCGTGGTTGCCAGAGGTAGGCGGGCAGTGTGGCCAGGCTCATGGCCAGCAGTTCGGCGGAGAACATCTGGCCGATCTGGGTTGGCCCCAGGCCGAGCTGGCTGGCCAGTTGGGCGGCGATGGCCGGTGCGGCCATCAATACGCAGGGCACGATGGCGGCGAACAGGACGATGGCCAGCAAACGAATGCGTGGCAGTCCGGCAGCGGTGGCTGATTGCATGGTCACGACCTCAGAAGACATGGACGAAACGCAGCAGCGCGTTGCTCTGGGCGAAAGCGTTGTCGGTCGCCACGTTGCGCGTCAGGCCGAGCAGCACCTGGTTGCGCTGGTCCAGCCAGTGTCCGACTTCGAAACCGACCTGGGTGTAGCGCTGGTGGGTGTCGTTGAGCCTACGACCGTCGAGTTCCAGTTCACCGCCATCGGCATGGATCAGGCGCAGGGCACCGTAGGTGCTCTGGGTGAAGTCGTAGGAGGCGAAGGCCTGCAAGCGGTACAGCGGTTTCTGTTTGAGCGGGCTGTCGTAGTAGTCGTCGTTCTTGCCGTAGAGCTGGGTCTCCAGGTTGGCTTCGACTATCCATTTCTCGCCAAGACCCTGGGTGTAGTTGTAATTGAGGTGCAACGCCCAGCGGTTGGCGCCTGGCGAAACGTCCGGGTTGCGCCCGTGGTATTCGCCGACCGGCACGCTGAGCAACGCCAGCAAGCCGCTGTAGGTACGCGATTGCGGATCGTTGATGAAAAACAGCGTGCCGCCGACCTGCGGGTCGCCCACGCCGCTTTCGTTGCTGTGTCCGGTCGCGCCGGGCATGCGACCGTCTATGTCGGCGAACGGCACGATGAACTGCGGTGTGCAGAGCGTGCCGCAGATATCGCTGAACCACAGTTGGCGATAGGCGAAGGCGTTGACCGACAGCTCGGCATTGCCGTTGCTGTCGGCGACACCGTGGTAGTCATTGGCGCGAGTGAGCGGCAGGTAGGCGACACCGAGGCTGGTGCCGACCGGCGCGGAAACGAAGTCCCGGGCATTCAGGTCGGCGGCCTGGGCGTCGGTCCAGGCCAGGGCGATGGCGAGCGGTAACACGGGCATGCAGCGGTTGAGCATGAGGTTTTCCTCTATGGTGTTGGCGAGCGGCAGGCAAAGCGTCCCCAAACCCACGCGACGAGCGCAGGTCGGTTCAGGTGAAGAGGGGATTTATCCCGGTGGTCGGTGCAGCAGGTGGGCGATGCCGGCCTTGCCGTTCACCCCGAGCTTGTCGTAGATGCTGCGGATGTGGTGACGCACGGTATTGGGCGCCAGGCCCAGGTCGCGGGCGATTTCCTTGTAGGTGCTGCCGCCGCCAAAACGCTCGGCCACATCGGTCTCCCGCGCACTGAGCATCGACAGGGCGGGACGAGGGCGGGCGCTGAGCAGGAACAGGTCGCCGACCGCGGTGGACTCCAGTTGCATGTGCCGGCCACGGTAGCCGTCGGGGCTGACCTCGTCGGGCAGGTGCGGACCGTTCCAGTCCGGCCACTCCTGCAGCAAACGCTCGACGAAGCCATGTTCGGCGTAGTGCAGCGTGCCCTGGCGGTCGCATACCGCCAGGGCCAGGGTGTTCGGCGCGTCGAGGGTCTCGCGCAGGGCGACCAGCGCGCGAATCTGGTTGGCGCCTTCTGCGGCGGCCAGGTGAGGCATCAACTGGTCGAGGATGAATCGATCGTGTTGGGTGAACGCTGCGGCACCCGCTTCGCGATAGAGCGTCAGGTGCACGCGCAGCAGGGTCTGCGGGTCGATGAGGATCACGCAGAGGAATTCGCCGAAACCATGCTTGTGGCCCAGCCAGCGCAGGCCGGCTGGCGTGTCCCGGGCCTGGCTGTCGATGATCACCGAATGCCCGGGTTCGGCATGCACCTGCTGCACGGTGATGTCCTGCTCGCGGATCGACAGCCAGTCGTCGACATAGGAGGGCGGCAGGCCGAAGACGTGGCAGCTGTGCTCGTCGGGCAGGTCGTCGACCAGCGCGGCACGTCCCCACCAGGCCTTGTCGAAGCCGATGAGTGCCTGGCAGCGCAGCAGCGCCTGGTGGTGGAACTGCGACAGCGGCAGCTCCCGCGCCAGGTGCTGCAAGTCCAGCGCCACGCTGTTGAACGCGGTGAAACGGCTGGCACAGATGAAGTGTTCGTCGATGGTGCTCATGGGCGATACCTGGCTGCGACTTTGTTGTTTTTGTCTGAACCGCGTAACGGTCCTCAGTCATCAGTGGGCGGCCGGTTTGGGCAGGGCCTGGAGCGAGTATCGGCGATGGTGGAGGGGGCGGCCATCCTACAGATGCAGGAGGAGACGCTGGAGGCTGGAGGGTTGATCGAAAAAGTCGGCACGGTGTGTGTAGTCGTCATTCCCGCGAAGGCGGGACAGCGGCTCCATCGCTGAACAGCGCTTGCGCTGGCCCTAAGGGGAATAATCCAGAAGACCCGAAGCATTTGGGTTCCCGCCTTCGCGGGAATGACGATGACGCTCAACGTTCGCGTTGCCTCCAATGCAGCCGTTCCCGTTGAAACGGCTGCAGCCCTCAGTGCTCCAGGGTCGCCAGGGTTTCCGGCAGGGTCGCGCCGCCATCGACGATGATCGTCTGGCCAGTGATGTAGCGGGCCGCGTCGGAGGCGAGGAACAGCATCGCGTTGGCGATATCCTCCGGCGTTCCGAGCCGACCCAGGGGCACCGCCGAGGCGATGCGCGCACTGAGTCCGGCATCGCCGAGGTTGGCCATCGCCGGGGTCTGGATCATCCCCGGCTCGACGCCATTGACGCGCACGCCATGGCGCGCCAGTTCCAGCGCAGCGCTGCGGATGAAACCGTTGACCCCGGCCTTGGACGCCGCGTAGTGGCTGAGTCCTGGGTAGGCGACGCGCGGCCCGGTCACCGAAGAGGTGACCAGCACGTTGCCGCCACCCTGGCGGGCGAACAGCGGCAAGGCTGCCTGGGTCAGCCAGAACGGTGCACACAGATTGACCGCCAGTGTCCGCTGCAAGAGTTCCTCGTCGATGGCCGCGAACGGCGTCAGCGGGAAATACGCAGCGTTGTGCACCAGCACATCGAGGCGTTCGAGGCTGGCCAACAAGGCCACGATGGCCTCGCGTTCGGCGAGGTCGATTTGCCGCGCCTCGACTTGCCAACCCTCCGCGCCGAGACGTTCGGCCAATCGCTGCGCCACATCCAGTTGGCGGTCGACGATCAGCACGTGGGCGCCTGCCCTGGCGAATCCCTCGACGATGGCCTGGCCGATGCCCTGGGCGCCGCCGGTAACCAGCACGTGGCGCCCTTTGAAGTCATGTTTCATGGCGTATTTCCCAGTTGAGTGAAGGCGAGGGTCGGCACGTCGACGATGCTCGAGCCGCCGTCGGCGACGAGGGCAGCGCCGGTGATGATCGACGCCTCGTCGCTGATCAGGAATCGACAGACACGGGCGATTTCTTCGGCACTGGCCGGGCGGCGCAGCGGCACGTTGGCACAGACCCGCGCGTAGGCCGCATCGAGGTCATCGCCGTAGTGCGCCATCAGCGGTTGCATCTCCGCATCGGCCATCGGCGTGCGCACCCAGCCGGGGCAGACGCAATTCACGCGCACGCCCTGGGGACCGTAATCGTTGGCCAACGAGCGGTTGAGGCCGAGTAGCGCATGCTTGGCCGTGGTGTAGCCACAGACTTCAGGGCCGGCGGCGAGCGAGGCGATGGAACCGAGCAACACGATGCTGCCGCGTCGCTCGATCAACGCGGGCAGGCAGGCACGGGCGCTGTGGAAGGCGCTGTCGAGGTTGCTGCGCATGGCCGCTTGCCAGGTTTCATCGTCGGTTTGCGTGGCACTGCCCAACCCATGGCCGCCAGCACAGGCGAGCAGGGCGTCGATGGCGCCGAAACGCTCGATGATCCGTGCGATGAACCCGTCCCAGGCGCTGCTGCTCGCCGCATCGCCCACCAGCACCAGGCCGCCGGTTGCCGCCGCGACGCGCTCCAGCGGCTCGCGACGACGGCCGATCAGCACCAGGTTGGCGCCGTCGGCCGCCAGGCGGCGGGCGCAGGCCTCACCGATGCCGGTGCCGGCACCGGTGATGACGACGGTCTTACTCATCGCCGTAGTCCGTGCGGTTGAGCAGGTCGCAGTAGGACGCCACCGGGAAGTTGGACAGGCTGTCGAAGCGGTCGCCGGCATAGCCGAAGATCTTGCCGTCGCTGCGGTGGTTCTGCAGGTCGATCATCACCAGGCCGAGGGTCGGCACGATCTTCTCGCGCCAGACGAACAGGTACAGCTCATCGGCGATCTTGTAGTAGTGGCACAGGTCGGTATCGCACAGGCCTTGCTCGACGCCCTTCAGGCATTGCCAGGTGTAGTAGTCGGGGTTGAGGTAGATGTGTTCGTAGACCTCGGTCGGGCTGTAGCGGTAGCGATTGCGGATGCCGACCAGCTCGGTGGTCGGTGCATGGGGGCAGGCGCCCGGTTGCCAGGGTTTGTCCAGGCTGCCGTGGTAGAAGCTGGCCTGCACGGTGGTCAGGGTCTTGCCGGCCAGGGCACGGCTGTACAGGCCCTCGCGGGTCTGCTCGGCGCTCGGCAGGCTGCCGATCACGGCGGTGAAGGATTGGCTGTGGCTGTCGATGACCAGGCTGATCGACCAGTCCTTGCTGTCTTCGTGCTTGATGAAATCGACCAGGTAAATGCCCGGGCGCACCGAGGTCGCCCGGTAAGCCGCACTGCCGCTGGAGTGGCCGTCGGTGGCGATCCAGTGCACCTGCTCGGCGTCGAAGCGGTGGTCGATTTCCCAGCCATTCTCGAAGAACAGCGTGAAGCGCCTGCCGGCCAGTTCGGCCAGCTTGGGCAGGATGAAGGCCTCGGGGGCGAAGCCTTCGGCGAGGGCACCTACGGTGATCCAGTCGGAAGCGTTACTCATGGTTGTCGTCCTGTGTCGAGTGGACTTCCATGGTGCGTGGAGCACCGTGCCGACGCTATCAACCAGATGGTTGATAGCGTTCGCTCAACGTTGCCGGGCGCTGACGGCGGGTACGTGTCCCGCCCAGGGCTGGAGCGCTTCCAATTGCGCGGCCAGGGCCAGCAAGGTGCTTTCCTCGGCGAAACGCGCAGCGAAGTGCGAGCCGATGGGCAGGCCGCCGGCGGTCCAGTACAGCGGCACCGACATGGCCGGCTGGCCGCTGGCGTTGAACAGTGCGGTGAACGGCGAATAACTGTGGAAGTGTTCGACCAGGGTCGCCAGGTCCAGGCGCTCGTCGAACGCGTCGAGGCTGCCGATCAGTGGCGGTTCGCGGGTCAGGGTCGGGGTCAGCACCAGGTCGTAGTCCAGCAGGAAACGGGCAAGGGTCCGCCCCAATGCATGGATGCCCGCCACCGCGCTGGCGTAGCGGGCCCCGCTGACGCCACCCTTTTCGCGCAGGATCACCCGGGTGCGCGGCTCCAGTTCTTCATCGGCGACCGGCAAGCCGCGCATCTCGCCCAGCAGATCGAGGTAACTGCGGGTGCTGGCACCGATCACGTCGAACACCTGGTCGAGGAAGGCCAGCGGCTCCACCGGCAGACTGGCGTATTCGACCTGGTGACCGAGGGTTTCGCACAACCGGGCGGTATGGCGCACCGCGGCCAGCGCTTCGGGTCCACTGGTCCAGGGCGCCAGGTGCTCGACCAGCGCGATGCGTAGCGGTCGATGAGGACGATGCAGGCTGTCGACGAAAGGTTCGTCCTGCCAGGGGGCGGCGTAGGGCGCGCCTAGATCGGCACCGGCCGTGATGTCGAGCAGGGCGGCACTGTCGCGCACCGACAGGGTGATCGCGTGGGGCGTGCCCATGCCGGCCCAGCCTTCGCCGACCAGCGGCCCGCTGGGCATGCGCCCGCGACTGGGCTTGAGGCCGAACACGCCGCAGCACGAGGCCGGTACTCGCAGCGAACCGCCGCCGTCGTTGCCATGGGCGAATGGCACCACCCGTGCGGCCACCAGCGCCGCCGCACCGCCACTGGAGCCGCCCGCGCTGCGCTCGGTGTCCCATGGGTTGCGGGTGGCACCGAAACGGCTCGACTCGGTGGTGTAGGAGGTGCCGAACTCCGGCGAGGTGGTGGTGCCGATGAACTGGCAACCGGCCTCGCGCAAGCGCCCGACCACGGCGTCGTCGAGGCCGGGGCGGGCCTCGCCGAGGGCCAGGGAGCCGTTGCTCATGCGCGCCTCGGCGAGCGGCGAGAACAGGTCCTTGATCAGCGTCGGCACGCCGGCAAAGGCGCCGTCGATGGGCGGCGCGGCGCGGGCGCTGTCGTAGAGTTTCTCGGCTACGGCATTGAGCCGGGGCTCGACCGATTCGAGGCGGGCGATGCTGGCTTCCAGCAGTTCGTGGCGGCTGATCTCGCCGCTGCTGACCAGGCCGGCGAGGCCGGTGGCGTCATGTCGATCGATGAGGCTGTGGATGTCGTGCATGGTGATCTCCGGGCGATAACGACCACCGCAACACGCTGCGGTGGCTGTGCAACAGGTTCTCAGGAAGAGGAAGTGCCGATGGCGTTCCTGGCCGATTTGCTCAGGCTGGCGATGGCCCAGAGCACGGCTGCGACCAGGCTGGCGATGGCCAGCCAGTGGATGGCGCCACGCAGGTCGTGGCCAAAGCCGCCAAGCATTGCCACCAGCAGCGGGCTGGCGAACTGGCCGACGTACAGGCAAGCGGTGAACACCCCCAGGCCACGACCACGGGTGCCGGCGCTCAGGGCGTTCATCACCGGCGCCATGGCATTGGGTACCAGCAGGCCGGCCCCGACGCCGTGGATGAATACCGCCAGCAGCACGGCGTTGTAATCCTGCGCATTGCCCAGCAACCACAAGCCCAGAGCCAGCAGGGCGAGCAACAGCGCGTTGCAACCGCGGATGCCGAGGCGCCGACGCAGCAACGGCCAGAGCAGCGAGCCGGCCAGGGTGGCCAGCAGGCCCAGCCCTGCGGACAGGCCGATCAAGGTGCTCGAGGTGGTGCCCATGCTCACCAGCAGCGCCGGGGTCTGCACCGGAACGATGAAGTTGAGCAGCATGCCGCCGAAAATCAGCAGGTAACCGATTACCAGCGTCGCAATCGATACCCGCTCATGCACCTGCGTGTCGTCGAGCGAGCGCACCGCAAGCGCGGGTTCCCACAGCACCTTGATCATCGCCGGCACCAGCAGCAGTGGCAGCAGGTACAGGTAGAAGGGCGAGCGCCAGGCATGTTCGCCCAAGGCCCCGCCGATGACGAAGAACAGCGCGCCGACCAGGCCGATGCTGACCACCTGGTAATTGACCAAACGCAGGCGCTGTTCACCGTGCCAATAGTCGGCGATCAGGGTTGCGCAGCAGGTCATGATCGCCGCCTCGGCGCAGCCGAACAGCAAGCGGGCGCCCACGATGCTCGGCAGATCATTGAGCAGCGCTGGCAATGTGCCGAGCAGCGCGTAGAGCAGGGTGGCGATGATCAGCAGCGCCTTGCGCCCGACACGGTCGGCCAACCAGCCGGCCAGCGGCGCGAACAGGGCGATGGCCAGCGCCGGGCCGGTGATCGCCAGCGGCACCAGCAGGTCGGCACGCGGCTCGACCGGGCCGAACTCGGCGCCGAGCTTGGGCAGGATCGGCGCGACCATCACCGCGCCCATGATGGTCAGGCTGCTGCCGAGCATCAGCACCACACCTTCGCGCCGGCCGCTGGCCTGGCGCATGTGCGTTGATTCGAGAGTCATGGCGGCGCTCCTCAGAAACTCTGCGACAGGCGCAGGGCGACGGTATAGCCCTCGGCACGGTTGTAGGCGTCGAACTCCTTGTAGGCGTGTAGCCAGACCGGTGGCAGTCCTGGCTTGAAGTAGCTGATGGCTGGGCCGACGGCGAACACCCTGGCGCGGTTGCCGTCGGTGAGGCTGGGGCCGTCGTCGTCGCTCAACTGGCGGTAGTAGTAGCCGCCGATGCCCACCGTCCAGGGGCCGAAATGTTGGCCGGCGGCGAATTCGTGACGGTACTCGACGCCGTTCTTGTAGTCGGTGTCGTGATTGCGCGTGTTGAAGTCCAGCTCGAAGCTCGATGACAACTCGAAGCCGCTGTCACTGATCCAGGTGGCGTTGAGAATCGGCGAAATAGTCCAGTGGTTCAGACCCGGCGAGACCAGGCGATCCTTGTCGTAATCGCCGGTGGGCGCCTGGATCTGCAACTGGGCATTGATGCCGATGTTCGGCGCCGGCGTCCATTGCAGGATCAGCGGGATGACCTGCGCATCGGCCTGGCGGAACACCTCGGCATCCTGGGAAACGGTGCCGAATGGCGTGGCCACGTCCAGTGAGGCGTTCATCTTGAAGAACGGCAGCACCGCACCGAAACCGTACTTGGCGCCAAACAGTTCCTGGTTGGTCATGCGGATGTAGGCGGCACCGATGGACAGCACGTCGATGGAGAAGTCCACCGCTGACTTGTGGCCATCGCCATCCATCAGGCGGTTGGCCGAATAGTAGGCGGTACGCAGGCCGAAGGTGCCCAGCGGCGTTGCCGGCGGGGTGAAGCCGGCGCCGAAGTCATAGACGCCGTTGGGGGTGGTGGGCGAACCGTTCTCGGTTGCTCCGGTGTGGCCGCAGAATAGGGCGAACGGTGTGAGACATAACGCGAGAGCGGCTGATTTGCTGGTGTACATCGTGATCCCCGGTGTTGGCTTGTTGTGTTTTCAGCCTAGGGGCGGGGTGTCGCGACGAGTTATCCGAAATCAGCACAGTTACGCTGGCGACGCAGGGTGTCCGAGGGACGCTCGCCGAACAGTTGGCGATAATCCGTGGCGAAGCGGCTCAGGTGCCAGAAGCCCCAGTTGGCCGCGACCTCCTGCACCGAGCCCTGGTCGCCCTGCAGCAGGGCGCGATGCACCGCGTTGAGGCGCAGGGCACGCAGGTAGGCCAGGGGATTGATGCCCAGGGTTTCGTGAAAGCAGTACTGCAACTTGCGCCGGCTGGCGCCAACCCGGTTGCACAGTTCGACGATGGACGGCGGATTGTCCGGGCAGGCCATGGCCACTTCGCAGGCGCGATCGACCATGCGCTTGCGGGCACTGAGCGTCAGCGGCTGCACCTCTTCATCGTCGACCAGGTCGAGCAGGTGCATCAGCACCGCGTCGCGGATGCCGTCGCGGATCGCGCCGTAGCCGAGCAACGTCTGCCCTTGCTGGTTGGTTTCGTCGAGCACGCCACGAAACAAGGTGGCCAGCTCGTTCTGGCTGCCACCGGCGTGCAGCCGGTAGCAGCGCGGCAGGGCTTCGAGATCGAAGCTGTGCTGCTGGCGTTGCAGCAGGTCGGTGAGCAGCGCCTCGTCGACAGCCACGCACAACAGGTCGAGGTCTGCCGGCGCGCGCAGCTCAGGCAGGTTCTGGCCACGGGCGACCAGCAGGTTCTGGCCGCTGATCGAGTGGCCGGCACAGTGGAAGCCGCTTTCGTGTGTGTCCAACGGCATGCTGAAACTGATCGCGCCATCCCAGGTTGCACCCTTCTTGACCATCGCCTGATTGGCCTGGTCGCGCACCAGTTGCATGCCATCCAGGCGCAACTCGCTGAGGGTGCCGGCGAAACGTCCGGACGTCAGTTGGTCGTAGCGCAGTTGCCAGCCATTGAGTGCGCTGGCGTGCTCCTCGATATCCAGGGTCTGGCGATGGTGCAGGCTGGCGCTGGAGGAGGGTTGAGCGTCGATGGCGTTGAGCATTTCGGTAACCCTCGTACGGGCACAGGACAACGAAGACGATTCGAGGCAAGTTCCGTTCCCGAACGGCCCCTCGGAGCGCCGCTTTGCCGAAATCGGATAGTCGTGCCGAGACCGCGTGAACCGTGGCCTGCGCAGGTCAGCGGAGGACAAGGGCGGTGGCACGCAGAGGCAAGCTTTGGCGGGCACCCGGCAGGTAAACAACGGGGGCGGGAAGCCTCGGTCGGCTTGCCGACGAGCCCTCATGCCAGCCGGAGCCGTACAACATGCTGAAGAACTGGTTCACCAGAACGCCGTCGGTGAGCGACGTACAACCCACCGAAACACCTGCGATAGTGCCAGCAGCGACGGATAACGGCGTGCCCTGGCTGTATGAACGCCTGTTCCATTTGCTGGCAAGCCTGGCCAGCGCGGTCTCCACGGGGTTGCAGAGCGCCCGCCAGGCGTGTGTCGAAATCAACCGTCGTGGCCAGCAGATGGAACAGGCGCTGGGCGAGTCGGCCGGACACATGCAACAGAGCGCGGAACTGGCGGTATCGATGCAGCGGGCCTTGAGTGAGCAGTTGCGGCAGGTGGAGGCCGATATCCGCCTACGCCTGGACGATGTCGCGGCGCAGGTCACGGCCAAGTCCGACGAAGTGATCGCGGTGCTGCGCGATATCGGCGACATCGCCAAGCAGGTCAACCTGCTCGCGCTCAACGCCGCCATCGAGTCGGCGCGGGCTGGCGATGCCGGGCGGGGATTCGCCGTGGTCGCCGATGAAGTGCGCAAGTTGGCGCAGCGCACCCTGGCCAGTGCCAACGATGCGACGCAGCGCATGGACCTGAGCGAGCTGCAACGGCGCATGCTGGCGGTTTCCAACCACAGCCAGAGCAGCTTCAGTGCCTTGAACCAGAACCTCAACCTGTCGCTGATGCAGATGAACGCGCTGTTCGCCACGGTCAACGGCAATGTCGACGGCCTGCAGCAGACCAACCGGGTGATCCTGGAAAGCGCGCCGCAACTGGAGAATCGCCTGGGTGGCCTGGTGTCGCTCGCCGATCGGGCGGCGCATCTGAGCGCGCAGGTATGCGTGGCGGTCAAGCAGCAGGCTGCCGACGCCCAGGTGCAGCGCCTGCTGGCCGAGCAGCGTATTGCGGTGGATCGCCACTACGACCGCCTGGAGGACATCCTGCAACGTAAACGTTTGCGCGTGGCCATCGAGCCGGAGTTCGTCGGCCTGTCGTTTCGCAACCGTCCCGGGGAACCCTTGCGTGGCCTGGACGCCGACTATGCCCGGGCGTTCGCCCAATGGCTGGGGGTGGAGATCGAGTTTGTCGAGCATGGCTGGGAGCAGTGCCAGTTCCTCCTGTCCTTCGGGCGCAAAGCCGGCGAGGCACCGGCCGACCTGATCTGGAGTGCCTTGCCGGCCTTGCCGGTGTTCGATCACCTGGCGTTCTCGAAGCCCTACAGTTTTTCCCCGCTGATCCTGGCAAGGCGCCAGGGTGACACACGCATCCGCAGCCTGGCCGACCTCAAGGGCAGGGTGATCGGCTGTGGTAACGACCCACTGGCGATGGAAACCCTGGAGCGTCTTGGCGTGCGTTGGTCGGCCAATTTGCACCAGCCGGGAGGGCGCATCGAACTGGCCAACCTGATCGCCTTTTCCGATCAAAAGCGCATTCACGATGCCCTGGCCGAAGGCGTGGTGGATGCCTTCGTAGTGGAACGGCCGATCTATCACTGGGCCGCCAGCAATCCGCAAAGCCGCTGGAGCGACACGCTGGAAATCCTGCCAGTGAGCCTGACCGACCAGTTGTGGTGCTACAGCGTCGGCGTGGCACGTCGCCCCGGCAATGCAACCTTGCTGGCGAAGGTGGACAGCTTCATCGAACAGTTCCACAGCAGCCCGCGCCGCGCGGAGATCGAGCGTACCTGGCAGGGTGAGGTGCTCGATGTGCCGGCCTCTGCGCGCCGCTTGCACGGTGTGCCGGGGGCAGCGGAGTTGGCAGGTTTGTAGGAGCACGTTCGCTCGATAACCGTTCCTACGCGGTGTCTTTAGTCGTCGTTCCCGCGCAGGCGGGAGCCTATAGGCTGCGTTGAGGCAATTGTGGCCGTTCGTTATTCCGTCGTTCCCGCGAAGGCGGGACAGCGGCTCCATCGCTGAACAGCGCTTGCGCGGGCCCGCAGGGGAATCATCCAGAAGCGTTTTTCATTTGGGTTCCCGCCTTCGCGGGAATGACGACTAAGCACACAGGTTCTCAGAGAAACAACCTCGCCACCAACTCCGTACGGCTGCCCACGCCCACCTTGCGAAACAGGTTGAGCAGGTGGGTCTTGATGGTCGGCAAGCCCAGCTCGAGTTCGCGGGCAAGCACCTTGTTGCTGGCACCTTCGCGTAGCAGCAGGGCGATCTGTCGTTCGCGCGGGGTCAGTCGCTGCAGTGCAACCGCTTGCGTCGTTTCCACGCGAGCTGCTGCCAGTTGCAGCAAGCCGTGCAGCGGCAGCAGGTCGGCCAGTTCATGGGCTCGGAATGGGCCGAGCGCGGTGTCACGCAACAACGAGATGCCAGCGACCGGACGGCTATCCGCGCGAACGATGATTTCGACCACATCGACCACCGAATGACGCTGGAGGAAGCCTTGGTACTCACGATTACGCGAGGCTTCCTGGCGGCGCATGCCTTCGCTGAGCGGCACCACTGGCAGGGCCGAGTCGATACAGACGACGGGCTGCAGCGGGTCGAGATGCCGGTAATGATCGAGGTAGGCCGCGTGCATCGGGGGTTGCATGCCGAGGAGCTGGAAGTCACAGGCCTGCAGGTGTTCGTCGATACGGTAGAAGGCGGCGAGTGAAGCAGGAACGAAATGGGTGAGCGTGCGCAGGCACTGCTGGCCGAATTCGTCGGTTGGCGAGTGGTCGTTCACGCTGGGCAAGCGCCAGGTATCGGGCACCGGCGAAGCAGTGCCCGCATCCGTCAGGCGACGGCGTAGTAGTGCTTGACGAAGCTGTCGCTGACGATCTCCCACAGCACCGGGGTGCCCTTGGTGACGAACCAGGTGTCGCCGGTCTTGAAACGGCTGGTCTGGCCGGTGGACTCGTCGGTCAGCAGCACTTCGCCGGTGACCACGGTGGCCTGCTCGTTGAACGGGTAGACCATGCGGAACTTGCCCTTGGTGGTGCCGAAATAGGCCGAGCTGACCGGGTCGGTCGGGGCGCCGTCGGTCATCTTGCCGAAGCATTTGACCTCGCCTTCGAGGATTTCCGAACCGAGGTCGGCAACGGTGCCCCAG
This sequence comes from Pseudomonas sp. LRF_L74, assembly GCF_965644255.1. Classification (NCBI taxonomy): domain Bacteria; kingdom Pseudomonadati; phylum Pseudomonadota; class Gammaproteobacteria; order Pseudomonadales; family Pseudomonadaceae; genus Pseudomonas; species Pseudomonas sp. LRF_L74. The sequence goes on along the minus strand of NZ_CBFFRH010000005.1, from coordinate 251,303 downwards.
GCATCCAGTTGGTCGAGGGTGATGCCGTTCTTGATGGCGGTGAGGGACATGGGCAGTGACTCCTATCAAGGGTGTTTTCGAGGCGCGTGCAGGCATGCGTGCGCTGGATGGTTGTTCAGCGTCGGCCGGACCAGTAGCCGGACAACTGGTGCCAGGTCTTGCCTCCCGTGAGCAGCAGCGGCCGGATGTGATCCTTGCCGACGATAGTGATGCGCCGCACCGAACGGATCAGGTCGTAGCGCGCCGAGCCTTCGCTCATGCCTTCGGCCAGCACCTTGCAGATGATGTGGCTGGGGGTTACGCCGAAGCCCGAGTAGCCCTGGACGAAGAAGGCATTGGGCCGGCCGGGCAGGGTGCCGATCTGCGGGAACAGGTTGGCGCTGGTCGCCATCGGGCCGCCCCAGGCCAGGTCGATCTTCACGTCCTTGAGGTAGGGGAAGATCTTCAGCATCAGGTGGCGGTTCCAGGCCTTCAGGTCGTTGGGAATGTGTTCGATGAAGGGCGTGGCGGCGCCGAACAGCAGGCGGTTCTCGTTGGTCACCCGGTAGTAGTCGATGACCGGGCGGATATCGCTGTAGGCACCGCGAATCGGGCTGATGCGCTGGATCAGCTCGTCCGACAGCGGCTCGGTCATCATCTGGAAGGCGTAGGTATTGATGGTGGTGCGATGCAGCTCCGGCTCCAGTTTGTTGAGGAAGCTGTCGCAGGCCCACAGCAGCTTGCTGGCCTTGACCGAACCCTTGCCGGTACGCACGCTGATGCGCTCGCCGTATTGCACCTCCAGGGCCGGGCTGTATTCGAAGATCTTCACCCCATGGCTGGCCAGCGCCTTGGCTTCGCCGAGCAGCAGGTTGAGCGAGTGCACGTGGCCGCCGCCCATGTGCAGCAGGGCGCTGCTGTAGGCGTCGGAGCCGATGATCTGCTTGACCTCCGAGCCGCCGAGAAAGCGGATCTCGTGCTGCGAACCGAGGGATTTGAAGTCCTTCTCCCAGGCGCGCAGGGTCTTTTCCTGGCGGGCGTTGAAGCCCATGTAGCCGTAGCCGTGGCAGAAGTCGGCGTCGATGCCGTACTTGGCGATGCGGCCCTTGATGATATCGGCGCCGCTGTCGCTGATCTCGAAGATCTGCCGCAGGCCATCCTCGCCGACGTCTTTCTTGATCTTCTCCAGGTCGTGGCCGATGCCGGCCATGATCTGCCCACCGTTGCGTCCGGTACCGCCAAAGCCAAGGTAGCGGGCTTCGAGCACGACGATGTTGGTGATGCCTTTCTCGGCCAGCTCCAGCGCGGTGTTGATCCCGGAGAAACCACCGCCGATCACGACGACGTCGGCTTCCAGGTCTTCCTGCAGGGAAGGGAAGCTGAGATCGTACTTCTTGGTGGCCGTGTAGTAGGTCGGAGTCTCGATATTGATCATGATGCAGCCTGGAAAGCGATGGAGAGAAATACCGGCTGGTAGCTGGCCGCCATTAGGGGCTTTGCGGGAGGTCGCAGTCTTGTTCCTGCCTGCCGTGGCTCTTGACCGGGGCTGACAGGCCAGTCAGCCGGCGGCGAGCACCGCCAGGACACGTTCGACGGCGGCCAGCGCGCATTGCCCGTCGAGCTGCTCGGACGCGCCGGAAATACCGATTGCGCCAATCACCTGATCGGCGAAACGGAACGGCTCGCCACCGCCGAACAGCGCCATCTTCGGTTGTAACGGTAGCCCCTGGCGCACCGCCTCGGAGCATTTTTCCAGGCGTGCCTGCCAGGCGCTGGTAGACACGCCGAAGCCCACGGCGGTCAGCGCCTTGTTCAGGGCGATGTCCCGGCTTTGCAGGGGCGCGCCATCCATGTGCGCCATATGAATCAACTGGCCACTCGCATCGACCACGGCGATGCTGATCCGCGCCTGGTTTTCCTTGGCGGTGGCCAGCGCGGCCTGCAATGCCTGCATGGCCAGGTCGAGGGTCAGTGAGGTCTGTTGGCGAAGCAGGGCGTTCATCACGAAGGCTCCTTGGCGGTGGATATCCGGCCACATCATGAACAGGTTAACGACCTCCTTCAATCCACCTTGGCCTGGCACGGTCAGTCAACCGGCTGGCAGGCACGCACATGCCGGGGCGGGGCGCGACCTGTTAAATAGCCCGTCCTTCACTCGGAGTCCCGCCATGAGGCTACTTTCCGGCCTGTTGCTGTTTCTCGCCTGTTGTCAGGTCAATGCCGAGGAAACCTTGCGCGTCCTTAACTGGAAGAACTACATCGACCCGCAGGTATTGGCCGCGTTCGAACAACAGACCGGCATCCGCGTCGACTACCAGACCTTCACCGCCGCCGAGGAGCTGGATGCGGCGTTGGCCAAGGGCACGCCCTACGACGTGGTGGTGCCATCGCACTTCCAGTTGCCGCGCCTGATTCGTGCTGGCCAACTGGCCCCGCTGGATAGCGCACGCCTGAGCCACTACGGGAGCATCGATCCCGGCCTGCTGGCGATGCTGGCGGGCGTCGAAACGGCCAACCGCTACGTCGCGCCGTACCTGTGGGGCGCGGTCGGCCTGGTGATCGAGCCGCAACTGGCCGAGGCGAACTATGCTGGCCCGCTGCCTGACAGTTGGAGCCTGTTGTTCGACCCGGCCCAGGTCGCCCGCCTGAAGCCGTGCGGCATTGGCATGCTGGATGCCCCGGAGGAGACCGCTTCGTTGTGGTTCAACTACCGTGGGCGCAGCCTGACGCTGTATGGCGCGCGCCAGATCGAGCGCAACATGCAGCCGTTGCAGGCCATCGCCCGCGAGGTGAAGAGCCTGGACAACGAGACCTACATCAAGGCCCTCGGCGAAGGCGGGTTGTGCGTGGCGATGGCCTGGAGCGGTCATGCCCTGGAAGCGGCGGGCAAACGCCCGAACCTGCGCTTCCTGATCCCGCAGGAGGGCGCCGTCGCCTATATCGACAGCCTGGCCATCCCCGTCAACGCGGCGCACCCGGACCTGGCCTATCGCTTCATCGACTTCCTGCTGCAACCCGGCAACGCCGTGCGCAATGCCCGCGCCACGCAATTCTATTCGCCCCTGGCAAGTGACAGCGCCGAACTCAAGGCGCTGGCCGCCGAACGGCCGATGCAGGTGCTCGGCGCCGCCGAGCGACGGCGTATCTATATGTTGGAAAGCCTCTCCAGCGATCAGAAAAATGCGCTGGATCGTGCCTGGGCCCCGATAAAGGCTGCCCATCACCCATGACGTACGGCCGGTCACTCGTTAAACTATGAACAAATAATCAGCCTAACTACCGTGATCATGTCCACCAGCCGCGCTTCCCTGACGCTCACCCTGTTGCAGGCCCGTGAATCGGCCATGCGTTTCTTTCGTCCGCAACTCAACCTGCATGGCCTCACCGAACAGCAGTGGCGGGTGATCCGCATCCTGCGCCAGCACGGTGAGCTGGAGAGCCACAAACTGGCGCGCCTGGCCTGCATTCTCAAACCGAGCATGAGCGGTGTGCTGGTGCGCCTGGAACGCGACGGCCTGGTGCGCCGGCGCAAACTGGCCGAGGACCAGCGCCGGGTGCTGGTCAGCCTGGCGGAAAAGGGCGAGCAGTGCTTCGAGTCCATGAGCGTGGAGATGGAAAACAACTACCGGCGCATCCAGCAGCAGCTTGGCCCGGAAAAGCTGCTGACCTTGCTGGAACTGCTACAGGAGTTGAAGGGCATCAAGCCGTAAGAGGCTGTTCACGATCTCAGATTGGTTCCGCGGGCAGCTTTGAGGTAATTGCGGACATTCGTTACTCCGTCATTCCCGCGAAGGCGGGAACCCAGAAGCGTTTTTTATTTGGGCTCCCGCCTTCGCGGGAGTGACGGTTAATAATCTTGAAGGTCCGCTCCTGCCTTGAAGCAGCTATTCGTACGCGCTCGCGAGATCATGAACAGGTTCTAACAGCTTTCGCACGTACAGAGTTCCGCAAGGCGAGCGCCATGCACGCGAAAGCAGTTAGACGGTCACCACTTCATCTCGCCTTTGGCGACCTTGGCGCTCAGTTCCAGACCTGCTTCGTCCTCCAGCCCTGGATAGCGCTTCTGCATGGCACCGATAAGTGCCTGGGCATCCTTGGCCTTGGTCGTTTCCTCATCGAACGCGCGGATGTAGCCGGCGGTGAACGCCACGGACTGCTCGGCGGTTTGCGGGCCGGGTAGCACGTGCCCAGGCACGACGATGCTTGGCTTGAGGCGCTCGATACGGGCCAGGGTCGCCAGCCAGTCCTGATGGGATTTTGCTGTCTGGGTATCGGCCATCCACACATGCAGGTTGCTCGACAGCACCACGCCACCGACCACGGCCTTGATCGACGGCATCCAGACAAAGGTGCGATCCGGCTGCGGACCGTCCAGGCCGACGATTTCCAGGACCTGCCCTTCCAGTTCCAGACGATCGCCCGGGAGCGGCTCTGGCACCACCAGTTCGGTCGGTGCGTCCTGGCCCAGTTGCGGGCCCCAGTAGGCCAGCTTGTCCTTCATCGTCTGCTTGATGTGCTCGATGGTCGGCTGGCTGGCCAATACCTGGGCATCAGGGAAGGCCGCCTTGAGGGGCTGCAAGCCGAAGTAGTAATCCGGGTCGCCATGGCTGATGTAGATGCGGCTGAGGTGCTTGCCGCTCTGCCGCACTTTCTCAACCAGCGCCTGCGCCTGAGTCTTGCCGAACTGGGCATCGATGAGGATCGCATCGTGCTCGCCGCTGACCAGTACCGAAGACACGGGGAATACCGCCTCATGACCAGGGTTGTAGACCTCGATTTTCAGTGGCGAGGCGGCGAACACATGGCTGGCGAAACCGAGGACTGTGGCAGCGAGAAAGGCACGCATGATGGGCTCCGGACAAATGAGAGTAGCCAGGATAGTTGCGCAAGGCAGGTTGAAAAACGCTAGATTCAGGGCTGGTTTGTTGCAGGAACAGGATCAATCGTGGATCGAATCATGACCATGCAGGTTTTCGTCGCCGTGGTGGAGGCGGGCAGCCAAACCGCTGCTGCCGATAAGCTCGGCCTGTCCCGTCCAGTGGTATCGCGCTGCCTCGCCGAACTGGAAAACTGGGTGGGCGCTCGCTTGCTGCATCGCACCACGCGGCGCCTGCATCTGACTCATGTCGGCGAGGAGGTATTGCCGATGTGCCAGCGCATGCTGGACCTGGCACAGGATATCCAGGCCAGCGCCCGCCACCCCGAGGACGAACCCCAGGGCCAGTTGCGCGTGACCTGCAGCACCTCGTTCGGCCATGCCCAGCTCACCGACGCCCTGGCCGAGTTCCACGAGCGTTTTCCGCGAGTCCGTATCGACCTGCAATTGCTCGACCGCACGGTGAACCTGGTAGAAGAGGGCATCGACCTGGCGGTGCGCATCAGCAATGACCTGGACCCGCAACTGATCGCCCGCCACCTGGCGGTCTGCGAGTCGATATTGTGCGCGGCACCGAGCTACCTACAGACACACGGCATACCGCAGCAAGCCAAGGACCTCGAACGCCACAACTGCCTGACCCACGCTTACCACGACAGCACCTTGTGGCGCTTCGAGCTGGCTGGCGAGCCCGTCGGCGTGGCAGTCAGCGGCAGCCTGAGCAGCAACGACTCGGTGGCCCTGATGCATGCGGTGACGCGCGGCGCCGGCATCGCGTTGCTGCCCACCTACCTGTGCGCAGGGGCGATCCGGGAAGGGCGACTGGAGGTCGTGCTGCCGGACTATCGACCGACCAGCCTGGACATCCACGCGGTGTATGCCTCGCGCAAGCACATGAGTGCGTCGTTGCGCACGTTGCTGGACTTTCTCGTCGAGCGCTTCGCCAGTGTCACGGACTGGCATCTATCCTGAATGCACATAGCTGTGTTGCATGTTGCGCATGGTTCGTACGGTGAGTACCGGTATATAGTCGCGCCCTCGGCTTGGCCAAGCTGCACAAATCCCGCATTCCAAGAGGAGCGCCAGTGAGCACCTTCACCTATACGGTCAGCCCTGAAATCTTCAACGATCACCCTGACTATCGACGCGGCGTCGTGATCTTTCGTGCACTGGACAATACGCGGTCCGACGCACGACTGACCGACCAGTTGCGCGCCGCGGAGCAGCATCTGCGCGAGCGCATCAGTGGCAACCCTGCCGAGTTTCCGCAGATCGCTGCCTGGCGCGATGCCTATCGACGCTTCGGTGCCAAGCCTTCAGAGCACAGAAGCTCCATCGAAGCCCTCAGCCGCCGCGTGCTCAAACCGGACTCACTGCCGGATATCAACCCGCTGGTGGACATCGGCAACCTGCTGTCACTGCGCTACATCCTGCCGGCTGGCGTGCATCCGATCACCTCGGCGTCGATGCAGGTGCAACTACGCAAAGCTCAGGAGACCGATCGTTTTCTAGCCGACGCAGAGGCTCAGCCAGAATCGATTGCCCCCGGTGAAGTCGTCCTGGCAGCCGGGAGCAGGGTGTTAACCCGGCGTTGGACCTGGCGGCAAGCCGCCGATACTCGCACCCTGGTCGATACCCGTTGCGTGTTCTTCGATATCGACGGGCTGGCGCCTACCAGCCAGGGCGATATCGAGTCCGCCATTGCCGATCTCATCGAGTTGGTCAGCCAATACTGCGCCGGCGAATGCCTGGGTCATGCGGTGCTGCAGGCCGGTCAGGCGAGCTTGAGCGTTCAACTCGGCTGAGGGGAACCGCATGGGGCCTGGCTTCAACAACCTGAGCATTGCCCAACTGAAGGCGCTGGTGGCGATCCTCGAGGTGCGTAACCTGAGCTATGCGGCCAATCTGCTGGGCACCAGCCAGTCGGCACTGAGCCGAAACCTGGCGCAGTTTCGCGAAGCCTTCGGCGACCCCTTGCTGGTTCGCCAGAGCCGGGAGTACGTACTGACCGAGCGAGGCGCGGCGCTGATCGCGCCAATCAAGTCGATACTCGATCAGCTGCAGGACATCGGCTCACCAAGTGTGTTCACCCCCGCGACCTGCACACGGCGCTTTGCCATGGCGGGCTCCGACCATGTCGCCCAATACATCCTGCCGGATATGTTCGAAGACCTGGCCTCGACAGCGCCTGGTGTGAGCATCGATTTCCGCCCCTGGCAGGCCAATCGCTTCGACTGGCTGGCCAGCGGCGAGATCGACCTGGCGATCAGCATGATCGACGACACACCGGCCGATTACCATGGCCGGGTCATCGGCGAGGACAGCGCTGTCTGCTGCATGCGTAACGGTCATCCACTGGCGAGCCACGAGACGCTTTCGGTCGACGCGCTCCTGCAATGGCCGCACATGAAAATCACCAGCGGCGGGGACAAGGACAGTTTCGTCGACGCCTGCCTGCGCAAGCGCAACCTGCAGCGTGATATCCAACTGACGGTGCCGTTCTATTCGGCCGCCATGGCGGTCATGTTGCGCAGTGACATGTTGCTGATGCTGCCCGAGCACATCGCACGCAAATGGACGGAGCAGGTCGAGGCCTGCTCACGCCACCTGGACTTCGTCGATCACACATTCCGCTATTGGGTGGTCTGGCACAGCCGTACTCACAGCTCTCCCGAGCAACAATGGTTTCGGCAGTTCGTCTATCAAAATTGCCGTGGCTCGCAATTCCTCAGTCCGGGAGATCGGCCGCCCGCTTATTCGGCTTGAACTATGCGGAATCTGCATAGCTGCAACTCACTACCCGTTACTGTGCGCGCCGATATTCGATGATAACTTTCAGCTCATCGAACAGATCAGTTTCGATAAAACAATTCCAATATTCCAACACCCTCTATCTGCCAGTTATTCGTTGAGCGCCATTTGCCTGCAAGCAGATTCGCTCAAAAACAATACAGAGAAATAAACGATGAGCAGAGTCACTGATAACAGCCTCGCGTTGCAGCGAGGCCTGTCCAATCGCCATATCCAAATGATCGGCCTGGGCGGTGCAATAGGCACCGGTTTGTTCCTGGGCAGTGCCGGTGTAATGAAGTCTGCCGGGCCAGGACTTCTTCTCGGTTACGCAATTGCCGGACTGGTTGCATTTCTGATCATGCGTCAACTTGGTGAAATGCTGGTGGATGAACCGGTATCCGGCTCACTTAGCCACTTTTCCGGTAAATACTGCGGCGGCTTCCTCGGTTACCTCGCCGGCTGGAACTACACCGCAAATTATATTCTGGTCGGCATGGCTGAACTGACCGCCGTCGGTAAATACATTCAATTCTGGTGGCCGGATATTCCCACCTGGGCGAGTGCTGCGTTCTTCTTTCTCCTGGTCAACGGCTTGAACCTGTTGAACGTTCGCGTATTTGGCGAAGCCGAGTTCTGGTTCGCCACGATCAAGGTGGTCGCGGTCGTGCTGATGATCAGCCTGGGCCTGTGGTTGCTGTTCGGTCCGAGCACGCCGAGTGGCGCCAGTGTCAGCAACCTTTGGAGTCACGGTGGTTTCATGCCCCACGGGCTGATGGGGCTGGTCATGGCCTTGCCGTTGATCATGTTCGCCTTTGGTGGCCTGGAAATGATCGGTTTCACCGCAGGTGAAGCCAAGAGCCCGAAAACCACGATTCCGCGAGCGATCAACAATGTGCTTTATCGCATCGGTATTTTCTACGTTGCGGCGTTGGCTGTGTTGTTGGCGCTATCGCCCTGGGATGAACTGGTCGCCTCGCTGACGACCGCTGGTGATCCTTACAGCGCCAGTCCGTTCGTGAAAATATTGAGTTTGCTCGGCGTCGACACCGCGGCCCATTTGCTCAATCTGGTGGTGTTGACTGCGGCCTTATCGGTTTATAACGGCGTGGTCTACTGCAATGTAAGACAGCTGCACGCAATGGCTGAGCAAGGTAATACCTCGAAGAAACTTCTAAAACTCAACCGCAATCACGTTCCAATCAATGCATTATTGTTGACGGCATTGATTACCGGCGTAGCCGTCGCACTGAATTACTTCTTCCCCAATGGTACCCTGGAACTGCTCATGTCATTGGTCGTTGCGGCGACCACCATGAACTGGATGTTGACCAGCTATACACACTTGAAATTCAAACGTGCAAAAGAACAAGCAGGGGAGCAGGCTGTTTACAACTCGCCACTGCATCCGCTAAGCAACTATTTCTGTATGGCCTTCATTGTCTTTCTGTTGACGATCATGGCTCTGATTCCTTCGATGCGCCTGTCCGTCTGGCTGATTCCGCTGTGGCTCACGATCATGTACGCGAGTTATCGGAAAGTTCGGACCACCAGCGCTTCGCTTCGAGTAACCAGCAATGGATAACAGCATGAAAAACATCCCAACTCCGGCAACTCGCATGACCGGTGGCGACGCCATCGTCGAAAGTCTCAAAGTACATGGCGTGGACACCGTGTTCGCCTTGCCCGGCGCGCAGATATACGGTCTTACCGACGCACTGGCACGCAACAGTGACTCGATTCGTACCTTTGGCGCCCGGCATGAGCAGACCAGCGCTTACATGGCGTTCGGCTATGCGCGTTCCAGCGGCAAGCCCGGCGTGTTCACCGTGGTTCCCGGTCCCGGCATTCTCAATGCCAGTGCGGCGATGCTCACCGCCCACGGTTGCAATGCTCCCGTACTCGCTCTGACGGGCGACGTGATGAGCGGTTTCAAGGACCGTGGCCGTGGCCAACTGCATGAACTGCCGCGCCAGTTGGAAATCCTGCAAAGCATCGGCAAATGGGCCGCTCATATCGAGCAGCCAGCCGATGCACCGTGGCAGGTCGCTCAGGCGTTCCAGAAGATGCAATCCGGCCGGCCTGGCGTCGTGTCGCTACAGGCTTCCTGGGACTACTTCACCCAGGCAGCTGCGGTGCGCCTGCAACAACCGCTGGCCTTGCCAGAACCGCCGCCAGTCGATAGCGATGCCGTGGACCGTGCAGCCAAGCTGCTCAGTGCGGCCAGTGCACCGATGATCTTCGTCGGTTCAGGCGCATTGGAGGCGAGTGTCGAGGTCAGGCAACTGGCGGAAGTGCTGGGTGCTCCGGTGGTGAGCTTCCGTGGCGGTCGCGGCGTGGTTTCCGATGATCATCGCCTGGGCTTTACTGTCGCGGCAGGCGCCAGGCTTTGGCCGAGAACGGATGTGGTCGTAGTGATCGGCTCGCGCTTCGAGTTGCTCGACATCCGCTGGCGTCACCGCCCAGCTGGCTTGAAGCTGATCCGTATCGACATCGATCCCGCCGAGGTCCGTCGCATTCCGGCCGAGGTCAATCTGCTCGCCGACGCTGCTGAAGGCGCCAGCGCCCTGACTCAGGCGGTGCTGCGCCTGGGCTCACCAGCTCACCGCGATGTCGAAATCGCCGATGCCAAGGCGACCGCCGAGCAGGAAATCCAGTGTGTGCAACCGCAGTTGGACTACCTGCGCGTCATCCGTGAGGTGTTGCCGCGCGATGGTTTCTTCGTCGAGGAAATCTCCCAGGTCGGCTTCACTTCGATCTTCGGTTTCCCGATCTACCAGCCACGTACTCTGGTGACCTCGGGCCATCAAGGCACGCTCGGCTTCGGCTTCCCGACCGCACTCGGTGTGAAAGCTGCCCATCCGGACAAAGCCGTGGTGTCGATCTGCGGTGACGGCGGCTTCATGTTCGCCGCCCAGGAGCTGGCGACAGCGGTGCAGTACAAGCTCAATCTGGTGACCATCGTGTTCAACAACAATGCGTTCGGCAATGTCTATCGCGACCAGCAGGAAAGCTTCGCCGGACGCCTGCTGGGCTCGGAGTTGGTGAACCCCGATTTCGTCCGGTTCGCCGAGTCGTTTGGCGTCCAGGCCTTGCGTGTCGACACGCCGGCCGCGCTGAAACCGGTGTTGGAACGAGCGTTCGCCGCTGATCGTCCGATCCTCATCGAAGTGACCATCCCACGCGGTAGCGACTCCAGCCCGTGGAAGTTCCTCCATCCTACTTTCCCTACTCGATAAGGCCCGTTCATGTTCGAACATGTCGACAACTACCCCGGTGACCCGATCCTGTCGCTGATGGATGACTATCAGCGCGATCCACGCACGGACAAGGTCAATCTCAGCATCGGTTTCTACTACGACGAGAACGGCCAGGTGCCGGTACTGCCGACGGTACAACGAGCCAAGGCTCATCTGGATGCACGCCCGACATCAGCCAACCTCTACCTGCCCATGGATGGTCACCCCGGTTTTCGCCGGGCAGTGCAGGATTACCTGTTCGGTGCGTTGAGCGAGGCTCAGGACGAGCGCATCGTCACCATCCAGAGCGTCGGCGGTTCAGGTGCTTTGCGGGTCGGCGCTGATTTCCTCAAGCGCTACTACCCGAACTCGCAGGTCTGGGTCAGTGACCCGACCTGGGACAACCATCTGGCGATTTTCAGTGGCGCAGGTTTTGCGGTGAACCGTTACCCGTACCTGGACGCCAGCGGCAAGCGCATCGACTTCGCGCGGATGCTGGAGGTGTTCGCGCAATTACCAGCCAACAGCATCGTGCTGCTGCATGCCTGTTGCCATAACCCGACGGGCATGGACCTGTCGGTTGAACAATGGGATCAGCTGTACATGCTGTTCCGCGAACGCTCGATCATCCCGTTCCTCGATGCCGCTTACCTGGGGCTGGGCGAGGGTGTGGAGCAGGACGCCTATGCCATTCGGGCCCTGGCTCGCACTGGCATCACCGGCCTGGTAGCCAATTCGTTTTCCAAGGTGTTTTCCCTGTACGGCGAACGTGTCGGCTCGCTGTCGATCGTTTGCGACAGCGCGGCCATCGCCCAGCGTGTACATGGCCAGTTGAAAGGCACCGTACGTACCAACTACTCCAACCCACCACGGCACGGCGCCGAGCTGGTCTCGATCATTCTTGGCGAGCCGCAACTGGCGGCTGAATGGCGTGCAGAACTCGAATCCATGCGCGTACGCATGGTGGCAATGCGTCAGGCGCTGTTCGATGCGATCCGTGAACGCAAGCCTGAGCTGGATGTGGAATATCTGCTCGAACAGAAGGGCATGTTCAGCTACACCGGATTGTCCGCCGAGGTAGTTGACCGGATTCGAGAACGTCATGGCGTTTACCTGATCCGTAGTGGCCGTATCTGCATCGCCGGGTTGAATGAATCGAACCTAGACGCTGTTGCACAGGCGCTGGCCGACCATCACTGAAACGTGTTCACACTTCAGCGCCCCTCAGGGCGCTTTTTTTCGGCTCAAAAAAATGGCCCCGTGAGGGGCCAGAGAAGACGACTCGGTTCAAACCGGCTTCGCGTGCACTGCACGCTCTTACCGGGCTTGAGCTATCAGTACACGCCACCACCAGCAGCGACCGGTGCAGGTGCATCCTTGAAGGTCGCGGCGAGGGTTTGCAGGCCACGCATCAGTACGGTGGTGTCGACGCCGACGGCAACGAACTTGGCGCCCAGTTCGATGTAGCGGCGCGCCAGTTTCTGGTCGGCGCTGAGGATACCTGCGGCCTTGCCAGCCTTGCCGATACGAATGATGGCGTCCTCGATGGCGGCCTGCACATCCGGATGCCCAGGATTGCCGCGATGGCCCATGGAGGCGCTGAGGTCGGCCGGGCCGATGAATACACCGTCGACGCCATCGACGGCGACGATCTCGTCCAGCCTGGCCAGGCCGTCGAGGTTCTCGATCTGCACCAGCAGGCACATCTGCTCGTCGGCCTTGTCCAGGTAGCCGGGAATGCTGTTCCAACGCGAGGCCCGGGCCAGGGCGCTGCCTACGCCACGTACGCCGCTCGGCGGGTAGTGGATGGCACGCACCAGCTCGCGCGCCTGTTCGGCGCTTTCCACCATCGGCACCAGCAGGGTCTGCGCGCCAATGTCGAGGATCTGCTTGATCAGCGCGGTGTCGCCGATCACCGGGCGGATCACCGGCTGAGAGGCATAAGGCGCCACGGCCTGCAGTTGGCCCAGCAAGCCACGCAGGTCATTCGGCGCGTGCTCGCCGTCGATCAGCAGCCAGTCGAATCCGGCATTGGCCGCCAGCTCCGCGCAGTACGGATCGGCCAGGCCGAGCCACAGGCCGATCTGCGCCTCGCCGGACTGCAGGCGTTGCTTGAAGGTGTTGATGGGCATGTCCATGACCGGCTCCTTGCTTCTCAGACGAATCGGCAGGCGATGCTGCCGAGCATGTCGTAGTCGACGTGGAAGGTATCGCCAGGGTTGGCCGCCACCGGGCGGGTGAAGGAACCGCCGAGGATGATCTGGCCCGCTTCCAGGGTGACGCCGTACGGCGCCAGTTTGTTGGCCAGCCAGGCCACGCCCTTGGCCGGGTGGTTGAGCACGGCGGCGGAAACCCCGGATTCCTCGATCACGCCATTGCGGTAGAGCACCGCCGGCACCTTGCGCAGGTCGATTTCGGTTGGTCGCACGGCGCGGCCGCCCATGACCACGCCGGCGTTGGCGGCGTTGTCGGAGATGGTGTCGAACACCTTGCGGGTGGCCTTGGTGTCCGGGTCGACCTGCTGGATGCGCGCGTCGATGATCTCCAGCGCCGGGATCACCCATTCGGTGGCATCGAGCACGTCGAACACGGTGACGTTCGGGCCTTTCAGCGGCTTGCCGAGGATGAACGCCAGTTCCACCTCCACGCGCGGCACGATGAAGCGTTCGAAGGGGATGTCGCTGCCTTCATCGAACAGCATGTCGTCGAGCAGCGCGCCGTAGTCCGGTTCGGTGATGTTCGACGACACCTGCATGGCGCGCGAGGTCAGGCCGATCTTGTGGCCGACCAGCTTGCGGCCGTCCTTGATCTTCTGCGCGACCCAGGCGCGCTGGATGGCGTAGGCGTCCTCGATGGTGATTTGCGGGTGATCCAGGGAGAACTGGCGCACCTGCTGGCGCGAACGCTCGGCGGCGTCGAGGCGGGCGGCGGCCTGCTGGATGAGGGTCGAGTCGAGCATGGCGAATCTCTCTTAACGTGGGTTGACGAGGGCGGCCGGGGTTCGCAGAACCAGAGCGGCGCCCAGGGCGATGAAAAAGGCCAGGACGAACAGCGCGAGGCTGGCGCTCTGGGTGGTGTCGCGCATCCAGCCGATCAGGTAGGGCGCGATGAACGAGGCGATGCTGCCGAACGAACTGATCAGGCCGATACCGGCGGCCTGGGTGCGGTCGGACAGGAAGGCCGGTGGCAGTTGCCAGAACATCGGCAGGGCGGCGCTGGCGCCCATGCCGGCGATGACCAGGCCGGCCAGCACCGGAATCGCGCTGCCCGGTGCTACTCCAGCGGCGGCAATGCCCACGGCGCACATCAGCAGCGGCACGCTGAGGTGCCAGCGGCGCTCGCGATGACGGTCGGAAGACCGGCCACAGGCGAGCATGAAGAACACCCCGGCCAGGTAAGGAATGGCACTGAGCAGGCCGACCTGGCTGTCACGGGCCACGCCGGCACCGTGGATCAGGGTCGGCATCCAGAACGCCAGGGTGTTCACCGCCAGCATCACCGCGAAGTAGATCGCCACCAGCAGCCACACCTGCGGGTTGCGCAGGATGCCGGAGAACGAGGTGATGGTCTTGCGCTGCTCTTCGCTGGCCATCTCTTCGCGCAGGCGTTGTTTCTGCGTATCGCTGAGCCAGCCCACCGTGTCGAAACGCTCCGGCAGTACGCGCCAGACGAGCAGGCCGAGCAGCACCACCGGCAAGCCTTCGAGGAGGAACATCCATTGCCAGCCGCGCAGGCCGCCGGCATCGTGGAACAGGTCGAGAATGCCCCCGGAGGCAGGGCCGCCGATGACCCCGGCCATCGGCACGGCAATGGCGAACAGCGCGGTGATCTGCGCGCGGCGACGAGCCGGGTACCAGCGGTTGAGGTAGACCAGGATGCCCGGGAAGAAGCCGGCTTCGGCCACGCCGAGCAAGAAGCGCAGGGTGTAGAAGCCACTGGCGCTTTCCACCAGGAACATGCCGGTGGACAGACATCCCCAGACCACCATCAGGGTGGCGATCCAACGCCGTGGCCCGACCTTGTCCAGGGCCATGTTGCTGGGCACGCCGAACAAGGCGTAGGCGACGAAGAACAGCCCGGCGCCGAAGCCATAGACGGTATCGCTGAAGTGCAGGTCGGCGCTCATCTGCATCTTGGCGAAGCCGATGTTGATCCGATCCAGATGGGCGAACAGGTAGCACACCAGCAGCAGCGGCATCAGCCGCCAGGTCACGGTGCGGTGGGTGGAATCGCTGACGGCGTGGTCGGCGCCGACGGAAGAAGCGGAATGGACAGTGCTCATGATCTTGTACTTTTTGTAGGTGAGGCGGCGAGGGCGCGGCGGCGCCCGCATTCAGGATGTCTTGTTGAACAGTGGGTGCAGGCTGCTCTGCTTGCCGTCGTAGACCTGGTTCAGGCTTTCGTCGATCTGCAGGGTGATACCGACCGGGCGCTGTTGGAGGATCGCGCCAAGGCTCGCGCGTAATACGGCCAGCAGGCTGTCGCCCACCGCCTTGTGCACATCGCTGCTGCGCCCGGTGCCCATGCGCAGGTTGGCGTAGATGAAGCCGTAGTCGCCCTTGCCATCGGCCACGGCGCAGTGTGCGGCAGGGTAGGCCAGCACGCGGGTGCCGCCGGTGGGGAATACGGCCTTACCATGCTCGTCGCGCTGTTCGAGCATGGTGTCGGCCAGAGCCCGGCATAGGCCGGGAATATCCGCCTCCCGTTCGAGGTCGGGGGTGTAGAGCAGGACCAGATGAGGCATGTCGATTGTCCTTGGGCCTGGAGACGTGCCGCCCGTGAGAGCGGCATGCGGCATTACAGGCGGCTGGTGGAAGCCACGGCGGCCGGGTGGGCGGCCTGGGCGGGCGGGATGGCCGAGCCGTCCTGCGGGGTGACCGGGAATACGGCGTTGATCTGGCCGGTACCCGAGGCGGCGAAGTAAGGCGTCAACACCTCGGCCTTGCCGTCGTATTTCGACCAGCCAAGGGCGCCGAGCAGCATCGCGGTGTCGTGCATGAAACCCTCGCCGTGGCCCTTGGCCGCGTATTCCGGAAGCATGCCGCAGAACTCCTCCCACTCACCGTTCTGCCACATCTGTACGACCCGCTCATCGAGGGTTTCCAGGAATGGGCTCCAGATCTTGGTGGCGAATTCCGGAGCCTGGCCGTTCTGGGCGAAACGATGCGACAGCGAACCGCTGGCGAAGAACGCCACGGTGCCGTCGTAGTGGTCTTCCACGGCCTTGCGCATGGCCCAGCCGAGGCGGGCGCTGTCGTTCAGATAGTGGGAGGTGCACAACGAGGAAACCGAGATCACTTTGAAGTGTTGGTCCTTGTTCATGTAGCGCATCGGTACCAGCGTGCCGTACTCCGGCGCAAGCGTGGTGGTGTGGTGAGCCATGGTCTCCACGCCGAAACGGTTGCATTCCTCGGCCAGGATCAGGCCCAGTTCCGGGTTGCCGGGGAACTCGTACTCCATGTTGCTGATGAAGTGCGGCAGTTCGTTGCTGGTGTACAGGCCCTTGAAGTGCGGACCGCACAGCACGTGATAGTTGGCATTGACCAGCCAGTGGGTGTCGAACACCACGATGGTGTCCACGCCCAGCTCGCGGCAGCGGCGACTTATCTCTATATGGCCGTCGATGGCTGCCTGGCGAAATCCCTGCTTCGGGCCCGGCAGCTCGGAGACATACATTGACGGTACATGGGTGATCTTGGCGGCAAGAGCGACTTTGCCCATGAGTTTTCTCCTTGCGGGGCCAGGTGATGGCCCGGGTTCTTGTGATTGGATTGCACGCAGGAATGTGGCGGCTCGTACCGGGTTTTATAAACCCGGCAGAGTCACTCATGCGAGCAGATCGTCACACGCCCCAACGCGGGATGTGGTGGCTGCCCATGGAAATGCAGATGTTCTTAACTTCGGCGAATACTTCGTAGCTGTACTCGCCGCCTTCGCGGCCGGTGCCCGAACCTTTCACGCCGCCGAACGGCTGACGCAGGTCGCGCACGTTCTGGCTGTTGATGAAGACCATGCCGGCTTCGATGCCACGGGCCAGGCGATGGGCCTTGCCGATGTCCTGGGTCCAGATGTAGGAGGCCAGGCCGTATTCGGTGTCGTTGGCCAGGCGCAGGACCTCGGCTTCGTCCTTGAACTTGATCAGGCATACCACCGGGCCGAAGATTTCTTCCTGGGCGATGCGCATGCGGTTGTCGACGTCGGCGAACACGGTCGGCTGGATGAACTGCCCCTTGGCCAGGTGTGCCGGCAGGTTGGCCGGACGCTCCAGGCCGCCGGCGAGCAGGTTGGCGCCTTCTTCGATACCGATCTTGATATAGCCGGTGACCTTGTCGTAGTGGGCCTGGGTGATCATCGAGCCGACCTGGGTCTTCGGATCGGTCGGATCGCCAACGATCAGGCGCTTGGCACGGGCGGCGAACTCGGCGACGAACTGGTCGTAGACGGTTTCCTGGATGAAGATGCGGCTGCCGGCGGTGCAGCGCTCGCCGTTCAGCGAGAAGATGGTGAACAGCGCTGCGTCGAGGGCGCGATCCAGATCGGCGTCGTCGAAGATCAGTACCGGCGACTTGCCGCCCAGTTCCATCGAGTATTTCTTCAGGCCGGCGGTCTGCATGATCTTGCGGCCGGTGGCGGTGCCGCCGGTGAAGGAGATCGCCCGTACGTCAGGGTGACGCACCAGGGCGTCACCGGCGGTGGCGCCGTAGCCCTGCACGACGTTCAGCACGCCTGGCGGAATACCGGCTTCCAGGGCCAGGCGGCCCAGTTCGTTGGCGGTCAGCGGCGACAGCTCGCTCATCTTCAGCACGGCGGTGTTACCGAACGCCAGGCAGGGCGCGGTTTTCCAGGTGGCGGTCATGAACGGCACGTTCCACGGCGAGACCAGGCCACACACACCGACCGGCTGGTACAGGGTGTAGTTGAGCATCTGGTCGTCGACCGGGTAGCTGTGGCCATCCATGCGCGTGCAGGCTTCGGCGAAGAAGTCGAAGTTGTGCGAGGCGCGCGGGATCAGCACGTTCTTGGTCTGGTGGATCGGCAGACCGGTGTCGAGGGTTTCCAGCTCGGCCAGCTTCGGCACGTTCTGGTCGATCAGCTCGCCCAGCTTGCGCATCAGCTTGGCGCGTTCCTTGGCCGGGGTGTTCGACCACTTCGGAAAGGCTTCCTTGGCGGCGGCGACGGCCAGGTTGATTTCCTCGGCGGTGCCGCTGGCGACTTCGCCGATGGCCTCGGTGGTGGCCGGGTTGTAGTTGGTGAAAGTCTCGTTGCTCTCGACTTCCTTGCCGTTGATCCAGTGCTTGATCATGGTGTGTGCCTCTTATTGTCTTGATTAGCCGCGGGCGGCGAAGAATTCGGATTCGCTGACGATGCGGTTGACCAGGCGGCCAACGCCTTCCACTTCCACCACCACTTCGTCGCCCGGCACCACGTCGGCCAGGCCTTCCGGCGTGCCGGTGGCGATCATGTCGCCCGGCTGCAGGGTCATGAAGCTGGAGAAGTATTCGATCAGGTAGGGGATGTCGAAGATCATGTCGGCGGTGCTGCCTTCCTGCTTCAGCTCGCCGTTGATCCAGGTGCGCAGCTTGAGCCTGGACGGGTCCGGCACGTCGGCGGCATCGACGATCCACGGCCCGACCGGGGTGGTGCAGTCGCGGTTCTTCACTCGCAGGTTCGGCCGGTAGTAGTTTTCCAGGTAGTCGCGGATGGCGTAGTCGTTGCACACGGTGTAGCCGGCCAGGTAGCCCAGGGCATCCTCGCGCTTGACGTTCTTCGCCGGCTTGCCGATCACCGCCACCAGCTCGCACTCGTAGTGCATGTACTTGACGTTGTCCGGGCGCCAGGTCACCTGGTTGTGACCGGTGTAGGTGCCGGGCGACTTGATGAACGCCAGCGGCTCGGTCGGCGCCTTGAAGGCCAGCTCGGCGGCGTGGTCGGCGTAGTTCAGGCCAAGGGCGAACATGCTGCCTTCGGCAGGCGGCAGCCACTCGACATCGGCTTCTGCGATCAATCGACCATCTGGCAGGCGTACGGCGTTGTCTTCTTCGACGGTGACCTGGTGAACAGCGTTTTCATAGCGGATACGTGCGTGTTTCATGTCTCTGGCCTCACTCCGCCACGATGCTGTTGGTCAGGCGACCGAGGCCGCTGATTTCAACCACGACTTGGTCGCCGGGCTGGACGTCGACGCGACCTTCCGGGGTGCCGGTGATCAGCACGTCGCCTTCATGCAGGGTCATGAACTCGCTGAGTTCGGCGATCAGGCGCGGAATGCTGCGCACGAAGTTGGCGGTGGTGTTTTCCTGGCGCACTTCGCCGTTGACCAGCAGCTTGAGGGTCAGGGCATGCGGATCGGCCAGCTCGACCACGTCGCTGCCCAGGGCGCAGAAACCGTCACGGCACTTGGCCTTGACCGCCGGGCGGTAGTAGCTGACTTCCGGCAGGCTGAATTCGTTGACGATCACATAGCCGGCAACGTGGGCGAGGGCGTCCTGCTCAGCGACACGGCTGGCGGTCTTGCCAATCACTACGCCAAGGGCCGGGCCGGGCTGCAGGCGCTCCCCCGTCGGCACGGCAACGGACTGGCCATCGGCGTTGCGGGTATTGGGCGTCTTGATGAACAGTACCGGCTTGACCGGCGGCTGCTGGTAGGGCGGCTCGTTGAATTCGGCCAGTCGGCTTTCCAGCAGGCCCTTGTAGTTCAGCGCGATGCCGAACAGGGTGCCCGTGGCGACTTCGCTAGCGGCGCGAGGCATGTCTAACTCCTGAATCGAACTGGGGCTTGCCCCAGGTGATAAAAGCGGGCGGCTCCCGGAACGGAGCGGCAGCACACCCGGAATTGGTTAACATGCTAACGTTATAATTAATATGTTAACAATGATCAAGCCATGAATCGTTCTACCTTTGACCCATGAGGCTGTATTTAAGCGATGTGGCAGGCCATGCGATTGTCCCGGCCTGCCAGATTTATTGACCGGGACTGCCAGCCGATCCGGCACTTGTCCGTGCGTGGCCTGCGGGTTTGCGTCCACCTGGGGAATGTTGCTTAAATCGGCCACCGCCAATTCTGGCTTCGACGAGTTGCCCTGATGTCCGCACCGCGCCCTTCACTGACCCTGACGTTGCTGCAAGCCCGCGAAGCGGCGATGGGCTTCTTCCGGCCCTCGCTGAACCAGCACGGTTTGACCGAGCAGCAGTGGCGGATCATCCGCATCCTGCGCCAGAACGGTGAGATGGAGAGTTATCAGTTGGCCCAGCAGGCCTGCATCCTCAAGCCGAGCATGACCGGCGTGCTGTCGCGCATGGAGCGCGATGGCGTGGTACGCCGCTGGAAGGCACCGCAGGACCAGCGCCGGGTGTATGTCGGCCTGACCGAGGCTGGCCAGCAGTGCTTCGTTTCGATGAGCGAAGACATGGAGCGCAACTACCGGAAGATTCTCGAACAGTTCGGCGAGGAAAAGCTCCAGCAACTGCTCGGCCTGCTCAACGAACTGAAACAGATCAAGCCCTGAACGCCTGAGCCATGGCCGCGCGTCCTCCGATTCCCAACATCGACATCGGCCATGTCTACGACCAGCGCTATGCTGACTCCGATGTGCACTACGAGGCGCTGGGCAAGCTCGCCGACTTCTTCGGCCGCAACATGCCGGTACACCGGCATGACCGTTTCTTCCAGGTGCATTACGTCAAGAGCGGCATGGTCCGGGTGTTCCTCGACGACCATCGCTACCTGCAACAAGGGCCGATGTTCTTCCTCACGCCGCCGACCGTCACCCATGCCTTCGTCACCGACTCGGAGGCGGATGGCCATGTCCTGACCGTGCGCCAGCAACTGGTCTGGCCCTTGCTGGAAGAGCAGTACGGTTTGGCCAGCGGCCCGCAGATCGCGCCGGTATGCGTGGCGTTTGGCGAGCTGGACGAGAAATACCGCAGCGAGGTGACGCGCCTCGACCTGCTGTTCGACGAGTTGCGCAGCGAGTTCGCCGAGAACCGGCCGGGCAGGGCGCCGAGCCTGGCCGCGCTGACCCGGCTGATCTTCATCAGCCTGTTGCGCCTGTCCGCCCGCTCGTTGTCGTCGCAGCCGGCCAGGCGCGAAGACCTGCAGATATTCCAGCGTTTCAACGTACAGATCGAAGCCCATTACCAGGAACACCTGCCGCTGAGCGAATATGCAGCCTTGCTCGGCGTCACCGAGGCACGCCTGAACGACGTTTGCCGGCGCATCGCCGACATGCCCTCCAAGCGCCTGGTGTTCGAACGCCTGATGCAGGAAGCCAAGCGCCTGCTGCTGTTCACCAGCGGCACGGTGAACGAGATCTGCTACCAGCTCGGTTTCAAGGACCCGGCCTATTTCAGCCGTTTCTTCACCCGCCATGCCGGCATGACACCTGGGGAGTACCGGGTACGCAGCCGGGATGGCTAGGGTCTGTCGATGCTGCAACGAGGTAGGAGCTACAACCGGTTGAAGTATTCGTCATTTCCTCGAAGGCGACTCGAAGCATCTGGGCTCCCGCCTTCGCGGGAGTGACAGTGAACCGAAGCGTCCGCTCCGACCTCAAAGCCACTCATCCGAGTGAGCCGCTTACAACAGCGGCAGGGTATAGCCGATGATCACGCGGTTCTCGTCGATGTCGGTGGTCAAGCCGCCGCTGGAACGGAACGTGGCGTTGCGCAGGCGGATGTTCAGGCCCTTGAGCGAGCCGTCCTGGAAGGTGTAGACGATGTCGGTGTCGCGCTCCCATTCCTTGCCGCCGCTGACCGCCGCCGTCTCGATGTGGTTGGCGCTGACATAGCGGGTCATAAAGCTCAGGCCGGGAATGCCGAGGCCCGCGAAGTCATAGTCGTAGCGCGCCTGCCAGGCATCGGTCTCGGCCTTGGTGAAGACGTTGAAGGTCACCAGGTTGATCGAGTACGGGTCGAGGCCGGGGTAGGCGAAGTCACCGTCGCCAGAGAGATTCTGGTAGCCGAGGCCGAACTTGTGCGAGCCCACGCCCAAGGTCAGCATGCCGTTGAAGAAGCGGTTGTCGATGCGCCCGCCATCCACCCGTGTCGCGCTGCGGTAACGGTGAGCGCCATTCTCGGCGGTGTCGAAGAAGCGCAGGTCGGTCTTCAGCGTGATACCGTCGGCGAGCCTGGCGTTGTGGATCAGGTTGACGTGGTGCTGCTGGTAGATGTCGTCCATCTGCGCGTAGTAGTAGGTCAGCGTCAGGTTCGGATTGACCGCGTAGCTACCGCCAGCCAGATCGAGGTGGGCGCTTTCCACACCGCCGTAGTTCATCTCGTCGTTGCTCGACGAATCGCGCAGGTTGATCTTTTCCAGGCGGCCGACGTTGAGGGTCAGGCCGTCGACTTCTTGCGAGGTCAGCAGGCCACCGGCGTAGGTGGAGGAGAGCAGGCGCACATCGTTATAGGCGGCCACGGGCAGTTGTGGCTGCAGGGTGCCGACCTTGAGCACACTCTTGGACAGCCGCACCTTGGCGGCCACGCCGAGTTCGCTGTAGTTGTCTTCCGGTTCCAGGCTCTGCGCACCGTAGGCCAGCAGGCCGGTGCCGCGGCGGTCGCGGCTGGAGTCGAGCTTGATCGCCGTTTCGCTGATGGCGTCCAGGCCGAAGCCGATGGTGCCCTCGGTGAAGCCGGACTCGTAGCGCAGGGTGAAGCCCTGCGCCCACTCTTCAGCCTTGGCCTGAGTCGCGTTGCTCTGGCGGAAGTCGCGATTCATGTACATGTTGCGGGCTTCGAGAGTGGCCTTGCTGTCAGCGAAGAAATCGGCGTGAGCCAGGCCACTGAAACCCCAGGCAGAGCCGAACAGGCATGCGAATGCCGGTAGATTCCTGATCATTGTTTTTATCTCCAGGACGAGTGTTGGGGCCGTCCGGTGGCACCGAACGGCCGCCACATGTAGCCACATCATTAATTTATTAACAATATGGATTTTCCCTGCCAACCCGCCTGAAAAATAAATCAGTGCCTGGTCAACCAAGCGAAAACCGCATCCTGCTTGGGATTGACTGTTTTTCGTCAACCTCATCCGGCCATCCTTAGACAGTGGTCGTAGTTGACAGCGCCCGGTAAAAAATTAACTTATTAACAGATTGCGCTTCGCCATACGCCATCGCATCTGCCTGGCGACAACAACAAGATGGAGCTAACACGATGAAAACAATGAAAATTGCCGTTCTGTGCAGCGCCCTGGCCGCGGCATCGGTCCAGGCTGCCGACAGCGTCACCCTGAAAGTCGCTCATTTCCTGCCATCCACCTCCAATGCCCAGCTCAACATCATCGAGCCCTGGTGCAAGCAGCTCGGCGAAGAATCGCAGGGCCGCATCAAGTGCCAGCTCTATCCTTCCATGCAACTCGGCGGCACACCGGCCAAGCTGGCCGACATGGCGCGCAATGGCGTGGCCGATATCGTCTGGACCGCGCCGGCCTATTCGGCGGGCAAGTTCCCGCGTGTCGAGGCCCTGGAACTGCCGTTCGTCCTGCCCTACGGTGGCAAGGCTGGTAACCAGATCATCTGGAACTTCTACGAGCAGTACGCCAAGGATGACTTCAAGGGCTACAAGGTGCTGGTGGTGCACGGCGATGGCGGCATGAACCTGCACACCCGTGGCAAGGCGGTGAAGACCCTGGACGATCTCAAGGGCCTGAAACTGCGTGCCTCCAGTCGCACGGCGGCGAAGACCATCGAAAGCCTGGGCGCCACGCCCGTGAGCATGCCTCCAGCACAAATGACCGAGGCGATTTCCAAGGGCGTGGTCGATGGCGCTCTCGCGGCCTGGGAGGTCGTCCCCTCGACCAAGCTCGATGAAGTCACCCAGTACCACAGCGTCACCCCCGAGGCGCAACCAGCCTTCGGTTACACCGTGCTGACCCTGCTGATGAACCAGCGCAAGTTCGACAGCCTGTCGCCCGACCTGCAGGCGATCATCGAGCGCAACAGCGGCCAGGCCCTGGTCGAGCGTTTCGCTACCGCGTGGGACAAAGCCACCGATGCCGCTATAGCCGCAACACCCGAGGCTGGCCGCATCGCAATCGAACCAGCCGCGTATGCGCAGATGCAGAAGGCCTCGGCCGCTGCCGTCGAACAGTGGATCAAGGAAGCGGACGACAAGGGTCTCGATGGCAAGGCACTGGTCGAAGGCGTGAAAAAACTAGCGGGCTCCGCGCAGTAAACGCCATGAAAGAGTCCCTTGATTTCGAGATGAACACGGCGGCCCATGGGCCGCTAAAACGTGGCCTGATAGGGCTGACCCAGGCCTTCGCCCTGGGTGGCGGCCTGATCCTCGTAGGGCTGATCGGCATGTCGATGGTGTCGATCATCGGCCGCAAGCTGTTTTCCACCCCGGTGCGCGGCGACATGGAGCTGATGGAAGTCGGTGCGGCCATCGCCATCGCCGCCTTCCTGCCGTTGTGCGAGCTGCGCGGCACGCACATCAAGGTCGATGCGCTGACGTCCTGGCTGCCAGAGGGCATCCGCCGTGGGTTGGACACCCTGGCGCACCTGGCCTGTGCTGCGGTGGCGGGCGTGCTGGCCTGGCGTACCGCGCTACAGGCACTGGACAACCATGAATATGGCGACGCGACGACCCTGCTGTCCTTTCCGCTGTGGATTCCCCTGGCGCTGATCGTACCAAGCCTGGTCCTGCTCGGTATCTGTGCACTGGCCCGTGCTTGCGAAGTCGCGTGTGGAGGTAAAGCATGAGCGGTCTTGCATTGGGGTTGATCGCCCTGGCCATCACCATGGGCCTGTTGCTGCTGCGCGTGCATATCGGCATCACCATGCTGATCGGCGGAGCGGCGTGCTTCTGGGCGGTCAACGACGGCGACCTGTCGAACCTGCTGTTCACCCTCAACGACCTGGCCTATTCGCGGCTGTCGAACTACGACCTGGCGGTGATTCCGCTGTTCGTGATGATGGGCCAGTTCGCCACCCATGGCGGCCTGTCGCGCTCGATCTTCCGTTGCGCGTCGGCCTTCATCGGCCACTGGAAGGGCGGCATGGGCTTGTCGGCGATCGGTGCCTGTGCCGGCTTCGGCGCGATCTGCGGCTCATCGCTGGCCACCGCGGCGACCATGAGCCACGTCGCCTTGCCGGAACTGCGCCGGCACAACTATTCCGGACGCCTGGCCACCGCAACGGTCGCGGCGGGCGGCACCCTGGGCATCCTGATCCCGCCGTCGGTGCCGTTGATCATTTACGCCGTGCTGACCCAGGAGTCGATCGCCAAGCTGTTCATCGCCGCCATCGTACCCGGCGTGATCGCGATCATCGGCTACATGCTGGTGCTGCGCATCATGGTCGCCCGCGACGAAAGCCAGGCGACCTGCTCGGAGAAAGCCTCGCTGGCCGAACGCATGAAAGCGCTGGTGGCGGTATCGCCGGTGATCGGTGTGTTCCTGGTGGTGATCGTCGGTATCTACGGCGGCTGGGCCAACCCTACGGAAGCGGCGTCCATCGGCGCGGCGGCGTGCGGCATCCTCGCGGTGTTGCAGGGCGGCATGCGCTGGAAAGGCATCCGCGCCAGCCTGCTGGGCACGGCGGAAACCTCGGCGATGATCTTCCTCGTGCTGCTCGGCGCCGACCTGCTCAACTCCGGGCTGGCACTGACGCAAATGCCTGGCGAACTGGCCGCCTGGGTGATCGAGAGTGGCCTGGCACCACTGCTGGTGCTGGTCATCATCCTCGGTCTGTACCTGGCGCTCGGTTGCGTGATGGACTCGCTGGCGATGATCCTGCTGACCATCCCGATCTTCTACCCGATGATCATGGGCCTGGACTTCTTCGGCATGAGCGAAAGCGACAAGTCGATCTGGTTCGGTATCCTGGCGCTGATGGTGGTGGAAATCGGCCTGATCCATCCGCCGCTGGGCATGAACCTGTTCATCGTCCAGCGTACGGCGGGCGATGTGCCATATGGGGAAACGGCAAAGGGCATCATCCCGTTCCTGTGTTCGGACCTGCTGCGTATCGTCCTGCTGGTGGCGTTCCCCGGGCTCAGCCTGTGGTTGCTCACGCTCTGATCCTTGATACCTCCCTGGCCGCCTGCGGGCGGCCTTTTGTTTTTCTGGAATAGTCATGACCTCACCGCAACGCCTGATCGTCCTGCTCGCCGCCCTGGTGGCGTTCGGCCCGCTGTCCATCGACATGTACCTGCCCAGCCTGCCGGCCATCGCCGCTGACCTGCAGGCAGGCGAAGCCGAGGTGCAGATGACCATCGGTGTGTTTCTCGCCGGGCTGTGCCTGGGCATGCTGTTCTATGGGCCGCTGTCCGACCGTTACGGACGCCGTCGTTTGCTGCTGGGCGGGATCGTCATCTATCTGCTGGCCAGCGCCGGTTGTGCCCTGGCCTCCGAGGTCGAGCACCTGGTGCTGTGGCGCTTTCTCCAGGCCCTTGGCGGGGCGGCGGCATCGGTACTGGGGCGGGCCATCGTGCGCGACCTGTTTCCTCTCGACGCTGCGGCGCGGGTGTTGTCGCTGATGCACCTGGTGACCATGTTCGCCACGCTGCTGGCCCCGCTGCTCGGCGGCTACCTGATGCAGTTGGCGGGGTGGCGCTCATTGTTCGTGGTGCTACTGGCATTCGCTGCGCTGTGCCTGCTGGCTGTCGCCTGGAAGATTCCCGAGACACACCCGCCAAGCGCACGCGGCGCGTCGCTGGGGCAAGCGTTCCTTGCCTACGGGCGCATGGCGATACAGCCGCTAGCGCTCGGCTACATCCTGTGCATGGGCCTGGGTTTCGGCGGCATGTTCGCCTTCATCACCGCCTCGCCATTCGTCTACATCGATTATTTCGGCCTGTCGCCCATGGCCTACGCCTGGCTGTTCGTCCTGAACATTCTCGGCATCATCATCGCCACCTTGCTCAATGCGCGTCTGGTTGGTCGCCTCGGTGCGCAGCGCATGCTGGTGCATGGCACGGCGGTCATCGCCTTGGCTGCCGTGGCGTTGCTGGCTGTCGGCTTCAGTGGCTGGGGCGGGATTGCCGCCATGGTGGCGGGCGTGGTGCTGTTCATCAGCGTCACTGGCCTGCTCGGGGCCAATTGCCTGGCCTGCCTGCTGGCTGCTTTCCCACGCCAGGCCGGCGCGGCGGCAGGGCTGGCCGTCGCCACTCAGTTCGGCCTGGGCACCGCCTGCAGCGCGCTGGTCGGCGTGCTCTATGACGGCACGCCATTGCCAATGTGCCTGGTCATGGGCGCGGCGGGCCTGGGCTCGCTAGGCGCATTCCGTTTTGCCAAGGCGGCGACGTTGCGCGGATAGCCACAGGCAGTAGACCAGCAGGATCGTCCCCGATACGGCAAGTACCACAGGCGCGCCCAGATGCGCTGCCAGCAACCCGGCAAGCAGGCCGCCGATGGCATCGAAACCGAAGCGGGTCGAGGTGTAGAGCGAGACGACGCGGCCACGCAACGCTTCCGGTGCCGAGCTTTGCAGGACGATATTGGTGCCGACGTTGCTGGCGGAGATACCGAAGCCGAGTACGGCCATGGTCGCCAAAGACGTCCACAGGTGCGTACTGATGGCGAAGCCGATCATCGCCACGGCGGCGAACGCCGAGGAAATCAGGATCACCCTGGGCAGAGACGTCACCGCCCGGTTATTCGCCAATACCAGGGTCGATGCCAAGGAACCCAGGCCGGCCGCGCCCCATAGCCAGCCCAGCGTGGTCGCGTCTCCGGCGAAAATGTCCTTGGCGAACACTGGCAGCAGGACGACATAGCTGGAGGCGGTCAGGTTGACGATCAACACACTGAGCATCATGCGTCTGACCGTCAGGTTTTCCAGGGCATAGCGCAGCCCCTCGCCGAATACGTTGCCGAACGAGCCGCTGGCACGCGGCGATGGTTCCAGGCGCACGAAGATCAGGCCGCTCATCAAGGCCAGGTAGGAGAGGGCGTTCAGGGCGAAGCAGGTCGCCTCGCTGACGAAGCCGAGCAGCAGCCCGGCCAGCGGTGGGCCGATGAAGCGCGACAGGGTGAACAGCATGGCATTCAACGCCAGGGCATTGGGCAGGTCGGCGCGGTCATCGACGAATTGACTGAGCAGCGACTGGCGCAACGGCGTGTCGACCGCATTGAGCACGCCGAGCAGGGCGGCCATGGCGACGATAGTCGTTGGCCCGATGTGGCCGCTGGCGGTGAGCGCCGCCAAGGTCAGCGCCTGCAGGCCAAGCGCGGCCTCGACCAGGATCAGCAGGCGGCGCTTGTCGTGACGGTCGATCCAGGCCCCGGCGAAAGGCCCGACCAGCAGTTGCGGGAGCAGGGCGGCGAAGGTGGTCACGCCAAGCAGCGCCACTGAATCGGTCAGCCGGTAGACCAGCCAGGACAACGCCACCTGCTGGATCCAGGTGCCAAGGGTGGAGATGGAATGCCCGGTGAAATACAGGCGGAAATTGCGGTGACGCAGGGCGCGCAAGGCGCTGGGCCAGGTACTCATTTATGCGGAACGACGCGCTACAGCCGATGGTAGGCGAATCATACGCCTTAGACCAATTGTTAATAAATTAATGATTGCCGGCCGACAAATCGGGGAAAAGTGCCTTGTCGCCATGGAAAGTACAATCTTGCCTGTGAAACGTACATTTTTAGCTTGCCAGGCTCTATCCATAATTATCCGGCAAGCATTTCGGCCTGAGCGCAGCCTCTGCATGCCACGGGAAAAAACCTTGGCCGAGGCCCATGAGTGACTCACGACCGACAACTAACAATAAGCAGGGCCATAACATGAAAAAGCCAAATCCTCTCTTCACCGCGCTTAGCGAAATTCTCCCTGCCATTGCTGCGAATGCCGCTCAGGCCGAAAAGGACCGCATGGTCCCGGCCGAGAACATCGCCATGCTCAAAGGCATCGGCCTGCACCACGCGCTGCAGCCGAAAGCCTACGGCGGCATGGAAATATCCCTTCCCGAATTCTGCGATTGCATCGCTGCACTGGCCGGAGCCTGTGCCAGCACCGCCTGGGCCATGAGCCTGCTGTGCACCCATAGCCACCAGTTGGCGATGTTCCCGAAAAAACTCCAGGACGAAATCTGGGCGGACGATCCCGATGCCACCGCCAGCAGTTCCATCGCGCCATTCGGCAAGGTCGAGGAGGTCGAAGGCGGCGTGATGTTCAGTGGCCAGATGGGCTGGAGCAGCGGCAGCGACCACGCCGAGTGGGCCATCGTCGGTTGCCGCCGGCAGAATGCCGAGGGTGGCCAGGACTACTGCTTCGCCGTACTGCCGCGCAAGGACTACGAGATCCGTGACGATTGGTACGCCGCCGGTATGAAGGGCAGCGGCACCAAGACCCTGATCATCGACAACGTCTTCGTCCCCGAGCACCGCATCCAGAAAGCCAAGGACATGATGGAAGGCAAGTCCGCCGGTTTCGGTCTGTACCCGGACAGCAAGATCTTCTACAGCCCGTACCGCCCGTACTTCGCCGTCGGCTTCGCCACCATCAGCCTGGGTGTCGCCGAGCGCATGCTGGTGGCCTTCCAGGAAAAGACCCGCAACCGCGTGCGGGCCTACACCGGCGCGACCGTGGGGGCCGCGACGCCGGCACTGATGCGCCTGGCAGAATCGACCCATCAGGTCCACGCCGCCCGCGCGTTCCTGGAAAAGACCTGGCGCGACCACGCCGAGCATGGCGAGCGTCACGAATACCCAAGTCGCGAGACCCTGGCCTTCTGGCGTACCAACCAGGCCTATGCGGTGAAGATGTGCGTGCAGGCCGTCGACCGTCTGTTCGAAGCCGCTGGCGGCACCGCCTGGATGGAAAGCAACGAGCTGCAACGCCTGTGGCGCGACTCGCACATGACCGCCGCACACGCCTACACCGACTACGACGTGTGTGCGCAGATTCTCGGTCGCGAGCTGATGGGGCTGGAGCCGGACCCGACGATGGTCTGAGCGCGGCACATCAGCGTCTACGGCCGGTTAGAGGTGTAAGCAGCCATCGCTACAAAAACGAGCGGCTCCTGTCTCATTGCCGGCTGTTTGCCCCGTCCAATGAGCGGGCTCGTGAAAAACCAACATGCCGGGCCGGTGTCCGGCACTGAGGACAACATGACAAATCAACAACAAGCGGCCTTCGATCCGCGTGCCTTCCGCCGTGCCCTGGGCAATTTCGCCACTGGCGTGACCATCATGACCGCCACTGCCGGCGGCAAGAAGGTCGGCGTCACGGCCAACAGCTTCAACTCCGTGTCGCTGGACCCGGCCCTGATCCTGTGGAGCATCGACAAGCGCTCCACCAGCTATGACGTCTTCAACGAAGCCAGCCATTTCGTGGTGAACATCCTGGCGGCGGACCAGATCGACCTGTCCAATCAGTTCGCCCGTCCCAGTGAAGACAAGTTCGTGGGTATCGATGTCGAGATCGGCGCGGGCGACGCGCCGATGTTCAAGGACTGCGCGGCACGCTTCCAGTGCGAGATGTACCAGCAGGTCGACGGTGGCGATCACTGGATCCTGATCGGCAAGGTGGTGGCCTTCGACGATTTCGGCCGCGCGCCGCTTCTGTATCACCAGGGCGCCTATTCCTCGGTCCTGCCGCACCCACGCCTGCTGAAGAAGAGCGAGACCGTCGGCAAGACCGCATTCCAGGGGCGCCTGAGCGAAAATCTCTACTATTTGATGACCCAGGCAGTGCGCAGCTACCAGGCTGATTATCAGCCACGCCAGTTGACGACAGGCCTGCGCACCAGCGAGGCCCGCATGCTGATGGTCCTGGAAAAGGATGCCAGCCTGAGCATGGCCGACCTGCAGCATCTGATCGCGATGCCTGCGCGTGAAATCGAAGAATCCCTGGAAAACCTCAAGCGCAAGGACATGCTTTGTGCAAGTGGCAGCGGCTATGGCTTGACCGCACAAGGCGTGGATCACGCCGAAACCCTCTGGGATATCGCCGAGCAGCAACAACAGCGCGTGTTCGCCAACCTGCCTGCGGAAAAGGTTGAGGCGTTCAAGGACGTGCTGCGCGCCATCACCCAGCTTTGACCTGCCGGCCGCCTCGCAATGGGGCGGCCTTCTTCGACTTTCGTCAGGAATCGGTATTCATGCCTTGCGCCGGCATGATTTCGATAATATGTTAATAAAAATAATAATCAGCCGGGATTCAGGAGAGTCGCGCCATGCCTACACTTTCTTGCGCGTCCAGCCAGTTCGAAGAATGGAATCGTTCACTTCGTTCGGTCTGCGGTAATTTCCGCACCGAGGTTGCCCAACGCCATTCCCTGTTCATCGGCGAAGTTCGCCGCCAGGAGCTGGATGGCCTGGAAGTGGCGCACATCCGCACCAATGCCGGATTGATCGCCCGCGAGCGTGTCCGTGCGGATGGCGACGATGACCGTCATTGTTTCCTGATCTTCCAGCGCAGCGGTCGCCAGCACATTCGCCAGGGCGATCGCAGCATCGAGCTGATTGCCGATGACCTGGCCCTGGTCGACTCAGCGACTGCGTTTGAAATAGAACCCCACGGGCTGATCGAAAACCTGTCATTCCACCTATCGCGCGATCAGGTCACACGTCAGTTCGCAGGTCGCCGCCTGTTTGGCCGATTGTCTCGCAACGGTCTCAGCGGACGCATGATTCGTGCGCTGCTGCAATCGGTGAGCGGCGGCAATGAACCGCGCGGGGGAGAAGGGCGAGCCTTGCAGGACGCCTTGATCGCATTGCTCCAGCCCGCCCTGGTCGAAGACCGTGATGAGGGCATACCTACAGCCGGCAGTCTCTATGGGCTGGCATTGCAACTGATCGACGAGTCGTTACAGAACAACCTGCTCGGCCCGGAATTTCTTGCCAGTCGCCTGCATGTCTCGGTCAGGAGGCTTTACCGAATATTCGAAGAACAGGGCGACAGCATCTGTCGCCACATCCAGCATGCGCGTCTCAATCGGGTGGCTCGCGACCTGCAGGCTGGCAACCTGCGGCATGAATCCATCACCCAACTGGCCTTCAAGTGGGGGTTCTCCGACGCGGCACACTTCAGTCGGGCCTTCAAGCGCCAGTTCTCCAGTACGCCACGGGACTATCGCGCCCTCATCGGTTAAGTATGAAAAAGCCCGCTGAAGCGGGCTTTTGGGTTACCAGGCCCGGTAGTAACGGGGCGGTGGCGGGCCATAGTAATAGGCTGGCGGCGGTGGCGGCGGGACGTAATAGGGTCGCGGCTCCACCACGACGGCATAGGGTTGCGGTTGTGGGTAATAGACAACCTCTGGCGGCGGAGGCGCAGGCTGAACATAAACAGGTTGC
Source organism: Pseudomonas sp. LRF_L74 (assembly GCF_965644255.1). Classification (NCBI taxonomy): domain Bacteria; kingdom Pseudomonadati; phylum Pseudomonadota; class Gammaproteobacteria; order Pseudomonadales; family Pseudomonadaceae; genus Pseudomonas; species Pseudomonas sp. LRF_L74. The sequence goes on along the minus strand of NZ_CBFFRH010000005.1, from coordinate 219,190 downwards.
GGTGCTCGCTGCGATGACACGATTGCGCCCCCGATCATCGCCCCGACGACGGCCCCGGCGATGGCTGGCCCGGCATCGCGGCCATGAGCCGAAGCCTGTCCGGCAAGCGCCAGGCAAGCGGAAAATGCGATTATTTGAGGCAAACGACGAACCATGATGCTCTCCAGGTCCGCAATGAACGGGCGGATACGAAACATCAGACACTGCCTTTCGTTGGTTTGCAGTGAGTGTTGGGTAAATATTATGTAAGTATTTCCGAGTTGAAACCTTTCACAGAATTTTCACACCTGCTGGGGTACTTCTTAAGGCGGGTTGACGGATCAACCTCCCCATACAGATAGCCCGCCTCGCGCGGGCTTTTTGTTGGCGCAGATTTCCGGGCCGCGGCTTATCCTGAAGTGGTAACGAAGTCAGCCACTTACAAAAAAGGAGAAAGGAACGTGAGTATTCCGTTCTGGTGCATCTTCATCGCCGCACTGCTGATCTATCTGGCCAAGATTCCCGTAGCCCGGGCCATGAGCGCGGATGGCGGCTACGACAACAGCCATCCACGAGCTCAACAGGCCCGCCTCAATGGTCTGGGAGCAAGGGCTCTGGCTGCCCATCTCAATAGCATCGAGATTTTCCCGCTGTTCGCCGCTGGTGTCCTGATGGCGCATACGACCGAGGTATTCGGCTGGTGGGTCGATCTTCTCGCCATCCTGTTCATCGTCAGTCGCGTACTCTATCTGCTCTTCTATTGGCGCGATCTGGCCTGGCAGCGTTCGCTGGTGTTCTGTATCGGCCTGTTCTGTTGCTTGCTGCTGATGCTCAGCCCTGCGATTCGCTGGCTACTGGTTACCCTATGAAAAGCAAAAGGCCCGCATTGGCGGGCCTTTTGCTATTTCTGCCGTGGCTTACTGCTGTTGGCCATTGCTCGCGGGCGGAGTAGCCGGTGCCGCAGGCTCGGCTGGCTGAGTCGCAGGTTCTGCCGGAGGCGTGGCTGGCTGGGCCGGCTCTGCCGGCGGCGTGGTCGGAGCCGGTGCTGGCGCGGCAGGCTGGGACTGCGTTGGCTTGGGCTCCTCAGCCTTTTTCTCGGCAGGTTTGTCACAGGCCGCGAGGCCGAGAGAGGCAGCGATAAGCAGGGCGTAGGCGAGTGTTTTTTGCATGGTTCTTCTCCGTGGGATGGTGTCCATCGGGCTATTTGATGGCATCTGCACGAAAGAAGTTCAGTGCAATCATTGTGATAGGTGCATTACTTGATGTGATCCGGGCGCATCCTTGAGGTTCTGCTTCGAATTTTGCGCTGAGTCTTTGCCGGCCATCACAATTAAAGAAAAACATCGAATTGTCGATGGATTACCGCTGTACGGGGCATTAACTTGGCGCCCATGCCTGCGGCAGGTGCTGTCGGGGCTTGGGTCAACCTCTGGTTACAAGGAATAGCGAATTGGATGCGTTGCTGATCCTCGCCGGTCTGCTGTTGATGCTCGTCGGCCTGGTCTGGCTGATTGTGCTGGCATTTGGCAGTGGCTTGCTGTGGGGCTGGGGTAGCCTTTTACCGCCGATTACGCTGCTGTACGTCGGCAAGCACTGGCTCAGGGCACGCAAGGCCGTGGTGGTGTTCGGCCTGGGTTTCATTCCGCTGGTCGTCGGCATGGCCCTGCTGGCCAGCCGCGACGCCGCGCGCCTGGAGGCGCTGATCACATTAAGCTGGCTGCAACCACCACAACAGCCCCCTAAAGAGCTGGATATTCGCCTGCGCGGCGATCTCAACGGACAGGTCTTCGCTGCGCAGCAGGCCGAATTGATCAATGGGGTATTACGCCTGCGCGAGGGCAACGATTTCTTCGCCCGCCGCGAGGTGATCGTGCGCCTGCCGAAAGATACCCGTCCGCCGGTACGGGTAGATATCCTGCCGGAGGACCAGGGCGACCTGCCAGAAGTGGAGATCAGCTGGCTGCTACCCGATCAGGACCTCCCTGAAGCCAGGCGCCTGGACAAGGGCTACACCTTGCACCTCGATCTTCAGCCGCTGCCGCCTAACAAACTGGTCGGCGACTTCCATCTGGTCTTGCCGGCGCAATATCAGACGACCCTGAGCGGCCGCCTTGAACTGTTCCGCGACGACCTTCGTTATCGCGACGACAAGGTCGACCTGACCCACGACTCCCAGGACACCCTGCGCTATCTGGTCACCGATTACCTGCAACGGCGCTTCGCCACGACCCGCGTGGACATCATCGACCTGCCACCGGTGGCGTTCCCGACCCGGCGCGTAGCGACAACCGTTGCCGCCTCGATCGAAGGCAAACCACAGCAAGTGCCGCTCTCCATGGAAAAGACCAATACCGGCTGGCGAGTCGATGGCGATCGCTTCATCCCTTTGCAGGCAGAAAGCGAAAACCAGCAGGCCTCGCCAGCACCGACGCAGGTTAAAACACCTGATCGAGCGCCTCAGGATCCATTCTCCCTGGTCGTTCTGGTGAGTACTCCCGAGCGTTATATCGGCCGCAACATGCGCGTGTTCAAGAGCAGTGGCGGCAATGTGGAAGGCCGCTTCGAGGGTTTGGACAGCACGGGCAACATTCGCCTGCTCCAGCAGCGCGGCGGCGCCGGCCAGGCAACCTTTACCCTCAAGCCGGACGACATCAGTCGCATCGATCTGCTGGGTTCCTGATTGCATGACTTGAAATAGTCCAGCAAGCCCCCATCTGCATGTCATCCGCCGCAATCGCGGCCTGTCCTGCCGATGGAGTTAGAAGACCATGAGTGTGGAAACTCAAAAAGAAACCCTGGGCTTCCAGACAGAGGTAAAGCAATTGCTTCACCTCATGATTCATTCCCTCTATTCGAACAAGGAAATCTTCCTTCGCGAATTGATTTCCAACGCTTCGGATGCTGCCGACAAGCTGCGTTTCGAAGCCCTGGCCAAGCCGGAACTGCTCGAAGGCGGTGCCGAGCTGAAGATCCGCCTGTCGTTCGATAAAGAGGCCAAGACCGTCACCCTGGAGGACAACGGTATTGGCTTGAGCCGCGAGGAGGCGATTGCGCACCTCGGGACCATCGCCAAGTCCGGCACCGCCGACTTCCTGAAGAACCTCTCTGGCGACCAGAAAAAGGATTCGCACCTGATTGGTCAATTCGGCGTGGGCTTCTATTCCGCGTTCATCGTTGCCGACAAGGTCGATGTGTATAGCCGCCGCGCCGGCCTGCCGGCCAGCGAAGGCGTGCACTGGTCGTCGAGGGGAGAGGGCGATTTCGAAGTCGCCACCGTCGAGAAAGCCGAGCGTGGCACACGTATCGTCCTGCATCTGAAGAGTGCCGAAGAAGAGTTCGCCGATGGCTGGCGCCTGCGCAACGTGGTCAAGAAATACTCCGACCACATCGCCCTGCCCATCGAGCTGCCGAAGGAGTTCCACGGCGAGGAGAAGGACAAGCCGGCCGAGCCGGAGTGGGAAACCGTCAACCGCGCCAGCGCGCTGTGGACCCGGTCGCGCACCGAGGTGAAGGACGAGGAATACCAGGAATTCTACAAGCACGTTGCCCACGACTTCGAGAACCCGTTGGCCTGGAGCCACAACAAGGTCGAAGGCAAGTTGGAATACACCTCGCTGCTCTACGTGCCGGGTCGTGCGCCATTCGACCTGTACCAGCGCGAAGCGCCCAAGGGCCTCAAGCTCTACGTGCAGCGCGTGTTCATCATGGACCAGGCTGACGAATTCCTGCCGCTGTACCTGCGCTTCATCAAGGGTGTGGTCGATTCCAACGACCTGTCGCTGAACGTCTCCCGTGAAATCCTGCAGAAAGACCCGGTCATCGACTCGATGAAGTCGGCACTGACCAAGCGTGTGCTCGACATGCTGGAGAAACTGGCGAAGAACGAGCCTGAACAGTACAAGGCGTTCTGGAAGTCCTTCGGCCAGGTGCTCAAGGAAGGCCCGGCGGAGGATTTCGCCAACAAGGAGAAGATCGCCGGCCTGCTGCGCTTCGCCTCGACCTCCGACGAGTCCAGCGAGCAATCGGTTTCCCTGGCTGATTATCTTGCCCGCGTGAAAGAGGGCCAGGACAAGATCTATTACCTGACGGGTGAAACCTACGCTCAGATCAAGAACAGCCCGCACCTGGAAGTCTTCCGCAAGAAAGGCATAGAAGTGCTGCTGCTCACTGACCGCATCGACGAGTGGCTGATGAGCTACCTCACCGAGTTCGATGGCAAGCAACTGGTCGACGTCGCCCGTGGCGATCTGGACCTGGGCAAGCTGGATTCGGAAGAGGACAAGAAAGCCCAGGAAGAAGTGGCCAAGACCAAAGAGGGTCTGGTCGAGCGCCTGAAAGGTGCGCTGGGCGAGCAGGTCGCGGAAGTGCGCGTATCCCATCGCCTGACCGACTCGCCGGCGATTCTTGCCATCGGTGATCAGGACCTGGGTCTGCAGATGCGGCAGATTCTCGAAGCCAGCGGCCAGAAGGTGCCGGACTCCAAGCCAATCTTCGAGATCAATCCGGAGCATCCGCTGATCGAGAAACTGGACGCCGAGCCTGACGAAGATCGTTTTGTCGACCTGTCGCACATCCTCTTCGACCAGGCGGCCCTGGCCGCTGGCGACAGCCTCAAGGACCCGGCGACTTATGTGCGTCGCCTGAACAAGCTGTTGGTCGAGCTGTCCGCATAAGTCGGATGTCGGTAACCAGGAAGCCCGCATTGTGCGGGCTTCTTCATTTAACGGGAAACAAGATATGAGTCAGATTCAAGTGACCCCGGTGGGCTACGAGATCGATGGCCAGACCTACGAAGGCCAACTGGTTTATGACGCCTCGAGCAATACGCCACGCCCTGGCCTGCTGATGGCGCCGAACTGGATGGGCGTCGGCGCGACGGCGCTGGACGCCGCACGCAAGCTGGCCGGCAGCGATTATGTGATTTTCGTGGCTGACCTGTATGGCAAGAATGTCCGCCCGGAAAATGCGGATGAAGCCGGCGCGGCGATGATGCCGCTCAGGAATGACAGGGCGCTGCTGCGCAAGCGCATGCAGGCCTCCCTGGAAGCCCTGAAATCCGCCCTGGCACCGCTGGATACAGCCAAACTGGCAGCCTTCGGCTTCTGCTTTGGCGGTTGCTGTGCCCTTGAGCTGGGGCGTGCTGGCGCGTCCTTGCACGCCTTCGTTTCCTTCCACGGCAGCCTCGACACACCGAATCCGGCAGACGCAAGAAACATCAAGGGCGCGGTACTGGTTCTGGATGGCGCTTCCGACCCGCTGGTGCCACGCGAGCAGCTACCCGCTTTCGCCGAGGAAATGACCGCTGCCGGGGTGGACTGGCAACTCATCAGTTACGGCGGCGCGGTGCATTCCTTTACCGATCCTGGAGCCAACGTCCCAGGCAAGATGCAGTACGACGCCAAGGTCGCGGCACGGGCGTTCATCGCCATGCGCAACTTGCTGGACGAGCGCTTCGGCGGCTGAGTCCAGAGCGCTCCTACGGCTGCGCAGGCGTATACATGTAGGGCCGTGCCGCATGCTTCAGTTGCTCGATCCGAGCGCTGAACGCCTGCCGCTCGGCTTCGCTCTTGGCCAACCACCACTGGCGTACCGGCGTGTTGTCATAAGGCATGGCCCATCCGGCATAGCGTTGGAACTGCGGTTTTGGAAAGCCATTGTCCTGGCCGCGCAGGTACTTGTCGAAAAAGCCGAGAACGAAGTCGTTGGGCGCATCCAGCATGATTTCGGTCGGTGCCGTTCCCAACAGATTGTCCCGTAATGGTCGGCGCGCCATCCAGGCCAGGTCGGTCAGGCCGTTATGGGCTACGCCCCTGATCTTCAACCGATGGATGTCCGCACGCTGGCCTGCATGCTCGAAGCGCTCGTAGGAAAAATCGTTGAAGCTACGCTGGTCCTGCTCCGCGATATCAGCCTTGAAGTAACCGTAGAACAGGCTGATGTCCGAGTGCAGCATCAGCATCGGCACGGGTATGTCGCTAGCGAAAGGGCTGAAGTGAAAGTCACCGCCGTCGAGATTGACCAGCGCAGCGCAGCGTTTATCGACCAGGCATAGTGCTCCGGCCGTGGAGCCGCCGAACGACATGCCTATCTCGCCGGTACGTTCGAAATCGCTGGCCGCCACGACGTCGGCGACACTCGATGGCACGTGCCCAGCCTGCAGCCGGTCGTGTACGAAGACCTGATCGGCCACCCAGGTTGGCGCACTCGATACAACAATTCGCGACTTCCTGGCCAGATTCTCCTGCGCATTGATCAACTGCGCATCCAGGCGGTCGTCAAGGGCGCGGGCCGTGAATGCCTTGATCATCACCGCTGGAAATTCGCCATTGGCTTCGGGGCCCTTGCGGAAGCTGTCGACCAGTTCGGGGTCCATGGGGGCGATGTCGCCATTGGCGAACACGGTGGGCGAAGCATCGTAGGTGTGCTGTACGGCATAAACCGCATAGCCATGGCTGGCGAGCTTCTCCATCAGCACACTGTTCTGCCAGGCGAAACCGGTGTAGCCATGGCTGAAGAACAGCACAGGCAAGCGTCCCATGTCCTCGTGCAGTGGCGCGTTGGCGTAGCTGTTCGTACGGACATGGCGTACATGGCTGAGCAGTGGTGCAAACCCCATCAGGCTGCCCATGCCTTGGGCCGTACTATGCGCCTCGGCGGGGCTGAAATAGGGCAGGGGGCTGGCGTCGGTGGCCGGGCGCGCCGGATACCAGACCCGCACCAGTAGTTTGCGAGGCTCATCGGCGGATGCGTACATGACGCCTTTGCGGCTTTCGTCGACAAGCTCGAAAGTACGCACTCCAACTGCGTAGTGCCCATCCGGAGTGGGCAGTGGTCGTATCGGGAACAGATAGAGCAGCGCCACTGACGCGATGCTCAACAGCCCTAACAGGGTGCCACTGACCCACGCTGTGGTTTTTCCTGATGAGCGACGAGCCAGTGGCGGGGTCAGTGCCAGCAAGACGGGCAGCAAGCCCAATGCAGACTGCCAGCGGTCGAGGTACAGACTGAACGCGACACTGGCCAGAAGCAGCAGCGCGCTGATGCGGATCAGCACCACGCGGTTTTTCAGCCTGGAACGCCACCAGGCCAGTAGCAGCAAGGCAGTGAGTGCAATCTGCAGCAGATCCAGGAACGTCATGGCGCCTTGGCCTTACTCTGTGGCCATAGAACGGCAACCGCCAGCAGTAGCGCGCTGACGACGTAAGGCAGGCCAACGTGAAGTTGGTAGAGCAGGGTGCCAATCAGGGGGCCGCTGATCATGCCCACGCCATGGGCCGCGCCGAGGGTACCCGCAGTCGCGCCTTGCTCATGGGATTCCACGGCATTGGCAGCGAGCGCGGCCACCGAGGGAAAGACCCAGCCCATTCCGGCTGCCGCAACGAAGAATGCAATCCATAGCTGGACGGCATTGTCGACCAGCATCACCCCGGAAAAACCCAAGGCCGACACCATGCCGCCAACTCGAATCAGGCGCATAGGCGACCAGGCAAGCAGGCGCACCAGCAGTTGCACGAAGATCAGGGCGACACCGACTGCAGTCAGCGCGATGCCGGCGACCTTGGCGGCCTCCGACGATGGCAGGTCCAGTCGATCGAGGGCAAAGAATCCTACGGTCACCTGTGCCATCGTCACGCTGAACATGGCGCTGAATCCGATCAGCAAAGGCCTGCGCAAGCGCGGGTCGGTAACCCGCAGCGGCCTGCTGTCGGGGACGACATGGTGTTCGACCCTGGGCAGCCAGCGCCAGAAAACGAACAGCGCCAACACAGGCAACAGGGTAATGACATAGAGCGGCAAGCGCAGGTCGTAACTGGCCATGAGCCCTGCGATGCCAGGGCCGGCGACCATGCCGATGGCACTGGCAGCCCCGAGCCCGGCCATTGCCGACGCGCGCTTCTCGGGTGCGACATGATCGGCGACCAGCGCCGCCCCGGTGGCCGGGATCGCCGCATAAAAACCGCCCGCGACTCCGCGTAGGGCGACGATACCGACGAAAGCGAGCCAGGAAGGAGGCAGCCATTCCAGGGCGACAAGGACAAAGGCGGCGAGGGCGGTATAGGACACCACGAAACCGAGCAATCCGGTCAGCAGGATTTTTCTCCGCCCGAGACGATCACTTGCCGCCCCCCAGGCACGCGCCAGCAGTACCCAGGCGATACCGACCATCGCCACCGTGGTTCCTGCCTGCCAGGGGGCGAGCCCGAGAATGCGCGACAGCGGTCCGATCAGTACGACGAAGGACATCACGGCCACGGTGCAGGCAAAGTTTTCCACCATCAGCGGCCATAGCCTGAACCGGGTAGACGTTGCTGTGTCAAGGGAGGTATCGATTGCGTTCATGTACTGTTTCTTTTCTCTTGCAAAGCATCCATGTCGTAGACGCAGGGAAAAGGTGGGGGGATGTGGAGACAAAGCTGCTTTCGTTCACATTCGAGAATGCGTCTCATCATAATGAGGCGCTGCGCGTATTGTCACCGATCACGGCTGATGGCGCTCGGCAAAAAGCTAGCTCAGTACGTAGTAGCCGAGCTTGTCGAGGACTATCCCACTGCGTTTGTCCGGTTTCAGCCCTTCTTTGATGATGCAGTACAGATCCCTGAAAACCTTGGATTTGGTCGCCACGTAACTGTGCCCTAGACCGAATAACTCACTTCCTGCCGATGTGACGTCGATGGTCGCCAGGTTCTCGTCGACTATCGGCGGCAAGGCATCGCCAGCCCGAGACATCTTGCGCAACTCCCGGGAGATCTTTATCGCGCGATCACTTCTGGACGCGTACAGGGTGACCTGCTCGTAATTGCCGAAGACCTTGGCGATCTGCATGAAACGACCCGTGTCGATGTCAGGAGCAGCCAGTACAACCTGGCCGATGGGTGTGCTACCTGCACGCCCGCGCCAACTTTCCAGAACGGACAAGAGCGCGCGATTGCCCATGCTATGGGCAATGATGTGCAACTTGCGCAGCCCCAGTTTCTCCGTGACCTCCTGCAGGAAGGTCCTGAGGTGAGCGGTTGACCAGTCGACAGTTGCCTCGTCGGACGGATACTTGAGAACTTTGCCGTGGGACGCCCAGCTATAGCAAAGCTTGACCCCGGAAAACTGCAGGTCATGACAGATCTGCGCGGTGCGCCAGATCGCCTCGTTGAAGTCCACATTGAATCCGTGAATGAAGAGCAGCCCATCTTGCTGCTCGACGTCAGAGGAGGCCGAACCGATCCAGTCCCGCAGATCCATGGCCTGGAGATAATGGATCGCGATGTGTTTGTCAGGGTTCTGCTTGCAGGAATGCCAGAACTTCCATCTAGACGGCGGACGCTCGATTTTCCCCTCGGCATGGACATGGGGCACCGACACATGGGCCACGCCGTAGGTAACCCTGTCATGGCCTCGCTCGTCGCCGAACTCGATGGCGCCATGCTCAAGGGTCAGGCGCCGGTCCGTACCGAAGTGCAGCAAGTGTCTGGTGAAACGCTCCGTGGCCTCGCTCTCCGATGCCTTCGCTGCAGCGAAGCCGGTAGCGTGGGTGTTTCCCGTACATGAGCCGGCCCGAGCGAGGTTGTCATGACCAATGCTGATTTGCCCAGCAGAGGGGCGGGGGATGATCTGGGGGCGAATAACGTCATGGCAATCGAGCGACCTGGTTTTCGGCTCCAGGATCTGCAGCGGTAAATCCAGTGCGGTGAAGAGCAGCCGCCTGAAGTGCTGCTGCCGTACTACCATTTTGACTTTCCCGGCTCGTCCAGCATGGGCATCGAGTATCGACCTGATCTTTTTCGATGCGTCATTCAGCACGATATCCGCGAGGGCGAAAAGTAACTCATCGAAATCCGCGAGATGAGAGGGGAGAGCGACCTTTTCTCTGACTTGCCGAAGAAACTCGCCATCCCCGGCATTTACCCAACATTGAAAGACCGCGGTGCAACTCACTATCTGGCCATGCCTGCTACTGGTGAAGACATTCTTCTGTAATAACGCCAGCGCGAGTTTCAGATCCTCTGCGGTTCTCATCCATCACTCCCTGAATGCGATTATCGACTGATCGTGCCTGCAGCGGATGCTTGAACAGGTTCTGAGATGTTTAGTCGCCGCAGCGCCTTTTCTCCTCTCCTATGAAGTTTTTTTGACGTCGCCCCAGACGCTTCCCGGAAGCTTTTGCCCGCCGCCCAGTCAAAAACTGCACGGCGCGGTTCAGCGCCGAGACTTGTTCTTCGGATGCGCGCCATGGGCAATGGCCGGGAATTAACGGCTGGCCAGGGAGTAGAACAGGCCGTGGATATATTGCTTGCCAGTCCCTTGGCGTTATCGGGAGGGCGCGCTGCTCGGCGCCAGGTAGTCGACACTGATGGCCCGCAATCCCGCTATGGTGAAATTGTATAGGTGAGAAATCAGTTCCTCTTCAGGCATCGCCAGCACCACTGGTGCAGGGCCTGGCAGTCCGTTGCCGGCGACCAGTAGCATCAGGCACGGCGCTGCGGTGCTGATCAGGCAGCGCAGTAGCGCGGGATGATTGGCAGGAATAGCGGTTATCTCGCTGAGTATGTTCAGGATTACAGCGAGTTTTGGCTGCAGTTCTTCGTTGAACAGCACTTGCAGATGGGAGGAGGGGGCGAGTACCTCGCGGGCCAGTACTCCGGAGTGCCAGCCATGGCCGACCTGGGCGGCGTTGACCAGCAGGGTAAGGATAGCCCGCAGCTTTTCTTCCTCGGTGCACTCGCGCTTGGCGATCTGCACCAAGTCGTCGAGGCTTATGACGCGCCGATGCGCCTCGGCCAGGACTACCTGGTACAGGCCTGTACGGCTACCGAAGTGATAGTTGATCGAGGCCAGGTCCACCTCCGCCTCTGCGGCGATAGCCTTGCTGGTGGTTTCCGCGAACCCGGTCTGGGCGAACAGACGGCCTGCGTTCTCAAGGATGCGCGTGCGGGTCGCTTCACCGTCAACCCGGCTACTGCGGCTCGAATGAGTCATGGCATTTCAACTCTGTTGATTTATTGCAATTGATTTTGTCGAGAGATAGATTAAAGTCAATTTAAATTGATTGGCCGTGTGATTACCTGTGTCCATTTCTGCGCTCGGAATCCGTTTATGAAGAAGCCTTTTATCGTTGTTGCGCTGGTTGCGGGTCTGGTCATCGCTGGACTGCTCTACTGGAACAGCCGTCAGGAAGATGCCCCCAGCACCCTGATCCTGCATGGCAATGTCGATATCCGTCAGGTGTCGCTGGCCTTCGATGGCAATGGCCGAGTGGCGCAATTGCTTGCAGAGGAGGGCGACGCGGTCAAAGCCGGCGCCGTGCTGGCGGTGCTGGACACCCGCACCCTGGCGCTGCAAGCCGCGCAAGCACAGGCTCAAATTGCCGTGCAGGAAAAAAATCTGCTGCGCCTGCGCAATGGCTCGCGGCCCGAAGAGATCGCCCAGGCACGTAGCCGCCTGGCAGCGGCGAACGCCGATACCTACCTGGCCAACCAGGAGCTGTTGCGCTTGCAAGGCATCGCCAGTAAAACCGCTGGGCGTGGTGTCAGCGTGCAGGATCTGGATCGTGCCAAAAGCTCGCTGCAGGTTGCCAAAGCACGTGGGGATGAACAACAGAAGGCCTTGCGCCTGGCCGAGCTGGGGCCACGCGCGGAAGACATTGCCGGTGCCGAGGCGCAACTGCAGGTTTCGCAAGCCGAACTGGCCTTGCTACAGCACCAGATCGACCTGGGTAGCTTGCTCGCACCCGCCGATGGCGTGGTGCGTTCGCGCCTGCTGGAACCGGGGGACATGGCTACGGCGCAGCGTCCGGTATTCGCCCTGGCGTTGACGCAGCCCAAGTGGGTGCGCGTGTATGTCAGCGAGACCGACCTGGGTCGTATAAAACCCGGCATGGGCGCCCGCGTTACCACCGACAGCCACCCGGAGCAGCCCATTATCGGCAAGGTCGGCTATATCGCTTCGGTTGCCGAATTCACCCCCAAGGCCGTGCAGACCGAAGAGCTGCGCACCAACCTGGTCTATGAAGTGCGTGTGCTGGTGGACGATGGCCGCGACGTGTTGCGCCTGGGCCAACCCGCGACCGTAGAGCTGGATGGCGGTGTGGCGCCGTGAGTGACAAGGGCACCACGGTGCGGGCCGAGGGGCTGTGCAAGTCCTTTGCGGTGCCCGGGGGCAGTCGCTTGCTGGCGGTCAACGCGGTGAGCCTCGGCGTACAAAAGGGCGAGCTTACCGCCTTGGTCGGGCCGGACGGAGCGGGCAAGACCACCTTGCTGCGCATGATGGCCGGACTGCTGCAACCTGATTCGGGCAGCCTCGAGGTGCTGGGGTTGGATGTGATCCAGGCGCCACAGGCCGTGCAGGATCGCATCAGCTATATGCCCCAGCGTTTCGGTCTGTACGAAGACCTCAGCGTGCAGGAAAACCTCGACCTCTACGCCGACCTCCACGGCGTTGCCCAGGCCGTGCGCCGCGAGCGTTTCGCGCGGTTGCTGGCAATGACCGATCTGGCACGCTTTACCGAGCGCCCGGCGGGGAAACTGTCCGGCGGCATGAAGCAGAAACTCGGCCTGGCCTGCACCTTGGTGCGCTCCCCCGACCTGCTGTTGCTGGATGAGCCCAGCGTGGGGGTGGACCCGCTGTCGCGCCGCGACCTGTGGAAGATCGTGCAGCAATTGATCGACGACGAACAACTGAGCGTGATTGTCAGCACCGCTTATATGGACGAAGCCGAGCGCTGCGGCCAGGTCTACGTGATGAACCAGGGCCGCCTGCTGGCCCAGGGCACACCGGCTTCGTTGCGGGACAAGGCGCGGGGGTTGACCTTTACCGCCACGCCACCGGCGGGCATGCCGGCGCGGGATCTGCAGGCGCGCTTGATCGATGCCGGGCAGCGCATTGTCGATGCGGTGCCCAAGGGCGGGGCGGTGCGCTTTATCGTGCAGCCAGGGCAGGGCATCGCTTCAGTGAGCGATCTGCTTGCCGAGGTCCGGTACGAGGCACGGCCGCAGGAACTGGAAGACGCCTTCATGATGTTACTGCGCAAGCATCAGGCACAGCACAGCGCCACGCCAGGCACCGCCAAGAATGTCGCCTTGCCCAGGGGGGCTCCCGCCGAAAACCAGCAGCCGGCCATCGTGGTGCGTGATCTGGTACGTAAATTCGGTGATTTCACCGCAGTGGCCAGCACCTCGTTCGAGGTCGCTCACGGTGAGATATTTGGCTTGCTTGGGCCCAACGGTGCAGGCAAGACCACCACCTTTCGCATGCTTTGCGGCTTGCTGCCGGCCAGTGGCGGTCAGTTACAGGTGGCCGGGGTGAATCTGCGCCATGCCCGTGCCCAGGCCAGGGCGCGCATCGGCTATGTGGCGCAGAAGTTCGCCTTGTATGGCAACCTCAGCGTGCAGGAAAACCTCGAGTTCTTTGGCGGTGCCTATGGCCTGCGCGGGCAGGCGTTGCGGCGGCGCATCAGCATCGTCAGCACACAGTTCGAACTTGAACCCAGCGCCCGCAGTGGCGAGCTGCCGGCAGGTTACAAGCAGCGCCTGGCGATGGCCGCCAGCCTGCTGCACGAGCCGGAAATCCTGTTTCTCGATGAGCCCACCAGCGGCATCGACCCCCTGGCCCGTCGCGCCTTCTGGCGCACCATCACCGCCTTGGCGCAAAGCGGCGTGACCATCATCGTCACCACGCACTTTATGGAAGAGGCCGAATACTGCGACCGCATCGCCATCCAGGATGCCGGGCAGATGCTGGCCCTCGGCACGCCCCTGCAGGTACGCGAACAGGCCGGAGCCGAGCATGCCACCGATATGAACGGCGCCTTTATCGCCATCGTCGAGCAAGGGCGCGCGGCACGCACCACGGCGAGGACTGTGTCATGAGCGAGGCCGGTTTCACTCGCCGTCTGCTCGCCCTGGTGCGCAAGGAAACCCGGCAGATGCTGCGCGATCGCAGCAATCTGGCGGTGGGCCTGTTGCTGCCGGTGGTGCTGATTCTTCTGTTCGGTTATGGCCTGTCCTTCGACGTCGAGCACGCACCGGTTGCCGTGGTGCTGGAGGACAGCTCGCCACCGGCACGCGATCTACTCGCCGGCATGCAGGACTCCCGCTACCTGGCCCCGCAGTGGCTCACCAGCATGCCCGAGGCCGAGCGGCGCATGCGCCTGGGCGAGTTCAACGCCATCGTCCGCGTGCCAGCGGATTTCTCGCGGCAATTGGCGGCGGGCGAGGGGCGGATACAACTGCTGCTTAACGGCGTCGACTCCAATACCGCCAGCGTGGTGGAAGGTTATGTCAGCGGCGTGATTGCCACCTGGGCGCAGCACCAGGTGGACCGCGCGGGCAACAAAGCGGTCGGCGGCAGTGTGCAGATCGAACAGCGCATGTGGTTCAACGAAGCCTCCACCAGCACCTGGTATCTGGTGCCGGGCCTGATCGCCTTGGTGATGACCCTGATCGGCGCCTTCCTCACCTCGCTGCTGATTGCCCGTGAGTGGGAGCGCGGCACCCTGGAATCGTTGTTCGTCACCCCGGTGCGCCCACTGGAACTGGTACTGGCCAAACTGGCGCCCTACCTGGTGGTTGGGGCTATCGATCTGCTGTTCTGCCTGCTGGCCGCCAAGTTCCTGTTTCAGGTGCCGATGCGCGGTTCGTTGTGGCTGATCATGCTGGCCTCGATGCTGTACCTGGCGGTCTCGTTGCTGCTGGGCCTGTTTATCTCCGGCAGAACCCGCAACCAGTTCGAGGCCAGCCAGATGGCACTGCTGGTCAGCTTTATGCCCGCCATGATGCTCTCGGGTTTTGTCTTCGACCTGCGCAATGTGCCGGTGGCGATCCAGGTGATCAGTCAGTTGCTGCCCGCCACCCATTTCATGGGCCTGATCAAGACCTTGTTCATGGCGGGTGATAACTGGCCGATGGCCCTACGCGACTGTTCGATCCTCTGCCTGTACATCGTGGTGCTCACCGTAGCGGTGCAGCGCACGCTGAAGAAAACCCTGGACTGAAGCCATGCGTGAATTACTCGAAACCCTCGTCGCTATCGGCTTTCTGGTGCGCAAGGAACTGCTGGCGCTGTTCAAGGAGCCGTCCAGTCGGGTGATCCTGATTGCCCCGGCCTTGATCCAGGCCTTGCTGTTCGGCTATGGCGCCACCTACGACCTGACCTACGCGCCTTACGCGCTGATCGACCAGAGCAAGGGCGCCGCCGTCACCGAGCTGTTGACCCGTATCGACGGCACCGGCGTGTTCAAGCGCGAGCGGGTGCTGGACTCCTCGCAGCAGATCGCCAGTGCCATCGATGACGACGGCGTGCTGTTGGTGCTAAGCATCCCCGCCGATTTCGAATCACGCTTGGCGGCCGGGCAGGCTGCGCCTTTGCAGGTAATCCTCGATGGCCGCAACTCCTCCACGGCTGGGGCGGCCTCGGCGCAGATCAGTGCCATCGTCGCCACCTTCAACCAAACCCGCGGCAGCGTGGCGGCGGTGAATGTCGAGCGCCGGGCCTGGTACAACCCTAATCTGGAGTCACGCTGGAACCTGATGCCGGCGCTGATCGCCTCGCTGAGCATGCTGCAAACCCTGCTGCTGGCGGCGCTGTCGGTGGCCCGTGAGCGTGAGCAGGGCACTTTCGATCAACTGCTGGTCACGCCGTTGACACCCATGCAGATTCTGCTGGGCAAGGCCGTGCCGGCGATTCTGGTGGGCCTGACGCAGTCGACACTCATCCTCTTGGTGATCCGCTTCTGGTTTCAGATCCCCATGGCCGGTTCACCGTTGCTGCTGTACGGGGGACTTCTGGTCTTTACTGGCGCGGCGGTGGGTATTGGCCTGTCGATCTCGGCACTGTCGCTGAATATGCAGCAGGCGATGCTCTACACCTTCCTGATCATCATGCCGATGATGTTGCTCTCCGGCCTGCTTACTGCGGTCAACAACATGCCCGTGGCCCTGCAGATCGGCACCTACCTGAACCCGCTGCGCTTTGCCACCGACCTGGTGCGCCGGGTCTATCTGGAAGGCGCCGGGTTTACACAGATTGCCTTCGACTTCGTGCCCATGTTGCTGGTGGCCGCCGTGACCTTGCCGTTGGCGGCCTGGCTGTTTCGCAATCGTCTTTCCTGAGCGTAGGTCCTTTATGTCCGAATATCGCCGTTTTGCAGCCTGCCTGATTGCAGTGACGTTGTCGGGGTGCAGTGTCGGCCCCGATTTCGCCAAGCCCAAACCTGCGGCTCCGGCGGACTGGGCCAGTTGGCACAGCGCCGACCCACAGCTGCCTACGCCCGCCGTCAGCGGGCAAACGCTCCCTGGGCAATGGTGGCTGGTACTCGACGACCGGGTGCTCGACCAGTTGCAACAGATGGCATTCGCCACCAGCCCGGACCTGCGCACCGCCGCATTGCACTACGCCGAGGCCCGCGCCCAACGCCGCACCGTGGCGGCGCAACGTGGGCCACAGCTCGATGCCAGTGGCGGCGTATCCCGCGAGCGCCAGAGTGAGTCCGGGGCCAGCACGCGGCTGATCGGCTCGATCGCACAAGACCCCGCCCCGCTAGTCAAGCAACTGAGCGAACCCTTCAACTTGTACCAGGCTGGTATCGACGCCTCGTGGGAGCTGGACCTGTGGGGACGCATCAGCCGCTCCATCGAAGCGGCCGATGCCGATATCGACTCCCAGCGCGCGCTGCTCGACCTGGCGCGCCTCAGCTTGACCTGCGAGGTAGGGCGCACCTACTTCGAACTGCGTACCAGCCAACGGCAAATCCAACTTACCCGCGAAGACATCGCTGCTCTGGAAGACCGCCTCGGGTTGCTGCAAGCCCAAGTCGATGGTGGCCTGGTGGATCACTTCGACCTGGAGCGCCAGCGCGCCGACCTGGCGGCCCTGAAAGCTCAACTGCCAACCCTGCTGGCGCAGGAAGGTGCGAGCAGCAACCAGCTCACCCTACTGCTGGGTAAACAGCCTGGCGCGTTGCGCGAGCTGCTGGCGCCACGCCGTCAGGCGATAACGACCGCGCTGCCGGACCTGCAATTGGGGTTGCCCTCGGAAGTGGTGGTGCGCCGCCCGGATATCCGTGCTGCCGAGGCTCGGCTGCACAGCGCCACGGCAAATATAGGAATTGCCCAGGCCGAACTCTATCCAAGCATCAGCCTGGGCGCGCGTTTTGGTTACGAGTCGTACCTGAGCGGCGAGTTTGCCGATTGGGGCAGTCGCACCTGGTCCGTGGGCCCCAGCCTCAACCTGCCGCTATTCGACCACGGCCGACGTAAAAGCGTGGTGCAACTGCGAGAGCTCGAACAGCAGGAAGCAGCCGTCGACTACCAGCAAACGGTGCTCAAAGCCTGGCAGGAGGTCGACGATGCCCTGACTGCCTACACGGCCGAACGCCAGCGCTCAGACGCGCTAACCCTGCGCGCGCAGAGCGCCGAGCAAGCCTACCAACTGGCCAAGGCCCGTTACGACGGCGGCGGCACCGACTTTCTCAGCGTGCTCGATAGCCAGCGCGGCTACCTGCAAGCCCGTCGCGACCTGGTTTCAAGCGAAGGCACGTTGTACGCGCGCTACATAATGGTGAATAGAGCGATCGGCAATGCGGATGGTGACAAGGCGCAGGAAGAGTTGAAGCGGGCACTGACGGACTGACTGTAAGGGCAAGTTCGACGTGTCCACTGATTTGAGTGGCACGCGGCTTCACGTTCCAATCCCTGCGACCAAGGGATTGGACTGAACCGCCCCAGGTATCGCGGAGGCTCCATCTTTTGAGAAACTGGAGCCACTATGCCAAAGCCACCTAAATTTTCCCCCGAAGTCCGTGAGCGTGCCGTGCGGATGGTCTACGAAGTCCGCGAGTTGCACGATTCTCAGTGAGCATCCATCGAGGCGGTGTCAGCAAGATCGGATGTACAGCCCAGATCTTGAGCAACTTGATCCGCAAGGCCTTTTCTCCCGCAGCACCTAGCGTACCGGCCGATCCTCGGATCAAAGAGCTGGAGCGAGAGATTCGTAACGAGGCACTTGCCGTACAGATTCACTGTGTCTGGCAGGAAAACTACGAGGTCTATGGGGCCAGGAAGATCTGGCGACAGATGCATCGCTAACACCAGATAGTGGCGCGCTGCACAGTGGAGCGGTTGATGCGTGAGATGGAGCTCTGCGGCGTGACACGCGGCAAAACGGTGAAAACCACACAAGCTCCCAGGGATTTGGTGAAGCGCCAGTTCAGTGTCGAACGTCCCAATCAGCTCTGGGGCGCCGATTTCACGTTCGTTTCAACCTGACAGGGGTTCGCCTATGTCGCGTTTATCGTGGATGTCTATTCGCGTTTCATCGTTGGCTGGCGAGTCAGCCGACACATGCGTACGGAGTTTGTCCTGGATGCGCTCGAACAGGCAGTTCACGCACGCCGGCCTGAGCCTCACCGGTTGGTTCATCACAGCGACAGAGGCTCGCAAGGCGGATTCAACCGGTCGTCGCAACACTGGGTTGCTGAATAGATTTTAGATAGTTGTTCAGTACTTCGGCAGGTGTTTTCCAGCCGAATGTTTTTCTGGGCCTGTTGTTCAGCGTACGGGCTATGGCTTGAATCTCTTGAGCACTCCATCGAGATAGGTCGGTGCCTTTCGGGACGTATTGCCTCAGAAGACCGTTTGTATTTTCGTTCGTACCGCGCTGCCATGGGCTATGAGGATCGGCAAAGTCTAAGTTTGTGGGCGGGATTGCTCATGTTGCAAAACAATGGCATTCCACTGAAGCACATCGACCAACTTGGAGATTCAGGATCTCGCGAGGCAAAATCGGGCCAAGGGGCTGGATCAATTTTATGAAGTTTTTGAAGAGTATCCCATCCGAAAGAGTGGTACTTATCAACAGTGTCTACGCAGATGGCTGTTATTGAGAATGCTATCAAGAGTGGGTATGCAGTATCGATATCCCCATCCCATCCTCTTGATGCTGAAACATACTCAGAAAGCCCGTCTGCGAGAACTTGGAGTCCGTTAGAGTCAATATCTTCAACAAATATAAACTTCAGAAGTTCCTTGCGGAATGCATTCTTGGAAAATACACATGAAAACAAAGAGTTCGATTTAATCTGGCTTCAAGGTCTTCTAGAACCTCAGCGTGCCATCCCGTTGCACTAGTCGTTAATTCAGACTGATTTATCAAATTTTCAAATTTTGGGTGCACGATTGACTTGCCCACAGATAGACTCCTGTCTCAAATTGGAAATTCGTTATTGGATTCCAGATTTACTGTCGAAGAAGACGCTTGCTTAACTTAGTTCTTGTGTGGCGTATGCTGCCTGAATCGACAAAGTTACTACTGTTGCAATGGAAGCTATTACTTGAACTACTGCAAATATAATCATGGCAGAGAATATTCCGATTCTATCGGCTAATGCCCCGCTTGCTATAACAGGAATAGAAAACCCCGCATATGCATATACGAACAGTCCAGCAGTCGCGCGCGCACGATTTTGGGGCGCTTTGGACGTGACTTCGAATAAGGCTGCTAGGTAAGTGAAGCCGTAACTTGCGGAACTCGTAATCGCAGTGCCTATAAGAATGAGCGCAATCGAATAGTTAAAGACTCCTATTAGAAGAATTGAGAACCCAATCGGAGTGAGCAGTATTCCAAAAGCAAGTGACGTGATGTTTTTCATCCGTCGGGCTATAAACTGACACAAGAAGCCTGTGCAGATTGATAGGAAAACTACCAAACCAGTCCAGCCATTTATACCTATCTGATTTAGGGCTAAGGGAATTACAGCGATTACTACGCCGCTAGTAGACCAGGCGATTATCATTGCAACACCATATACCCAGGTTGCTTTAGGAAAAACAGGTAGCCTTATAAGTGATTCTCTATTTGGAGTGTCTACAGCTGGAAGGTTTAGCGTTAGAACAGCCAAGATCGGCGCAATGACTATGAGCAATACAAAGCTTCCAGGAATCAATGTATATCCTTGTAAGCCAAGGCTTACGCTGGTAGCTAACGCGCCACCACCGAAACCTAGGGTCGTTGCAGCGGTGACGATTAGAGCAGCAAGACCTGACCTATCTCTGTGCAACAGCTCCGACATATAGGCAGTCCCAGCAGTTGTTGCTAGACCAGTGCCTATTCCAAGCAGGATTCGTGCAGTAACCAAGCTTTCCCAGACAGGGTATATAGCAAGTATGCACGTAGCAATTGCCCCAAGTACAAGCGATAGGGCGATTGGCAACCGTCTACCTATACGATCGGACAATCCCCCCATGAAGATCAACGTTGGCATCAAGCCGGCGACGTAGGCAGCGAAGGCGATGGTTACTGCTGTAGCACCTACATCGCTTTCTGCAGCGTAGGCTGCATATAATGGCGTTTGGAGGTTTACTGCGAATGTCGCCGTAAATATCGAGATGGCTAGAAGTACTGTTGAGTATGAATTTGGCATGTTCGCGACGATCCCTCGTTACAGTCACAGCTAGATAGCATGATATTTCAATGCAGTGCAATTATTAAATTGTACTAAATACGGTGATTCGATGCCCAAGGCTCAGTACACAGAACTCGCAGCTTTAGTCGCTGAAGACATCCAATCCGGAGCAATGCCTCCAGGGACACGGCTTGCAACACATAGAGCTTTCGCTGAGAAGCACGGGGTAGCGCTTGCCACCGCGACCAGGGCGTATAAAGAACTCGAGAGATTAGGTCTGATTGTTGGCGAGAAAGGTCGAGGCGTCTTTGTGCGTGATCTTGGTCTTCCTCTTACGTTGGGCGTTGAGCAGACCGCCGCCGAGGGCCTAATAGACCTTGTGTTCAACATGCCGGGTGATGTCGGCGATTCTGAAATCCTCAGAGCGGGGCTGAAGCGCTTAGCATCAGCTGGTGATCTCGACGCAATGCTCCGCTACCAGCCACATAGCGGGCGGTATCATGAACGCAAGATCATTGCTTCATACCTAGCGAGGCTTGGTGCTGTTGATCCCGAGCATTTGCTAATAACCTCGGGTGGGCAGCATGGACTGGCTTTAACGGTGCTGGCTCTGCTGAGGCGAGGTGATACAGTAGGAACTGACACTCTTACATACCCTGGCTTTAAATCAGCGGCGGCGCTGAACGGACTTAGACTTGTACCCATCGAGGGGGTGGGTGGCTTCATGAGTCCTGAAGTTCTAGATCGAAAGTGTCGTGAAGAGAAACTCCAGGCTATTTATCTGATGCCTACCGTCCACAATCCACTAGGATCTGTGATGGATAAGGCAACACGTCTCGGTCTAGTTGATGTCGCTCGTCGTCATGATCTACTGATTATTGAAGATAGTGCTTACGCTTTTTTAGAGTCTGATCCGCCTCCGTGCCTTCTTGAGCTTGCTCCAGAACGTACGATTCATATCGGAGGTTTTAGTAAAAGTCTTGCGACTGGCTTGAGACTCGGGTATTTAGTAAGTCCTGATCAATACTTAGACAAAATGACTCTCGCGATTCGAGCGACAACTTGGAATACGCCAGCATTGATATCGGCACTTGTCACTGGGTGGATCGAGGATGGAACGCTGGCGATAGCGGAAGAGAGTAGAAGGATGGATGGGGCATTTCGTCAGCACCTTTGCAGGGAAGTTTTTAACGATATGCTGATTGTATCCCATGAAAATGCAAGCTTTTCGTGGCTACCGCTTGCTGGCGGTCAACGGGCAGAGCCGATCATTACGCGACTCAAAGCTCAAGGAATAGCTGTTTCGTCAGGAGATCCGTTTTCTGTGACCGAGGCGGCTCCGCAAGCATTACGAATTGCTTTTGGAGGGATACCAAAGCAGCAGCTAAGAAACGCATTTGAAATTGTTTATGAGCAGATTATCGCGGGTTATAAGCTAGCAAAATGATTTGAGATTTATTGTATTCGCTATTTTGGAGTTTTTCTTGTGAGCTTAATGTTTCAGTAATTCCTCTACTTAAATGAGTAGCAATTCAGATATTAAAGAGGAGGGCGTAGGAACCGATTGGAAATAGGCCGCCAGCCGAGTTTGAGGCACCATACGAACAGAGCCAGGCAGCAATATCAGTTGCAGCCTGACTCAAACAAAACAACCTCCGCGATACGCGGGACGGTTCAGTTGTTTTGCCAGTGCCTCGCCGGCTTCCGTCAGGTCGTAAGTTTGCAGTCCATCCATCTGGCCATCTTGGCAATGCTGCTCAAAAGATCGTGAACAGGTTCTAAGATCTTCGCATCGCTGATGGGAACTTCAACTAGCCTATAAGCCAAGCCATAGAACCGTAACGGGAAGGGTATCAATGGGCTGTCCACAGGTATGCAGCGGTGCCACACTGCAGTGCAGTTTTGGTGTCGCCCCTAGCATGTTGAGTGTGTTGCCGCAGAGCCGTACGCTCACGGCGGGCATGCCTGCGGCGAACATCATGGATCACATCCCGCTGGTGAATATCCTGCCTTTCGGCATGTGCCAGAGCCTTGCCAATCCCATGGTCGCTGCCTCGACTGCAGCAGCGTTGGGTGTGTTGACGCCCATGCCTTGTATACCGGCAACAGCGACACCTTGGATCCCGGGCGGACCACCGACCATGTTGCTCGGTAACATGCCTTCGCTCGACTCCAATGGCACACTGATGTGCAATTGGGCTGGTGTGATCAAGGTCGTTATGCCCGGCCAGGTGCAGATGCTGATTCCCTGATCAGGCCTCGGCCGACTCCTGCCAACGCCGCCACCACCAGCGCAGCCGAGAGATGGGTTTGCCGTCGGCGTCCAGGGGGCGGCCGTCTTCGGCGAAGCCCTGGCCTTCGTCCAGTGGCTTGCCTTTGACGTAGCGGCTACGGTGCGCTACCTGGCCGTTGCCGTGGAAGCGCTGGTAGAGGCCGTCGCGCACGCCGTCGCGGTACTGCTCCAGCTCGGCCAGGCTGCCGTCCGGGTAATAGCTGCTGGCTTCGCCGTGCATCAGCCCCTGGCGGTAGCCAACCTTACGCTGCAACCAGCCTTCGGCGGCGAAGTACTGGGCGACGCCCTGCAGGCGCCCGTCCACGTAGGGCAGCAGTGCCGATACCTGGCCGTTGGGGTGGTAGAGGGTACTGGTGCCGTGCAGCACGCCGTTGACGTAGCCGAGTTGGGCCTGGGGGCGGCCGGCTTCCTGGATGCGCACCAGGCCGTCGAGGGCGCCATCCTGCAGCTTGCCCTGGAGGCGGCTGTCGCCGCGGCTGAGGTCGAGGTTTCCGCTGGCCATGGACGACTCAGTTCACCTTCACCAGACCGCCCTTGATGGTCAGCATGCCGCCGCCGTCCACGGTCTGTTCGGCGGCGGCCTTGTTGGTGAGGCTGACTCCGGCGTCGTTGGTCAGAGTGGTGCCGGCCTTGTTGTCCAGTGAGGTGCCGGCCTGGTTGGTGAGCGAGGTGCCGGCTTTGTCAGTGAGGGCCATGCCAGCCTGGGTGGTGAGGTTCTGCTCGCTCTTGGCGGTGAAGTTGCCGCTGCTCTGCAGGGTGAGGGTGCCGCTGACCTTGATGGTGAGGTTGCCGTCCACCGTCAGCTCGTAGTTGCCGCTGACCTTGTGGCTGTAGTTGCCGCCGGTGCTGTGGGTCTGGTCGGCGCCGACGCTGACGGTGCGGCTGTCCTTGACGTCGAGGGTGTCGCTGCCGGTCTGGATGGTCACCGTGCGCTTGCCCTTCTCCAGGGTGACGGTCTCGTCGCCTTCCTTCACCGTGCGGGTGCGGGCGTTCTGCACCGTGAGCGTCTCGTCGTGGCCGATGGTGGCGCTGCTGTCGTTGAGCACGTTGACCTTCATGTCCTTCTGCGCCTGGAGGAAGACTTCCTCGGCGTCCTTCTTGTCCTCGAAACGCAGCTCGTTGAAGCCGCCGCCCCCCTTGGAGGAATTGGTCTTGATGCCCGACTGGGTCTGGTTGTCCGGCAGGGCGTAGGGCAGGGTGTTGTCGCCGTTGTAGACGCAGCCGGTTACCAGCGGGCGATCCGGGTCGCCGTCGATGAAGGTGACGATCACCTCCTGGCCGATGCGCGGGATGAACTGCATACCAAAGCCCTTGCCGCTCCAGGGCAGCACCACGCGCACCCAGCAGGACGAGGTCTCGTCGTTCTTGCCGTCGCGATCCCAGGGGAACTGGATCTTGATGCGGCCATACTGGTCGGTCCAGATCTCCTCGCCGGCCTTACCTACCACCTGCGCGGTCTGGGTGTGCATACGCGGCTTGGGCGTGACCCGTGGAGGGCGGTAGGCGGTGGCCTTGGGGATGGCTTCGAAGCGGTTGCGGTAATGCTCGTGGCTGGCGTCATGGGTGACCGAGGTCACCACCCAGTCGATGTTTAGGCTGGCGTCGTCATGGCCGGTGAGGGTGAACCAGTGGCCGGGCACCAGCCAGCGGCAGTCACTCTCGCCGATCAGGCGCTTCTCCTGGCTGCGCAACCCATCCACACGCTGCTTGGTCAGCGCATCGCCCCGCGCCTTGGCGATATAGCCGCCCGGGTGCTCGTACATCGACAGCGGCCCGGCTACCGCCTCGGCCTGGCTGTAGAGCGAGGTGGTTGGAGTGGTGAAGGCGTAGTCCGTTGCGCTGTACACCCCGCTCACCGCCTGCACGCTGTACTGCGCCGAGCGGATGCCATGCAGCTCGCGCACGCCGATGCCCTGGCCCAGGTAAGGCACCTTAGGCCCGTTGGGGATCGGCGGAAAGGCATCGCTGCTATCCCCCAGCACGAGGCAGTGCTTGCCGTCTTCGTGGGTGAAGAACCAGAAGATCCCTTCCTCCTCCAGCAGCCGCGAGACGAAGGCGAAATCGGTTTCGCCGTACTGCACGCAGTACTCGCGTGGCTCGTAGCTGCCGGTGAGCGACAGCGTGAAGTCGGTAAAGCCGTGGGCCTTGAAGAGGGTGGTGACGATGTCGCTGGTGGACAGGTTCTGGAACACCCGGTTATTGCTGGACAGCGTCAGCCACCAGAGCCAGGGGCGCAGTACTACCAGATAGCGCTCGGCGGTGGCATCAGCCGGCAACTGGCGAATCTCTGCACACAGCGCATCAGCTGGGCGCAGCAAGTCATCGTTATGTACCGTCGCCGTGATATGGGACGCCACCGAATCGGCAAGGGTCAGCGTCGTGGCGCTACACCCATGCAAACGCAGGCTGCCCAGCGCATTTAACATCTCCTCACCGACGAGGATTTCCGGGTACAAATCCGCCAGGGCGATCGACGTGATGGAGAGGGTGGCTGTGGTGTCGGTTGGGCGGGGCATGGGGATCTCGATTTGTTTTTAGAGAGGCTATTACAGTTGCCCAGTTCTCACATGTTATGCAGAAACATAGATGTCCTGCTTAGACCATAAAAATAGTGTTCTTTATTGTTACATGCACATAGATTCCAGTATCTATATATCGGAAGATGCGAAGTTGGCCCATACCCCAAAGTGACCCGGTGTAGTTAGTGCCATAGGCGGGATCCATGTAACTGCCGTTGGAACGATGAAGTACGTAATGCAGGCCTAGTCCGCCTATGGCGACCACGCACAATAGCCGGGAGTGTTCATCTACTGGTTCTGGCTTCGCATAAATGACTTCGATGCCGGCGTTATTGCAATTGGACTCTTCATTTGGGTATTTCCACTTTAAAAACCTAGGGAGGATCGATCCGTCCAAGTATAGCTTTACGTGAAAACCAAGGTCTTTTGCCGCTGAGGCCAGTGCGCTTGGCATAGAGTAACCAGAGGCTTTTCCATTAGTAGTGTGATGGTAAATTTCAGTCTCGCTTGTCATGTCAAGAGATAGCGTTTTACCGAACCAGAGATGCTCAATGTCGTCAGGGGTTCGATCTATTCCAAGCTCTTTAGCAGCTACTAATAAGCAAGCAGCTCCGCATGAGTCCGTGTGATTCTGTTTTTTTACTAGCATCTTGCTGTACGCTTTATTTAATGGCCTTCATGGGCTTGGGTGTGCAGTAGAAACAGTTAACTATCTGACGTGAAGTGTTCACGGTGCCGTATGTGTATATCCGCCAACTTGGCCGTCTGCTCAGATGGAAAAGATGGCAAATATGAATGGCGCTTACTTTGCTCTCTTCGGATGCTCGCTCTTTCTGATCTCAGACCGAGCGGAAGAGTGTTTTCGTACCAGTAATGGCTGCTGCTCCTTGGGCTTGGTGTGTGTTTGCAGCTATCATCATAGCCTAAGAGCAGCCTTTATTATTTCAGATCAATCGGTTAATGCAAAGTAAGTGCCATTTAGATCTATCCCTTCTTTCTTTACAAATAAATCTGTCCACTTTTCCAATGTTTGCACGAATAAAGGTATGCTTTTGTGTACGCAAATAGTAAGTTCTTTTATTTTATGGTTCGAAGTCAGACTCTGAATCAGAGTCTGAGTCGCTATCTTCTGATAGTGGGGCAATGCGCTTAATCGGCTGGTATTGCCATGATCCCATGTTTTCTTCTGGTGTGTACAATCCTTCCCCATAAGCTACAGCGTAACCCACTGATTTATCGGCCAGTCGCGCAATCAACCCCGCCTCTTTACGGGGGCCTTTTTTTTCCTGAGACGGACCGACGTGTGAAGTTCCGCAGCAAATGATTACTTTGCTTGCTTTATTGGCGCTGCTTATTGCCAGGGAGGTCCAGTAGTCGTTAGCTACTGGAACCCTTTCGTTTTCTAGCCACTCATCTGTAGTTTGCTTTGGGGCGGTAATCTCATTTTCGCCTGGGATTATTGAAAACCCTTTTCTCTGCAGGGCTATAACTTCATCTAGCATTGTTTTTGATATTTCAGGAGGGGACTCTATGATTATGTGGTAATTATTTCCATCTTTAGAAGTGAGGTTTTTTTTGTTGCAATATTCTAGCAATGTCATCAGGCTGTTGCTTCCGTGAAAAGGATCACCCAATATCAAATAGACTTTGTCGCTTTCGAAGAAATGATCAAGCGCCTCAATCGTTTTCATTTTTTTCCTTGCTTTTAGCTAATTATAAAGTGTGTTTATATAGAGGTGTTAGGGGCGTTATTTTGAATTTTTGTGGTTTCCCTCATTCCAACACCCACTCCGCCAACTTCCCCGTCACCTGCGCCATCAGCACATTCTCGATATCTCGCGCCCCCGCCGAGCTGCACTTGGCGAGTACGGCCCTAACGATTACCGGATCGAAATCGAACTGTTTGCCGGTCGCAGCCTTGTAGCGCTCCCGCAGTTTTTCCAGCTTGGCCAGGACGATGCCTTCCAGGGTCGCCTCGTCCAGAGGGCGGTAGGGCACCACGGTCATGCGGGCGAGGAAGGCGGGGCGGAAGGTCTGTAGCAGGATCTTGTGCAGGCGTTCGTTGAAGGCGTCACCGCCGAGCTGGTCGGTGTGGGTGTCCAGCACCAGTTCGGCGCCGACGTTGCTGGTGGCGAGCATCACGGTGTTCTTGAAGTCAACCACCAGGCCGGTGCCGTCTTCCATCACGCCCTTGTCGAAGACGTTGTAGAAGGCCTCCAGCACGTCTGGGTGGGCTTTTTCGATCTCGTCCAGCAGCACCACGGAATAGGGCCGGCGGCGTACCGCCTCGGTGAGCACGCCACCGCTGCCGTAGCCGACGTAGCCGGGCGGGGCGCCCTTGAGTTGGCTGACGGTGTGGGCCTCCTGGTACTCGGAGAGGTTGATGCTGATCAGGTTGCGCTCGCCGCCGTAGAGGGCGTCGGCCAGGGCGTAGGCAGTCTCGGTCTTGCCGACGCCGGTGGGGCCGACCAGCAGGAACACGCCCACCGGCTTGGCTGGGTCGGTGAGGCCGGCGCGGTAGGCCTGGATGCGCTGGGCGATGGTGGCCATGGCGCTGTCCTGGCCCATGACCCGCTGGCCCAGGCGCTGGCCGAGGGTGCGCACGGCGTAGGCTTCGTCGGCGAGCATCTTGCCGATGGGGATGCCGGTCCAGCCGGCGATCACTGCGGCCACGGTGCGCGAATCCACCTGTTCCGGTACCAAGGGGTCGTCCTGGCGGATGGCGTCGAGGCCGGCTTCCAGGCGGGTGAGTTCGGCGGCGAGGTGGTCGATGCGCTCGTCCAGGGCTGCGTTGGGGTGGCTGGCGTCGGCGCTTTCGCTGAGGGCGAGCAGCTCGCGGCGGGCTTCCAGCAGTTCGCGCACGGCTTCGCGTTCTTCGCCCCAGCGGGTTTCCAGCTCGCGGATGGCGGTCTGGTTGTCGGCGGATTCCTGCTCCAGCGCGGTGATGCGTTCACGGTGGTCGAGGCCGGTGGCCTGTTCCCGGCGCAGGCGCTGCAGTTCCTCGCCCAGGGCTTGCTGGCGGTGGCGCAGGCTTTCCAGCGGCGGTGGCACGTCGTGCTGGCCGAGGGAGACCCGGGCGCAGGCGGTGTCGAGCACGCTGATGGCCTTGTCCGGCAACTGGCGGCCGGAGATGTAGCGGTGGGAGAGTTTGACCGCGTCCTGGATGGCGCTGTCGAGCACCTGCACGCCGTGGTGCTGTTCCAGCTTGGCGGCAACGCCGCGAAGCATCTCCACGGCGGTGGCCTCGTCGGGCTCCTCCACCTGCACCAGTTGGAAGCGGCGGGCCAGGGCAGGGTCCTTCTCGAAATACTTCTTGTATTCCAGCCAGGTGGTGGCGGCCAGGGTGCGCAGCTCGCCCCGGGCCAGGGCCGGCTTGAGCAGGTTGGCGGCGTCGCTGCCGCCTTCGCTGCCACCGGCGCCGATCAGGGTGTGGGCTTCGTCGATGAACAGGATGATCGGCTGCTCGCTGCCGCGCACGGCGTCGATCACCCCCTTGAGACGTTGTTCGAACTCGCCCTTGACCCCGGCGCCGGCCTGCAGCAGGCCGAGGTCGAGCACCCGCAGAACCACGTCCTGCAGGGGCGGCGGCACGTCACCGGCGGCGATGCGCAGGGCCAGGCCTTCGACTACCGCGGTCTTGCCGACGCCGGGGGCGCCCACCAGGATCGGGTTGTTCTGCCGGCGGCGCAGGAGGATGTCGATGCTCTGGCGGATTTCGCCGTCGCGCCCGACGATGGGATCGATGCGACCGGCGCGGGCGTCGGCGGTGAGGTCCTGGGTGTATTGGTCGAGCAGGCTGTCCTGGGAGGCTTCCTGGGCGGGACGGGCCTTGTCCGCCGGGCGCGGGCCGCCTGTGTGCTCGCGGGATTCCTGGGTCCATTCCAGCAGGTTGGCGCGCAGGGCGTCGCGGGGAATACGCAGCAACGAAGAGGCGCTGTTGAGCAGTAGGCTGCGACGTTCGTCGCGGTCGAGCAGGGCCAGCAGCAGCAGGCCGGAGCGGATGCTGGCCTGGCTCAGGACGCTGGCCTGCACCACGGCGTCTTCGAGCAAGCCGATGGTCTGGGTGGAGAGGGCCGGGGTACGGGTGCTGCCTGCCTTGAACAGTTCCAGGGCGCGGTTGATCTCGGTGGCGACGCTGTCGCGTTCCAGGCCGAAGCGCGGCAGCAGCCAGGCCAGGTCGCCGCCTTCTATATCGAGCAGTTCCAGCAGCAGGTGCTCGATCTCCACGTAGTGGTGGGTGCGCTGCAGGCAGCGCTGGGCGGCCCGTTCCAGGGCGCGGCGGCTGTCTGCGTTGAGGCGGCCGATCAGCGCGGCGAGTTCCATCAGGATATCTCCTCGAGCCGCAGGCGGGTGTCGATGCGTTGCAGGGTGCTGCCGGCGGCCAGGTGCAGGCCGCCGCTCCAGCGCAGGCGCGGCGGTTGCCGGCGATCCAGGCGCAGGGGCGCACCGGGGCGCACCAGCAGGCGCAGGTGGCAGTCCAGATCCGGGCCGAGGTAGAGCCCGGCGAGATCGGCGAGGCGCTGGTGCTGCTCGCCGCCAGGCAGGTAGGCGTTGGCCTGTTCGGTGCTCAGCGGGCCGAGGGTGAGGCGGATGCCGGCGTGCTCGTCCCACACCTGGGTGCCGGCGATGGCGTCACGCCCCAGGCCGAGATTGCGGCCACCGCGCTGCAGGCGGCTGCGGCTGGCCGGGGGGATTTCCCGCCAGGCGCCCTGGTAGGCGTCGTAGTCCACCGCCACGCCGAACTGGTGGCGTACCAGCACGGCGAAACCGGCCAGGGAGCGGCGCGGGCCGTTGAACAGGGCAGCCCGAGCGGTCACGGCGGCGTCCGGCAGACGCATGCGTTGCTGCAGGCTGCGCGGCAGCAAGCCGGCCAGGGCCAGCAGCGGCGGGTGCACGGGAGCCTGCTCGGGAGGCTGGAAGCCGAGGGCCAGGCGGTGACGGCCAAGCACCCGGTAGAGCTGGGCGAGCAGGCGATTCTGGAACAGGTCGAGGAATTCCGCCGGGGCATGATCCTTGTGACGGGCGCGCTGTTGCAGCCATTCCTGGTAGGCGTAGGGCAGCGGGCCGTCGGGGCCGCCGAGGCCGAACACGGCGATGCTCAGGACGGGGGGCTGCCCGTACGGCTCCTCCAGGCGCTCCACCTGGCTGGCGGCGAAGGTCGGCGTGAGCGGCCCGCGCAGGCGCAGGGCTTCCTCGTCCGGGCTGCTGCCTTGGCCGAGGGGCGTGGCGTCGGGGCGTTCGCGCTCCAGCAGCAACAGGGCCTGGAGGAATTCGAAGGCCTGGGGTTTCTCGCGCAGGTGCCGGCTCAGAGGCTGAGGGGCTTGCCGGCCTGGGGCTGCCATGTCCGCACCTCCTTGTTGTGATCCACCAGTACCGTACGTACGAAGCGGTTGGGTGTGGCATAGAGGGAGAAGAACTGCGCCAGCACGGCGGAGAACAGCACAGTGCTGCTACCGGCGAAATGCTGCGGGTCGAGGCGAATACGCACTTCCAGGCCGTTGCGCCAGCCACGCCAGGCGTCCTCACCGACCCGCGCCACCACCCGCTCGCAGGCGAGTTCCAGCAGACCGTCCACCTGGCGGCGTGGCCCAGCCTCGTCGCGCAGGTTGTGCAGGTGCAACAGTTCGCGCAGCGCGTCGAGGGCCTCGGGGCCTTCCACCAGGGACAGGTGGTTGAGGCTCAGCTGGGACACCAAACGCCAGCGCGAGGGGCCGGACAGGCGCGGCAGACTCTGCGCCGTTGGCGGTGCCAGCAAGCTGGCCAGGGCCACCGGGCCGGGACGCTCGAAGCCCAGGCGGGTGCCGGCGGGCAGGTTCTCGGCCAGGTGTCGGTTGGTGCACCGCAGTTCGGCAGTGAGGCTATATTCAGGAGCGTCGTGCAACGGGTCGAAGGCGGTGTCTACCAGGCTCAGCAGCAGGTCGCTGCCGGGTTGTGCCGGGTTCAGGCCCAGCACGCGGCGAGCGTGCCAGTAAAGGCCTTCGCCACCGTGGCTATGGCCGTAGTAGGCCGGCACGCGACGCACGCCCTGCGGGGTGGCGGCGCGCAGGCCGCGAATGCTGTGAATCTCTACGCTGTTTTCGCGGTGGGCGTCGGCCACCAGGCGGTACTCGCTGCGGGTGCCGTCCGGGCGCAACGGCTCGGAGGTGCGTGGGAACAGGTTGATGGCCGGGGCGCAGCCCAGGCGTAGCTCGCTGGCCTGCAGGGGCGGCCGGCCTACCGGGGCGCGGTCGAAGGCAATCAGCACTTGGCAATCACGCCCGCCGCTGGCCGGCGGTAGCAGCGGCAGGTCGAAGAAGGCGAACTTGTCGGGGAAGGCGAAGTACTCCGCCAGCAGGCGTAGGCCAGGGTGCTGGCCGTCCTCGTCGGGCAGCAGCGCCTGATCGTCGGCGAAACCTACCGGGGCGATTTCGCCGGGCACCGCCTGCAACGGGCTTTCCGGTGCGCCACTCCAGATACCGAGACTGTGGGCGCCGAGCAGGTCGTAGAGCGCGGCGTTGGTCATCGGCGAAGCGGCCAGATGTACCCGCAGGCGGCGCACCGGCAGTTGCGCCCAGTCGAATTCACCGAGGCATTCCAGGGTCAGGCGCAAGGCCGAGTTCGCACGCGGGTGGCCGGAGAGGGCCACGGCAGCGTCGCCGTCCAGCAGGGTTGCCTCACGGATGTGCAGTGGCCAGAGCACCGCCTCGGCACTGGTGCGCAGGTGCACGCTGGCGCCGTCTCGGGTGGTGACGAACAGCGGCGTGTCGCGGGGCAGTCTGTAGCCCTCGGCGAGGTTGCCTTGGGTCGGGTCGGGCTCAAACTGCACGATGGCGCAGGAGGGCAGGGGCCTCAGAACCAGCGGGTAGAGCTGTTCCAGCAGGGCGTCGCTGAATTCGGCGTAGTCATCGTCGAGGCGTCGGTGCAGCCGCGCGCTGAGCAGCGCGAAACCCTCCAGCAGCCGTTCGACATGGGGGTCCGGGCATTCGCCGGGGGCGAGTTCCAGGCGCCGCGCCACCTTGGGGTAGCGCTGGGCGAAGCCGGTGCCGGCGTGGCGCAGCCAAGTGAGTTCGCGCTGGTAGTAGTCCAGCAGGTCAGCGTCAATCGAGTCGCTCACGGCGCACCTCCAGGCCGTCGTCGCCGGGGGCGAGGAGGAACAGGGCGGGCCAGGTGCGCTGGCCGCTGCGCAACTGGCCGGCCAGGCGGATGCCGAGGCGCTGGGGCTGGTCGGGCAGGGCCTCGACGTCGATCTCGCTCAGTTGCAGGCGTGGTTCGAAGTGCTGCACGGCGGCGCGCAGTTCCCGCAACAGGTGCCGGCGGTCATCGGCCCGTAGGGCCTGCAGGGCACTCCAGTCGGCAATGCCGTAGTCCAGCACGGTGAGCGGTCGACCAGGAGTACGAGGGGGGCGACGGGTATTGAGCAGGCGCGCCAGCTCCAGGCGCACGGACTCGGCGAGGCCGTCGCTGTCGAAATCCGGCGCCTCGTCCGCCTGGGCAGAGAGACGCTCGAACAGGGGGGGCAGCAGTCCGCTGTATGGCATGGAGCGGCGGCGTCCTTACTTGACGAGCTTGTTGGCGGCCAGATCCCAGGTGGACGCGGCAGTGCCTTCCTTGGTGCCATCGTCCTTCTGCGCAGTGAGCTCCCATTTGATCTTGGTGAAGTTCAGCGACAGGGTTTCCACCGGTTTGCCGCCGGCACCACCGCTGACACTGACGTTGGAGAGCACCACGTTGTCGAGGGTGTAGACGATGAAGGCCAGCAGTTTGCCGTCGCCCTCGGCGGCGTTGCGGCCGATGGTGATGGTGGCCGTGGTGATGGGCTTGCCGGCGCAGCAGTATTCGTTGAGCGAGGGGGTCGAGGTATCGACGAACTTGGTGACGGTGAACTCGCCAATGTGCGGCTTGCCGGAGGTGCGCTCCGAGTTGCTGACGTCGTTGGTGACCTGCATCGCCACGTTGTGGCTGTAGGACATCAACTCGATCTTGTCGGTGTAGCCCTCGAGCAGGCTGTCGCCTTTGATGTCGTCGCCGAGGTCGAGAATGATGGCATCCATCGCGGATAACTCCTGGGTCTGGAAACGGGGTGGATCATGATAGGGACGAGCCCCCGCCGGACAGGCCGGCGGGGGCATCGGGTCAGGCGGCTACCGGTGGCGGCAGGCTGGCCACCAGGCGGATCGAGGCGGTCAGCTCTTCCAGTTGGAAATGCGGGCGCAGGAACACCGTGGCGCGGTAGACGCCCGGCTTGCCGGCGACTTCCGAGACGTCCACGCGGGCTTCGCGCAGGGGGTACTGGGCCTTGATTTCCTGGGGCGCGTTGTCGTTGATCAGCACGTAGTCCGCGATCCAGTTGTTGAGGTAGGTCTGCACGTTGTCGCGGGTCATGAAGCTGCCCACCTTGTCGCGCATGATCACCTTCAGGTAGTGGGCGAAGCGCGAGGCTGCCAGCACGTACGGCAGCATGGCCGAGATGCGGGCGTTGGCGTTGGCTTCGTTGGTGTTGTAGAGCTTGGACTTGTTGGTGGTCTGGCCGCCGAAGAACACCGCGATATCCGTATTCTTCTTGTGGCAGAGGGAGATGAAACCCAGGTCGTTGAGCTCCTTCTCGCGACGGTCGGTGATCGCCACTTCGGTCGGGCATTTCAACGACAGGTCGCCAGACAGGGTGCGGAAGGTGTGGGCCGGCAGGCCTTCCACCGCACCACCGCCTTCGGCACCACGGATCGCCGCGCACCAGCCGTACTTGGCGAAGGCGCTGGTGATGCGCTGGGCCAACAGCCAGGCGGCGTTGCCCCAGAGGTACTTGGAATGGTCGGTGCCGTTGACGTCCTCGACGTAGTCCATGCCTTCCACCGGGCTGGTGTCGGGGCCATAGGGCAGGCGCAGGAGGAAGTTCGGCAGCACCAGGGAGACGTAGCGCGAGTCCTCGCTTTCGCGGAAGCTGCGCCATTTGATCAGTTCCAGGCTCTCGAAGATCTTGCTGAGGTCACGGGGCACGGCCAGTTCGGTGAAGCTGTTCATGTCGAACAGCTTGGGATTGGCGGCGGCGATGAAGGGGGCATGGGCGGCGGCGGCGACGTTGGAAAGTTTCTCCAACAGGGCGACGTCCTGCGGATGGCGGCCGAAGGCATAGTCGCCAACCAGCAGGCTGAATGGGTGGCCGCCGAAGGTGCCGTATTCCTCTTCGTAGATCTTCTTGAACAGCGCGCTCTGGTCGAACTCGACGGCCTTCTCCAGGTCGTTCTGCAGTTCCTTCTGGGTGACGTTGAGCAGGCGCAGCTTCAGGCGGCTGCTGGTTTCCGTTTGATCCACCAGCATATGCAGGCCGCGCCACGAGGCTTCCAGTTTTTGCAGGTCAGGGTGGTGCAGGACTTCGTTGAGCTGGTCGCTGATCAACGTGTCGATCTGGCTGATGCGGTCGTTGATCATGGCCACGGTGTCCTTGTCGATGGCCATGCCTTCGTCGAGAACCTGGGTCGCGAATTCCGCGAGCATGTCGCGGGCGTAGCCCTGCTGGCTTTCGTCATGGGCCATGCGGCCCTCGGCGATGATGCGGTCGAGCAGGGTCAGGGTCTGGGTCGTGCTCTCACTGGATACACCGGCTTCGGTTGCCATTGCGTTGTCTCCGGGAATTCTGGGGGCGGTCAGGACTGGGGTTCGGCCGGTGCTTCGTCATCGGCAGTGGCGGCGCCTTCAGCGGCTGGCGCTTCACCTTCGGGGCGCGATGACTTGATCTCCTGCAGGCCTTCGGTGTTGCTCACCACGTCCTGCAGCAACTTGTCGAGGTCGTCGTTGCCATCGAGCTTGGTGAGCAGATCACGCAGGCGCTGGCGGGCCTCGTAGAGACGGCGCAGCGGGGTGATCTGCTTGACGATGTTGACCGGATCGAAGTCGTCGAAATGGCGGAAGCGCAGTTCGACGTTGAGCTTGCTGCCGTCACCGCTGATGGTGTTTTCCACCTGCAGGGTGCTGCGCGGCTCGATGGAGGCGAGCACCTCATTGAAGTTGTCGCGGTCGATCTCGGTGAAGCGGCGCTCGATCAGCTTGGGCAGGGGGGTATCCGGCTTGCCGGAAAGATCGGCGAGGATACCGACCACGAGGGGCAGCTCCTTTTTCTCGATGGCGTTGCCGATTTCGACGTCGTAGGTGATCTGGACACGGGGGGGGCGGATCCGATCCAGCTTGTGTTGCGTACTTTCAGCCATGTTGGTTGAGCTCCGGGGCGGTACCTGGAGCGCAATGCTGCGGATGAATCCCGTGCTCGCACTCCGTTGCTGGACCACAGCGATGACGGGGTGGCTGAACAGCGAGCCCGTCCTTGGCGATCCATCCACATCCGTCATAAAGACGAACTTTCGTAGAAGCTAGATCAGGTCTATAAATTTGCAAATGTGAAATTCAAGGTGGAATTCTCATGACACAGGGACGTGCAATTTCCTGTCTGTTCGCAGTGATGATGAGTTTCGCGCTTGCTCTGAGCGGCTGCTCCTTTCGCGGTGAAAGGATCGGGCTAGACAGCCTGACGCTAGACGTGGCGGAGCGGGCCAATGACGACACGCCGATTGCCGTCGACTTCGTCGCCGTGCATGACCCCGACCTGCTCAAGCTGCTTTCCGAGATTCCGGCCAGGCAATGGTTCGCCGAGCGCGGGCAGTACGAGCGCGACTACCGGCAGCTGTTTTCGGTGTGGCGGCTGGAACTCGTACCGGGGCAATTTCGCGATGTTCGGGACTTCCCCTTTGCCGGTGATGAGGCCGCTGGACTTTTGGTATTCGCCGGCTATAACACTCCTGGCGCGCACCGTTTGCGCCTGAACGAATCAGGCCGAGTATGGCTGCGTTTCGATAGCAGGGAGATGCGCCTGCTGACAGGTCGAGAACGCTAGCCCCTCCTTGCGCGCACGTGCATGCCAAACAGCGGACGTCGAAGGGGAGTGGTATGAAGGTTTTGCCGGATGCAGTCTGCTGGCACGAGGGCATGCAACTGTTGCCTCAACATTTTCAATTGCAGGGGTTGCGCGCGGAAGTTGTCGCGGCCCTCTGCGCCAACGCTGCAAACCCCTGGTTCTGGGGTTTAAACGACCTTGAGGTCGATCCCGCAGCGCTGAGTACCGGTCTGGTACGTATCCAGTCTCTCGAAGCGATCATGCCCGACGGCATGCCCGTCAGTGTGCAGCCAGGTGGCGGCAAGGTGCTGGAACTCGATGTCGGGCCTGCCGTGGCGGCTTCGGCCAACGCTTGCGTCACCCTCTACCTGGCAGTCAACCCGCTTGGCCGCAGCGGGCAGGTACTGCCCCTCAATGGGCGCCTGCAATCGCACTTCGGTGACGCGGTGCCCGATCTGGCCAGTGGTGAGCATCCCGAGCCGATTCTGGTCTGGAGGCCCAACCTGCGCCTGGTGACGGAGAGCGAAAGGGCCGATTCGATTTGCCTGCCGCTGTTGCGTATCGCCAAGGAGGGCGGCGGTTTCGTCTGGCAAGACTACGTGCCGCCGATGTCGCTGATCTTGCCGGAATCGCAATTGGGGCAGATGGTCTCGGCGTTGTGCGCACGCGGGCGAGAGAAATGCATGTTCCTGGCCGGGCGGTTGCGCCAGGCCGAGCAGGCGGGCAATCGCGACGACGTGCAAGAGCTAAAGCGGCAATTGACGGCTCTCTGGGCTCGTCTCCCCGAACTCGAAGTGGCCTTGAACAGCCGAGTGGCGACCCCGGTGCAGTTGCATGGCCTGCTGGCCGGCCTGGCCGGCGCCTGGTGTGCGCTCGATCCGCTGAATGGCGTGCCGGCGTTCGCGCCGCTCGATTTCCTCGAGCTCAAACGTGGTTTCGACGAAGTGATCGAATGGCTGCATCGAAGCCTGGACAGCATTCGCGTCGGTTATCGCTGCCTGGTCTTCGAGCAGTCCGAGCAGGGTTTCGCCATCGATTTGCCGGATAACCAGACGCGTCGTCAGCGTCTGGTCGTCGGGCTGCGCATGCCGGCCGGTACGGGCCAGCAGGCCGCACAGGCCTGGCTGGCCCAGAGCGTGGTCGCGTCGCAGCAGCATGTTTCCACGCTCGGTCAGCAGCGCATGAGCGGCCTGCTACACCAGCCGATGAGCCGCAACGAGCGAGCGGCCTATGGTGTGGGGGAGGAAACCCATCTCTTCCTGATCCAGGCATCCGGCGATTGGTTCGACCCCGAGCAGCCGCTGTGTCTTGCCGTCACCTCGGCGAGAGCGACGGCGAGCCCCTGGCAAGTCCTGCTGTTCACCACCGATACCCCTTGAAATCGGCCTGCCCAAGCCAAGGAAGCCTAGATGTCGGAAAGGAGCGTTGCGCTGTACCCACTCGAGTTCGGAGACGCACCACTGAGCCTGGCATTTCGCGAGGCGTGGATCGAATGGCGGGAGATCTGGGATGGCATGGCCGGGCTCAGCAACACGGGCAACGAACAGGTCGAGCGCATGGCGGAAGCCACGATCCTGGTGGTTCGCCGTCTGTGGCGCGCAGCATTCGCCAGTGTCGGGGCGTCCTCCTCGAGCCAGGTCAAGGCGATGGTCTATGCGTTCGTGGCCCTGGTCGACGAACGCCTGCTGTTCGATGAATGGCCGGGCCACACGGCCTGGCAGCCACGCCCGCTGGAAACCCGCTTGTACGGCTCGCGCAATGCGGGTGAGCGCCTGCCCCATGCCATTCACACGTTGCTCAAGGAGCGCGCGCCGGCCTCGCGTGATCTGGCCAACGTCTATCTGCAATGTCTGATCCTTGGCTTCTATGGCGGCCTGCGCAGTGATCGTGGGCGTGCGCTGCATACTCGCTGGCGCCACGCGCTGTTTACCTTTGCCTGGCAGCGCGAGCCCGCAGCGGCTGGCGTAATGACCAGTCTCGCACGGCCAACCCGGGCTGCGGCCTTGCGCCTGCCGCTGCGCCGCGCACTGCCCGATGGCATGCGTTTGGGCTTGGCGATCTGCGGCTTGCTGGTGCTGCTGAGCCTGGCCGGGCACTGGATGTGGCGTGACATCCAGGCGGAACTGACCCCGCTGCTGCATCTGGTCAGCCTGGAAGACGCCGGGAGCCCGGCAGAATGAGTACCCTGGCAATCATCCTCAGCGTGCTTGGCGCGCTATTGCTGCTGGTGGCATTGGTCGCGCTGTTCTGGTGGCTGCGGACTCAATCGGGCATGGCAATCCGCAGCTTCTATGCCGCCGTGCGCAAGATGGAGCATGAACAGGGGATCGAGTCGCGCTATCAGGTTCCCTGGCTGATGCTGCTCGGCGATTCGTGCGAGGGCGGCCAGCTTTGCCTCGACTGGCAACTCACACCTGCTGGGCGTCCGGCCTGGTTCGGCCGCTGGTGGGCGGATCAGGACGGCGCCATGCTGGTGGTGCCGCAGGGCATATTCCTGCCCAGCGATGGCAGCAACGCGTCCACCTTCGTCTGGCGACGCCTGCTTGGCATGCTGCTCAGGCTGCGTGGCCAGCGCCCACTGGATGGCGTGGTCTGGAACATCCCCCTCAGCCAGTTGCAGGACGGCGTGCAGAGTGCCGCCGATGTGATCGTGCTGCGCCGTCGTTTCGCGGAGCTGCTGCAACGCCTGGGCCTGAGCCTGCCGGTCTATGTCCTGATCACCGGTTTCGAGGAGATGCCGGGCTTCCAGGAATTGGTCGCTGCATTGCCCGAGGAGGGACGTGAACGTCTGCTGGGCTGGTCATCGCCTTATGGGTTGGATGTCGGCTGGCAGAGTTACTGGCTCGACGATGCGCTGGAAGCGGTGGTGCAGAACATGCAGGCTGCGATCATTGAGATCGGCGCCTTGAAGGGCGAGTTGGCCGAGGATCTGTATCGCCTGCCTGATCTGCTGCTGGAATTGAAGGACAACCTGCGTACCTTGCTGGAGCCGGTTTTTCAGGGCAATACGCAGGGCGAGGCGCCCAGGTTTCGCGGCCTTTATCTCGGCGCGGCGCAAGTGCTTGCCGAAGCGGCGCAGCTTTACCCCAGTGAGTTGCCGGCAACGCGAGGGGTCTTCACGCAAGCGCTCTGGCGGCAGCGGCTCGTCGCGGAGCAGGGGCTGGCGCAGGCATTGCCGCGCGTGCTGCGTCTGCGTCAGCGCTGGCAGAAGGGCGTGGGCGGCGTTGCCGTCGTGCTCGCACTGTGCTGGCTGCTGGGCATGCTGTGGGTGTGGCAGGGACGGCAGGAGGATGCCCGTGAGCTGAGCCGTCTGCTGCAGGAAACGCATGCCGGCC
Organism: Pseudomonas sp. LRF_L74; assembly: GCF_965644255.1. Classification (NCBI taxonomy): domain Bacteria; kingdom Pseudomonadati; phylum Pseudomonadota; class Gammaproteobacteria; order Pseudomonadales; family Pseudomonadaceae; genus Pseudomonas; species Pseudomonas sp. LRF_L74. Next base: position 179,817 of record NZ_CBFFRH010000005.1, on the reverse strand, counting down.
ACGTCAGCCTGCTGGCGCCGGAGCGTCGTCAGGAGCAGGCAAGGCTCAATGTGCAGGCATTCTGGACGCTGCTGCAGCAGGCGCCGCGCTGGCATTTTTCATCGCTGGTCTATCCCACGTCCTGGGGCACGTCCCTGGATGTGCAGATGGATCAGTTGCTGCGTGGCATGGCGCGCCGTGAAGCCCTGGTGCCGTTGCAGCAACTGCAGAATTACCAACTGAGTACGTTGCTGGCGATCCGTAATGAAAAGCGCAATCCGGATGTGGAAAGCGCCCAGCCGGATCAATGGCCGACCTACGTCAAGGCTCGTACCCTGACTGAAGGTGTAGTCGGCCTCGAGCGGCACAATCGCCTGCTCAATAATGTGCTGACTGGCCAGGAGGGGGGCAGCGAGTTACTCGCGCAGTTGAGCAACGATGCACTGGGACTCAGCCTCGATCCTTCCAGCCTGCCCAGACGTGCCTTCTACGACCGGACCCTGCGCAATCTGGCCATGCCAGGTCTGCGCCCCGTGGATCTGGAGCCCAATCGCAGGCAGCTTTCAGGGCAGTTCCAGGCGTTGATGAAGTTTTGGCTGGCGCAGTACTTCCTGGCCGGCAACTTCGTCACGCCCGCCGGTTATCTCAAGCGGCATCTGAGCGATCTGGAGTATGGCCGTGATACCTCGCTGAAAAAGCTCGAGGAAATCAACGCGCTGATCGGGCATCTGGAAGACCTGATCGCCCTCACCAACTCCGCCTGGAGTCATGGCAGCGGTGAGGAACTCGTGCCTGGCTATCGCGATCTGATGAACGACGTCAAGCAGAGCCGTCTGCTGGGGCCAACCGTCGAGGCCTCCGTCATGCTGGAAGCCGAACAACTGCGCAAGACCTTCCACACCCAGTGGATCGAAGGCGCTGCCAGCCGCGATAATCTCCTGCAGCGTCAGGCGGGCGGAACGCTGGTCTTGCAGGAGAACATCAGCAAACTGTCCAGAAGCATCGATGACCTACTCATGCGCGACTTCGCAGTGAGCGCGATGCGCCACCCGGATGGCACCATCGACACCCGCGCCCCGGGTAACCTGAGCGAACAGCAGATTGCTCAGGCGCTGGTCTATCAGCAAAGCTACCTGAGCTTCGTCACGCAGGAACTGGCCCAGATCGCGCCGGATTATCGTACCGGCATGCTCAAGGCAGCCGAGCAAGCTGCAGCGTTGGCCATGTGGTCGGAATTGACCACGTCGGTCGGCTCCTACAGCCACGCGTCCGCGCAAAGCCAGTTCAATGTCTCCGTCGAGCAGGCCATGCAAGTGATCCAGGCACTCAAGGCGCTTGGCCGTGCTGATCTGGCCAGAACCCTGCAATCGCAATTGACCTCGAGCGCTATGGCGGATATCGATCCAGTACTGGCCGATATCGACACCTTGCCGCTGTTCACTAAGCGTTACCCGATTGCCGAGTGGGACGGCAAACCCAACCTGGGGCTCAAGCTTTTCCGTGCCACCGATATCCAAGATCTGAAAGCCTCCCTGGTGCGACAGTTCGCCGATATCAGCACCAGTACCGACAAGGTGCAGCCCGAGCTGACTTGGCTGAGGGCACAGAGCGACTTGCCGTTAGCCTTGCAGGAGAAGGTATCCAGGCTCGGCTCGATAAGCGATGAGATGCAGAAGTACAAGGCACAGAATCCCTCCAGTGCTCCGGCGTTGTTCGAGCAACTGGTGACCCGGGATCTGGTGGAAATGGAAATCGGCAACTGCCGCCAGGTGCTTTCGACCGCCAGCCTGCCGCCAGGTGATGGCGATCTAGCGCGTTATACCCGAGACATATCGGCGCAAGCGCAACAGCGCTGCAACGAATTGCAAACACAGGGCGCGGCACAAGCCTGGAGCGCGCTGGCGGACTACTTCAATCAGTACCTGGCTGGACGCTTCCCGTTCTCCTACAACCTGGATAGCGGTGATGCCGATCCGGCCCGGGTCAAGCATCTGCTGGAGCTGATCGACACCCACCTGGAGGTCGCCGAGAAGGGACTGGTATTGGCGCCGCCAGGCAATCGGCTGGCTGCGGAAGACTTCCTTTCCCGGATGAAACAGGCCAGAACCTGGCTTGGGCCGATGTTCATACGTGACCCATCAGGGACTATTGGTGTGGAACTCGAAGTCCGCTGGCGAACGGATCGTGAGGACGAGCGGGGGGCCGACCAGGTGATCGCCTGGACATTGAATGGCGCAGGTCAGCAGATTGCTCACCCCGGAGAAAGTGGCCAGCGCCTGCGCTGGAATGTCGGCGATCCGCTGCAGCTCGTGCTGCGCTGGGCGCGTGACAGTGACCAGCGACCGGTGATCGACCCGCTGCAACCGAGTATGGCCGTCAGCGGCCTGGAAGCAGGCTGGGAATACCGTGGGCCGTGGGCACTGCTGCGCCTGATGCGTGTGCATGTGGTGCCACGGCATCTGCCGAACATGGACTATACGGACTTCCCCCTGACCTTGCAGGTGCCGGTACATGGTGCACTGGATGCCAGCCCAGAGGCGCAGATGTTCATGCGTCTGTCGCTGCTCAGCCAGGGTAGCAAGCTGCCGTTGTCGATCCAGCCGCCACCGGTGGTAGCACCTGCGTCGCCGTTTTCCAGTTTTCAGTTGCAGGACTTGTGATAGAGCACCAATGCCATGAGCCGTTTTTCCATCGAGACGTACCTGCAGCCTATTCCCGGTGATGATGATTGCGGCCCTTGCCTGCGTTACGAGGGAGTCTGGGATCGCCTGCGGGAGTTGCGCCGCGAGGATGATGCGAGCCTGCCCACCGGTGTCTGGCAGAGTGAGCTCAAGCGCGGCGACTGGGCAGCGGTGGAACATCTGGCCGGCGATCTGCTGCGTGAACGCAGCAAGGATCTGATGATCGCAGCGTGGCTTGGTGAAGCCTGGATCAGACGCCATGCATTGGCTGGGTTGGCTGCAGCTCTGGAGCTGATAGCCGCATTGTGCGAACGCTACCCGGACAACCTGCACCCACAGCCTGAGGACGATGATTGCTCCTGGCGGGCCTTCCCCTTGGCATGGATGATTCGCCAGTACAGCGACGCCGTGCGCATCCATGTTCCGCTCTTCGGCCTGGATAACAGCGAGTTCGGGCAAGTAAGCCTGCACGACTGGCTGCAGTTGCAGCAGCGCCAGGTGCAGATGAACGACAGCAAGCAGGGCAAGATCGCAGCCGAAGCCGCCCAGCTGGAGTTTCGCAAGCTGCAGGAAAAGCTCAGACAAACCCCGGCCGTTCACTTCCAGACCGCTGACGCCGAGTTGCGAGCTGCACTTGCTGCACTTGAACGTCTGAGTCACTGGAGCGATGACTGGCTGGCCGATCTAGCACCCAGCTTTGGCCCGCTGCGCCAGACATTGATCAGCCTGCGTGCCCAGCTCGAGGAATTCGTTCCGCTGGCCGAGCCAATCCTTTCCCCCGAGACTGAGAGCGAAGCCGTGATGGACGAGCCGACTACCGAACTGACTGCCTCTGCACTGCCTGCCGTGGGTATGCCCAGCAGTCGCGAACAGGCCTACCGACAACTGGCACAGATCGCCGACTACCTCGCCAGAACCGAGCCGCACAGCCCGGTTCCTTATGTTATTCGCCGGGCGGTGGAGTGGGGTAACCAGCCTCTTGGCGAGTTGCTGGACGAGTTGATCAGCGCCGATACCGAGTCCAGGCGGATATGGAAGCTGCTAGGGGTGCTTAAGTAAGGCAATGTCTGAATCGCACCGTTTTTTGTGGAGACCATTTCGTTTAAGTCAGGCTGAACCTGCTCTCGGATTGTCTCGCTGTCATAGCCCTTATCCGCGACGATGTTTTTTGCCGCAGGGCGCTTGGAAATCAACGCAGGTGCCTGAGTACAGTCATTGATTTGGCCACCTGTGATTTCAAACTCGATGGGTAAACCGTGGGCATCCACCACCAGGTGAATCTTGCGGGTATTGCCTGCCCGACTTTTTCCTATAGCCTCATCGTTACCGCTGGCAGCACCCGCGCTGGTCAGCCTGTCATCGCAGGATATGGTCGTTGCCTACCGTCACGTGCACGTGCATGCGGCGCCTTGCCCAGGCGGCGAACAGGCCACGCAGCAGGTCGGCCATGAGCAGAGGGACGGCCAGCAGGGGGAGTACGCGTTCGTAATGGCGATCCACGATCCGTACCAACTTCGACGGCAGGCGGGGCCACAGACGTATCCAGGCCCAACTGCGCATCACCCGGCGCGATAGCATCGCAGGCAATGCTCCTGGCAGCCGCATCTCGGGAAAACGCTCGGCCAGCCGCTGAAGATCGGCGGGAAGATCGCCAACCGGTCTTTGCGCGTACCACCAGCCGCGGTGATGTACGCCGTGGCGACGGCAGCGACGCAGATGGGGAATCGACAGACCGCGCTCGTCGGCGTATTCGGCATGGAAGACACGGCCCAGCTTGGCCTCCAGCCGTGCCGCCGGGTCGGTCGAGGTGAAATGGCGGCCCGCCTGTTCCAGTACGGGCAAGGCGGGGGCGACAAAGCGCCAGTGAAACGCGTGGTGCCCTTCGCAATCCATGCCGCAGAGATCGCGGTAGCGCACCGCCACCGCCGAGCGACCATGCCAGGTGGCGTCCAGATCCTGCCAGCACGGCGGTCGCAAGGCGGGGGTGGCGAAAGGGAAGGGTTCTTCGGCTGTCGGGCAGCAGGGCGAGCGCGGCCCCAGCAGATCCAGGTATTCGTAGTGTCGGGTCATCGCCAGGCGGGCGGGGCCGTCCAGGCCATGGTGCCGCAACTGCTCCAGCAGGGTATGCGAGGGTATTTCGTCGGCGTCGCAGATCAACACCACGTCGTCCGGCTCGGCGTCACGCAGGCCCAGTACCAAGGCGTTGCGCTGTATGGCAGCACGTCTGCGCGGCGTTGCCTCCGATCCTCCCAGGCTGCTCAGCGCAACCGTGCGAATCTTGTCGGCCGCCCAAGCGAAACGCTCCCGGTGCTCCGCGAAGCAGAGTGCCTTGGGGGCGTTTCGATAGGTTCGTCGCGCTTCGACAATAACGAAATAGTCAACAAGATCGTAAGTCTCCGCCAGCCTGTGATGGAGCAAAGACAGTTCACCATCGAAGAGGAAAGTGTCGTAAATTTTCATGACGGTAGCGTACTATTTTGCCTCTCCAGAGGGATACGTTTTGATGATGAAGCTCGATGCCAGGAGCGTGGAAGCCGACATGCAATATCCATCCGTCGTCATCGAGTGGGACAATGCTCTGCTAAGTGGCAACAACCGCGCGTTCAAGGGGCTGTCCATCCTCAATCAGCAGCTCTGGGATGCGCAGGGCCACCTTAGCGGAGAGGCCGACGTGGTGGTCACCTTCGACCCCTCCCAGGCCGATGAGGCGCTGATTCGCCGGGAGATCGAGCGTATCGGTGGCAAGCGTGGCTGGCCCGGGCATCTGACCGTCGCCACCGTGCCGCCGGGTACCAGGTACTACGGCCACAAAAATATTGGTTTCCGGTTCACTCGCAACGACATCGTCATCTTCCTGGACAGCGACCTGTTGCCCGAGTCCGGCTGGCTGGAGGAAATGATCAGGCCCTTCGCCGATTACCGCCATTCGGTCGTGGTCGGTAACACCTACATGGATTTCGATCGTTTCTACGCCCGATGCGTCGGGTTGTTCTGGATTTTCGAAACGCGCAGCACCGAACGGGAATTGAGCGTGACGGACTGGCTGGTCTCCAACAACATCGCTTTCCGCCGCAAAGTGTTCGAGCGCCTGCCTTTCCCTGAGCGCGTCACGTTCCGCGGGCAATGTTCGGAACTGGGGCGGCTCCTGGCCGCCAATGGCATCCTGCTGTACCGCAATCCGATGGCGCAGGCCGCTCATCCGCCCCCCAACGGCATCCGGCATTTCGTCGAGCGCGCCAGTTATTCGGGGCACGATGAGTGCTCGTACCGGCGCCTCTGCGCCCCCGTGGGGGTCGCCAACGCGTGGGCGCGGTTCCGCTTCGACCTGGGCGTCGTGAACCAGCGAGTCACCCGGCGAGCCCCTGTCATTGGCGCCAAAGCGGGCACCCGCCTGGCCGCCCGCGTCCTGGGCGCCGTCTTCTATCTGATCAAGCTCATCGCCTATGCGCTGACCGTCTTCGCACCCACGGCGGTACGGCGGATCTTCGGTGCTGCCACGTCTTAGGTAGAGGTTTTTCCATGTTCGTGTTGATCGCTGGCCCGCAAGACCAAGCAGGGCAGGGAGCCCTGATGCCGATGGCCGATGCCTTGCGTCATGCCGCCCGCCCGCCTGTTTCCTGGTGGGATGACAATGACCGCGCCGGCGTCGCCGCCAGCGTGGCCGGGACCTTGCCCGAAGACGTTTTCGACCGCTCGCCTCTGATCGACGAGCGAGTGGTGTTCGTCGCCCAGGCCCGTCTCGACAACCGCCCCGAATTGGAGCGGGCGCTCGGCCTGTCCCCGGCCGAGGCCGCAATGACGGCTGACACGGCCTTGCTGTTCCTGTGTTACCGGCGCTGGGGCGAAGAGTGTGTACAGCATCTGGTCGGCGATTACGCGTTTGCCTCCTGGGATCGGCAATCCGGTCGAGTCACCGCAGCTGCCGATTGTCTGGCGACGGTTCCGCTGTTCTACGCCGAGGTGGCTGACGGTTTGTTGATGTCGACCCAGTTGGGTGCCCTGCTGGCCCATCCCGAAGCGCCACGTACACTTGATCTGGAAGCTCTGGCCATGATGCCGGTGCCCAAGAGTATCGGCGGTTCGACGCCCTATCGCGATATCCGCCAGGTGCCCGGCGGGCACCTGCTGAGCTGGGGCGATGACGGGCTGCGCCTGCGCCGCTGGTGGCGGCCAGACACCAGCATCCTCTACCGCCGCGATCCGCGTGATTACGTCGAGGAAGCAGGAGCGCTACTGCAACAGGCGGTACGCGCCACGTTGCGTACCAGCGGTTCGATCGCCAGCACCATGAGCGGTGGTCTCGACTCCTCGCTGGTGTCGGCCATGGCGGCGCAGATGTTGCGCGAGGAGGGGCGCGGGATAACCGCCTACACATCGGTTCCCGAGCCGGGGTTGGCGGTGGTGGAGCGACCGGGCTGGGATGCCGATGACTTCCCTTTCGCCGCCGATATCGCGGCCATGCACGACAATATGCGCCATGTCGCCATCGCCCCGGATGGCGCCAGTCCTCTCGACATCGTGCCGCAGACCCATGCCTTCTCACGTACCCCCGTACGCAATGGCGCCAATTATCTCTGGTTCGGCAAGGTGGCGGCCCAAGCCCGCGCGGCGGGCGGCAATGTGCTACTGGTGGGCGAGAAGGGGAATGCCACCAGCAGTCGGTACGGCTCCGAAAGCATCGCGATGCATCTTCGCCGCGGACAAGGACTGGCCGCCTGGCGTTTGGCGGCGGCCTTGGCCCGAGGAGAAGATCGCCCCCTTTGGCGGTTGTTGGCGCGCGGTGTGCTGGGGACCCAGCGTATCGTGCCCGATCAGCCTGGTCTTGCGTTGTTGATGCCGGCTTGGCGTGCCAGGGTACGGCCGCGTCTGGCTAGCTACTATCAGGGGATGGATGTGCGAGGCAGAGCCATCGCCTTTCTCATGCGCCCCCGAGAAGCCTGGGGTGTCGATGCTTTGGCACAATGGGGCGTGCAATTCCGTGATCCCTTGGCCAATCGGCGGTTGATGGAGTGCCTTCTGCGCTTCCCCCCCGAAGCTTTCGTCCAGGATGGACGCTTCCGTGGGCTGGCCCGTGCTCTGGGACGTGGGGTGTTGCCCGACAGCGTGCGGTTGCGTCACACGCGGGGGGCTCAGGTGCCGGAGCATCCCAGTCTGATCTCCCGTGATGCGCAACGTTATCTGGCCATTGTCGAGTCCCTGAAACAGAGCCCCCAGGTTCGCGAGATCTTTGACCTGGATACCCTACGCCGTTTGATTATCGGCCTGCGCGATGGTCGGATGGCATTGGCCGAAGCCATAACCGTGGATCGGATCATCGATTGCGCCATGTTCACCGCTGCGCACGAGGCCGCCCGATGAACCTGGACAATCCACCGATCTGGGACGGCGAAGTACCGGCCGTTCCTGGCGCCCGCATCGTTACTGTGCCGCATTTGCCCGATACCCTGGACGGAGCCGTGCCGGTGGGGCCCCATTCCCAGGCTCGCCCCGGCGCCTTGCTGCGGATCGTTCCCGGGGTTGGGCGATTCCTGGCCAGCGATGGCATGCGGATCGAAGTGGCGCCGCAAGAGGGCGCTGATCCTGCCGAGGTGGAGACCTATCTGCATGGCGGTGTACGTGGTGCCCTGATTCATCAGCGTGGCGAATTGCCCCTGCATGCATCGACCGTTATCGCCCCCAATGGGCTGGCGGTCGCCATCGCCGGGGAAAGCGGCGCCGGCAAATCCACTCTTGCGACCGAGTTGGCCCTACAGGGCTGGTCGCTGCTGGCCGACGATCTGACGCGTGTCACCTGGAATGGCAAATACGCCATGGCCTGGCCCGGCCAAGCCAGCCCCAAGTTGATGTCCGACGCGTGCCACCGGCTGGGCATCAGCCTTGACGGGGTGCGGAGGGTAGGGGGGGACCCGGAAAAGTTCCAGGTGGAATTCCCGGCCTGCGCCGCGCCGGTTCCTTTGGGGATGATCGTCCTGTTGCGCCGTCACGGCGGACAACCCAGAACCATCTTGCAAGGCATTCCCGCTTTTGCCGCCGCCGCCGAACAGATATTTCGTCCCAATTACCTCAAGGCACTTGGGCAAAGCGGCAACACGTTCAAGGTGTTGACGAACGCATTGTCGAGGTGTCGCGTCCTCCTTGCTGGTCGTGGGGAAAGCGCCATGTCTCTTGCCGCCGATTGCCCGGATATTTTATCGTGAACCCTCGTGCTTATTATTCGGCAGGCCATGCATGATTACCCCTTCTACGCTTTTCCAGGCATCGCCCGACGTGATCGGTGCCGAGGTCAATGCAGGTCTGGTTCTGTTGAATGTAAAAGACTGGGTTTACCTCGATCTCAATGAAACCGGAAATTTTCTATGGGATAGGTTGCAATCGCCCCAGACGCTGATCGCGCTGACACAGGCCGTCACCGAGGCGTTCGAGGTCGATGCTGAAACCTGTGGCGTGCAAATTCAGACCTTTCTCAACGACTTGAACGCCCGAGGCTTCGTTACCCTGCAGGGTTGACAGGCTCACCGATTTTACTTGTCCTTGGCTTTATCCCCAACTAATGCGACTCGCACCACGGAGTATTAGCGTGCCTGATCAAGACAGTGTGAATGCCGAACCTACCCCAGAGATGGACACCGAACCACGCCGCGCCTGGCAGCCGCCGGAGGCCAAGGCGGTCGAAGTGGCGGTCGCCACCCGGAGCAGTGTCACTGGCTACGGTTATGATGGCGCCTATTGCAATAGTTGATTGGCTGAACGGAATGGGGCAGGGTGCCAAACGACTCGATACTTCCCACAGGTGGCGATATGCACAATAAAGTGGATTTGAATAAGCGTTCCCTCCATGACACTGAGCAGGACAAGCGCCGCGACTGGCAGCCGCCTCAGGCCAAGGTTGTCGATGTAGCGGCAGTCTCCCGGAACACCACCATCTCAGTTTACTCAGATGGGGCTACCACGTGCTCCAGTTGATGGGCTATCGATAACGCTCTTTATCTTGGCCGCCCGTTCGGATACCGCTTCCCAGATGTTCGCCACTGCACGGTGAAGGTAATCATGCCTTGGAGTCAGGGCTCAGGGAGGCAATGGGCACGAAGTGCGGAGCTTGAGCCGCGCCACAAACCACGCCGCCATCAGGGCCATCCACGGTCAGCCAGGCATGGGCATCCAGGGCACCATTTTCCAGCCGCACTCCCAGGCACAGATGCGATGGGATCGAGCGCAGGCGCAACATGAAGGAGGCGGCTAGGGCCTGGGGCAGGCACACCGGGTGCCAGGGCAGTCGTCGGGCCGCCGCCGTGACCGCGCGGCCTACCGGGGCCGCTCTGTGATCGCGGGTTGCCGGGCCACTCGGGCGTCCGCTCTTCACGCCACCCACCATGCGGGCGATGATCCGGAAGGGCAATACCCGCAACGCGACCCCTACGATGGCCAGGAAAACCGCGGCCTCGATGACCCGCAGGCGGTGTGCTGAACGTTTCATCCGAGCATTCCCGTCAAGTTATGAGCATGCAGTTTCTTGTTGTCACCGCGAACGGTGGTAGCAGGGCAGGTGATCATGGCTGATCGATCTCTCTTGCAGGAACATATCCTGCCGCACCATACACCGTGGTTCGGCGGATATGCCATGGCTATCGGGTCTTGGGATGATCTCCCGCTTGGCCTTGCTGCCAAGGCATCGGCAGAATCCCCATTAAAGAGCCAGCGGGCAGGGCTGTCATCGTTCTTCGCCTGCCAGCGCTTTTCGTTGTAATAATCGCAGAACTGCCAAGAGGATGCTGCGATGCAGATATGCGTGATAGGGGCTGGATACGTGGGCCTGGTAACGGCCACTTGCTTTGCCGAGATGGGCAATCGGGTCGTTTGTGTCGAGCAGGATGCGAAACGGGTCGCCATGCTATCCCAGGGCGAGCTCCCACTCTATGAGCCCGGCTTGGAAGGTATGCTCAAGACACAGCTGGCGAGCGCTCAACTCAGCTTCAGTACCCAGCTCAAGGCTGGTATCCGTCGCGCCGAGGTCATCTTCATCGCCGTGGGAACGCTTTGCGGCGAGGACGGTTCGGCCGATCTGACACATGTACTGGCAGTTGCCGATGCGCTGGGCGAACAGCTCGATCACAGTTGCTTGGTGGTGGGCAAATCCACCGTACCGGTCGGCACTGCAGAGCAAGTCGCGCAGCGGATCAACACCGCCTTGGCGCGTCGTCAGCGGCGTGCAAAGGTCATCGTGGCGAGCAACCCGGAGTTTCTCAAGGAGGGATCGGCCGTCGAGGATTTCATGCGCCCTGATCGGGTCATTGTGGGCTGCGACGATGAGCGCGGGCGGGAGCAATTGCGCCGGTTATATGCACCGTTCTTGCGTAATCACGATAGCTTGCTGTACATGGGCGTGCGTGCTGCGGAGTTCAGCAAGTACGCGGCCAACGCTTTTCTGGCCACCAAGATTTCGTTCATCAACGAGATGGCAGGAATCTGTGCGAGCCTTGGCGTCGATATCGAAGAGGTGCGCCTAGGCATCGGTAGCGACAGGCGTATCGGCACGCATTTCATTTACGCCGGTTGTGGCTACGGCGGCTCGTGCTTCCCCAAGGACGTGAAGGCCCTGATCCGCACAGCCGAACACGAGGGCATCGAACCCGGCATTCTGCGCGCGGTCGAGGCTCGCAACGCGTTGCAGAAAAACCTGTTGTTCCAGGCCTTGTGCGAACACTTCAACGGCTACTGGCAGGGACGAGTCATTGCACTCTGGGGACTGGCCTTCAAGCCCGGCACCGACGATATTCGCGAAGCGCCCAGCCTGGTGCTGCTGGAGGCCTTGCTCAATGCTGGAGTGCGGGTGCAAGCCTGTGATCCGGTCGCCAATGCGGGGGTCGCCGCGCTCTATGCTTCGGCGATCGAGAGCGGGCAATTGATGCTGAGCGAATCGCCCTATGCTGCCGCCCAGGGCGCCGACGCCTTGGTGTTGGTCACAGAGTGGAATCTGTTCCGTCAACCCGACTTTCCACGGATTCGGAACGCCATGCGCATGCCAGTCTTATTCGACGGACGCAACATCTACGATGCCGAGCAACTGGCCGAGTTGGGCTTTCTCTACAGGGGGATCGGTCGCCCTGCAACCGGCCGTTGTAAGGCCCGTGTAGCTTGATGGACTGATCGCGCAATACGGCTTCAGAGGAGATATCCATCGTCATGGGCCGCTAAGCAGGCTCTGTCGGCCAGGGGCGTCGCTAGCGTCATTGTTTCGCTGTTTGCGCGTCTTGTTGCTTGGCGGTGTCTTCGGCCTCTTTGGCCTTGAGCGCGGCATAGGCCCGATCTACTGCCGCCTGTTTCTCGGCACCCTCCTCGGCCGCGAGCTTATCGGCGGCAAGTTCTTCCGGCGTCTTCAGGCGCTCATTGAGCAGCTTATCGATGGCTGCAACTTTTTCTTCCAGCCTCGCCGATTCATCCGTCGGCAGTTCTTGAGAGTGAGTGGCGCAGCGGCCACTGACGGATATCGATGCCAGGACCACCTTTGCTCTTTGTGTTTCGGAGATGCTGCTGGAGGACAGCGCATCAGCGATTTCCGCGTGGAATTTTTCCAGCAGGCCGCTGATGACCCGAGCCCGATTGGATCGCACCAGGGCCTCGTCACCCAGGTCGGTCTGGATACCGTTCGTTGCGCCGGAAAGCGACGACCAAGCCTTGGCTGCGGTACCTCCCGCAGTGATCCCGAACACGCTGCCAGCGAAAACGCCGAGCACCTTCACTCCTAGCTTGGTTCTGGAGTTGATGTTGCTGCTGCCTTCGTAGAAGTTGCTGACTTGCCTGCAGAATGTGGTGGCGGCGATTACCGACTCATACATCTCGGCGGTGCTGCAGCTTGACTGGCAGCCTTTGAGGTTCTTGAGATTCGAATCTCCCCATGGCCATTGAGTGGGTCCAGCATCCCTTGCCGTGGTGCAGCCGCCCAGCAAGGTCGTTATGAGGAGGGTAGCGTTAATCGTCCTGATATTCATGCTGCATCCTGATTGAAGGTGATATCAGAATGATGTTAGTAAATCTTTGGTTTTACGCAATGCGCCAGGCGACTGGCCGATGCCAAGGGCATCAGCATTTCTATAAAAAAGCCAGCCTTTGCGGCTGGCATAAATGTCGGCGCGCGATTCTGTTCCAATGACCCGCGTGGCACTGGGGCTCTAGCTGATCACCAGTTGGAGATTCCAGTTTTAAAAAATGCGTGCATGGATCTCCGCGGTCGAATCCAAGGATTCGCATAATGAGGCCCGCGGTTATGTTGAGCCGGTGCCGTGGGACTATCCGCAGGCCACGGCATGCCCATCGGGCAAGGCGTAACATCACCACGGATTATGCGATGCCGATTGGTACCAATACTCTCGTCCTGGAAGATCTGCAGAAGACAAAAATGGTACCTAAACCATTGAGTTCCTGCAGGTGATTTGGTACCATTTTCTCGATCGAGGAACGAACCTAGCTAAACGAAAAGGTACCAGAACCATGCTTATCAAATTCCAGGCCGACGAAGGGTTGGCCTCTCGTATGCAAATCCAGTACGGCCAGCGCGTGGCATCAAAAGCGTTCGCCATGGCGGCTCAAGACGCGCTAGGTCTGGCGTCTCGCAATCTCGAACTTGAAGACATTGTGACTGCTCAGAAACTCGAAATTCGCCGCCTCAAGGCTGTCATCGAGCAGGCGCGTTCTGCTGCTGCTCAGTTGCTTGAGAAGACCGGCCAAGGGGATTTGATCGATGGATAAGCGTGACTTGATTGAAGAGTGGAAGAGTCGGCCGGCTTCGCCGTCTTGGGTGCCTGTTGTTGGTTGCGTGGTCACCACGTTTGTCTTTCTCGGTCTCGCAGCCTTCGCCTATTTTTCCTGATCTTGCGGACCAATCCCACCTCCTGACTGATCACCCCCGCGCGTAGCGCGCTGTGTAGCGAATGGCGGAACATCGAACGAAGTTCGACGGGTAGCCGGAAGGCGCAGGGCGGCAGCCCTGTTTGGTAGCAGCCGACGAATGTCGGCGTCGCGGACAAGCTTGTAAGGCCGGCAGTGCGGAATGGGGGTAGCCGAAGGCGCAGGGGTTCACCCCTGTTCGAAGCTAGCCGACGAATGTCGGCTCTGCGGAGAGGGTTGTAGGGGCTTGCCCCTACGACTTTGACTGTGGTTCTGGCTTGAGCTGGAAGCATCCTGTCTCCGGTTTCGCTTTTCCTAACCCCTTTGCTTTGGCTTCGACCAGCGCCTCTGTCAGCCTGCAATTGGCCTCGTTTTCGTATAGGCCTACTAGCTTTGCATCTCCCCCGATCATGATCGCTATCAGCGCCCAAGTTTGCATGTCGATCCCTCGGAGTTGCCTGGACGCGTAGCGGCCAGGGTCCACCATCTCTAATGGTGGACTCTTGTCTCATGGTGAGACTTTTGGTTATTTCTTGGCCGCTCTCGGGAGCTCGATTGACAGCATCCCGTTCTCCCCAAGTTCGACGTAAGTTATTGATTCGCTTAGCAAAAAATGTGCTAGCTCGCTATCCCTTATTGGTTGGCGACCCTGCTTAACAAGTAACTTGTTGATTTCTATGCATTTTTTTCTGAGCAACTCTTGTTCGTCGTTCGTCAATCGCAAAGTCGCTGGCATTGAGCCACTACCTATCATCGGGAAACCTCCAAAAGTGTACGTGCATGCATGTGACTTGTGTTGACGCACGCTTGTTCACACGTATACATTCCGCACCATTGTGATTTGCATGCATGCATGCAACGGAAGCGGAATCTGTAAATGCTCGACAAAATTCACATGTTCATACCGTTCAAGACTGACGCGATCACCCTTCATGGTGATGCTTCGGGTCATCACTACTTGTCGGTTGATCTTGAGAGTTTGGGCATTCCGCTACGTGCTACCAGCGTTCTCGCTGACGGGCAGGGCGGTTACATCGTTGAGGACTTGTCGCACGCATGGGAGTCGCTGCCGACGTCGTTTACTCCGATGGCCGTCAAGGTCTTTCACCAGTCCCTTGGCAAGCGCATGAATCCCGGTGTTGAACTGAAAGCCAGCCCTGCAAAGCTTCTCCAGGGGCATAACGTGTTTGGCCCTACCTCGATCCGTCTCGGCGCGGAGATCATGCTCAAGTGGCTTGCCGGTTCTTACCCCGAGTTGTTCGCTCAACTCGATTGGCAGTCGACTCAGGTCTACAGCATCGACTGCACCTTCTCGGCCCGCCTACCTGACGAGCGCACCTCGCTCCAGCTGATCCAGGCGCTTCGAGGCGTCAGTAACGGCCAGACCCGAAACCGTGGTGACGACTACCAGACCACCGCTTACTGGGGCAGCAAAGAAACCCGCTTGCGCAAGCTCAAGGCGTACCTGAAAGGGCCTGAGTTTCGCGGCGAGATTGACAAGGCAGTCAAAGCGGCGAGGGGAGGGAACCTCTCGGCTCGTCGGACTCTTGCCGTTCTACAAAACCCCGATCTCGTCGCCTGGGCTGACAACCTCATTCGCCTGGAAGCCACGGTTATGCACCGCTGGCTCGACCGAAAGAACATCCCGTCCAAGTTGTGGGCGCTTTGTGACTATCAAGAGCATCTAGCCACCCAGGGCATTTGCTTTATCCAGTGGTGCTGGGAGCAAGTAACGAAAGAACTGTTTGCGGCCTTTGAAGGTATCTCCATGAGAGTAATTAACGATGACAAAGTGCTGGCCGCACTTAAAGAGAAGTTCACTAAGCCGGGTGGTCGGTGGACTAAGGCCAAAACTGACAAGTCAACTGGCGTGATTCTTCCGCCTGTTTTTGTTGCTAGCCCGCCTAACGAAACTGTGGCGCTCAACCTCTTTCGTACTTATCGCAGCCTCAAGGATTACGGGTGGGAAGAAACTATGGCCTCTATGTCTCGTGCCACTTTCTACCGTCACGTTGACCAGATTTGCGAATGCGGCTTGAGCAAGGCTGCGTTGCAGAAGCTCAAGACCGACGACCACAAAAACAACGTCGTACCGATCCTGCGATTCTTGCAGGTCGATTTCAGCGCGCAGCGCCCTGATTGGTACGTCGAACCCTCGGTGGAGGCTGCCTGATGGTGCGCATGGTTTGGATCAAACCGGGCAATGGCATGAAGTTGCTGACCAGTTTTAGCCGCCTGCTGGGGGCTCAGGTCTGCAAGGTTAAGGGCTGTCGCTACCACTTCCCGAACGGCTGCTTTGATAGTTGGAAAACCTACGGGTGCATTCGCTGCCATGAATGGAGCAGGTCTTTCGATGACACGCCAGAGCGTGGTCCGGACGACTTCGACCCTTGGGATGAATACCAATCTTTGCATGACGTGGAAGAGGGCGAACGCCTCTACCAGATCGACTCCCGTTGGTTCTCCTGCCTGCCATTTCCGAGGTGGATTTGATGACGCACGGCGCTCTTGATCTTGATTTCCCAACCGGGCCAGCCGGCCCAATTTCTACCCTGTGAGGCGTAAATCATGCTGCTACTGACCGGCCTGTGCCATGGCTTCAAAGCCAACACCCGCACCGTAGGTGCTAACAGTTTCACTGACAACCTGGTGCTTGTTGAGGTCCAGGACAAAAACCAATTCGGCATCGACGAGACCAAGACCATCGGTATCAAGATGGCCAAGGCCGATCTCGAAGCTGGCTTGAATCATCTTTACGACCAGTACAAGGGTAAGCCCGTTACCGTGCCCGTACGGGTCGGGCCGTGGGCATCCAAGGCCGGTAACGCCGGTTTCGACTTCTGGCTGTCTGGTGACCGTAAGCCTGTCCAGATGCAGTTGAAAGCGCCTGTTGCTGCGGCTAGCTGAGGGTAGGGCAGTGATCATTCATGACCGCGTCTTCTGCGACCTCTGCGAGTGCTGTATGGGCCAGCTTTGGAACCAGCCCGCGGCCGCGCCTGATCTTCTGCCAGCCCCTGATTTTCGTGTCTGCGATGACTGTCATTGGGCATGCATCGACGACGACGCAGTCGTTATTGAGGCTGCATAAACATGGCTACTCAGTTCGTCAACGTGTGCACCGAATTCGGCACTGATGCCGAGACCAATATAACTTCGTGTTTGCACAGTGAGTGGATTGAGGCCTATGTAATTCCAACTGACCTCGCCAGTGAGTTGGAGTTGTTGTTATCTGGCGGGTTTGATTCTGAAACTTTCCTACAGTTCTTTGGTGCAACCATTGTCCTGTTTTGTGTGGGTTTCGGTGTCGGCATTTGTCTTTCCAACATCCGAAAAATCAAGAGTTTCTAACTATGAAAATGAAAAATTTTGTTCGCAAGTTCGGCCCCGTTGTTGCGGGCGCTTCTGCTCTCGTTGCTACTGCCGCTGCAAATGCGGGCGCTGTTGCTGATGCTGCTGCTGAACCGATTAACGAGGCCAAGACGGATGGTCAGAGTACCGGTGCCCTGGTTGTTGCTGCCGTGGCCGGTATCGCTGTTGTCGGCATTATCATTGCACTTGTTCGCAAGTTGTAATGGCGGGTCTCCTGTCTGCTCTGCTGGGCGTTCTTATGGCATGCGCCCTTGTCCAGGGCATTCGATGTTCTGAATATCTATGACGCCCATCGGGGATCAGGAGGAGGGGGCTTAGGCCCCCTTATTTTTTATGCGTCGTTTACTGTTTTGTTTATTGGGTTCGTTATTCTTTGCTCAGGTCGCTAGTGCGACGGATTACTATTGGGTCTCTTCAAATTCAAATATAAGCAGTAATTCTTATTCATCTGCTGTTGCTGCTTGTGATGCGCTATGGGTATATCGCTCTAGTGATTACCCTGCTTATACTAAATCCGGAGTTACATTATTTAATAGTGGCTCACAGGCTTATTGCAATATGTGTAGCAGCACGGGGTCTTGCACTGCGAACTATGGCAATGTCACTCGCAAAGGGAGTGCTTGTGCAGAAGGTACTACTTATAACTCCGAAACTGGAGCCTGCGACGCGGCTGAGGCTGACCCGTGTGAATCAACAAAGGATCAGCAAGTTACGCATGAATACAATGCGGGCTCTTATGATCAGTCTGTTCCATCTGCGCCTAACGATTCCATTTGTGATAATTCCTGCGGTTTTTCTAGGGATACAACAGCCGGTCTTTCTAATACCGGCGTTAAAGAGTGCAATCGTATCTTTAAGGATGGTTACGATAAAGACTCGCTCTATTGTGTTGTTTACTATCGCGGCACTGGTGAAAGCTGCACTTCTGGTGGCTCTTCTACCGATTCAACACGTAAAGAGCCGATAACTATTGATCCGACTCCGACTAGTTTTAAAGAAGAAAAGTGCGATAGTTGGGTAACTGCTTCTGATGGTAGTCAAACTCGGTCTTGTACATCTCAATCCAAGTATGAAACTCCTGGCAAGTTAAATTGCACTAATGCGGGGACCATCGTTTGTAGCCCTGGTACGCCATCGCCTAACTACAACGAAACAAATAAGGCGACGACGGAAACGCAAACAACAAATACTGACGGTTCTAAGAGCAACAGTACAACGACAACGACTGATACAACGTCTTGTAAGGGTGTGACCCCTTGTACAAGCACGTCTAAAACCGAGGGTTCCAGCGAAGGTACGAATGCCGATGGCACGACCGGCGACACGTCTAGCACCTGTACGGGTGATGGGTGTGATGATGGCGATTCAGATGAGGAGGGCGATGAGGGGGATGGAGACTCTCCGGTTGTCACGCCGATAGTAAAGCCGACTGAGCAAGGTGATTTCACTGATGCAATAGCGGAGTGGGATGAAAAGATTGAAGAGGCAAAGACTGAAATAGCTCAAGGCTCCAAGAAACTTGGAGATTCTTTTTCTGTAAGCCTTTCTCTTTCAGGCGGATCATCGCTTTCCTGTGGTGATTCTGTGACCATTCTTGGTGAATCAATAAGTTTTTGCATGTCTAAGTTTTCTAGCGAGCTTTCTATCATAGGGCTTGCTCTCTTGTTTATTGCCGCACTCATTTCCCTCTTCATTATATTTAAGGACTGATATGGACCTTGGCTTTGTTGGTGATTTTTTTAATGGCATCAATGATGCCGTTGGGGATTTCTTGGAGTTTACCAAGAATGGTATTTATCAGTTCTTTAAGGAGGTCTTTGTCGTCTTTACCAAGGTCATGATCTATTCGTATCTTAAGACTATGGTCTTTGCGCTTGATGTTGCATATACAGTGGTGCAGGACATTATGGAAGACATTGGCGTTGCTGATCAGGTTTCGCAGTTTTACGGTGCGATACCGGATGAATATCGTTCTATGCTTGGTTTTTTTAAAGTGCCCCAGGCTATTACGATGATTTTTTCTGCAATTCCTACGCGCTGGGCTCTCAAGTTTGTTCCATTTATCGGTAGGTAGTTATGGCTATTAAGATTCATCATGGCGCCAATGGTGCTTATAAAACCTCCGGGGCGGTATGGGATGATGCTGTTCCTGCGGCAAAGGCTGGACGCCTAATTATCACTAATATTCGCGGTATGTCTGCCGAACGATTCGAGCGACTCTTTAGTGATCTGCCCGACTCTTTTGATTTGATGTATATAAATCATGAGACCCAGGAGGGCATGGATAAAATCAGAACTTGGTTTCAATGGGCTCCGCGTGATGCATTCCTTATATTCGATGAGGCGCAATCTCTTTTCCCTAAGAGCTGGACTGACAAGTTCTTAGAGCGATTTGATTACCCTGGCGGGCTTGATGCTGCAAATACAGCTGATCGCCCGTTTAACTTTCTTGATGCGTGGACACGCCATAGGCATTGGAATTGGGATGTTATTCTTACAACACCCAATATCAAATATGTCCATGAGCAGATTCGTCAAACTTCCGAGGCTGCATATGAACATCGGAATTTGGCTCTTTTGGGCAATGCACTCAAGTTTATTGTTCAGAAAGATTACAAAGAAGCCATGCATAGCGCGCAAGAGAATAGGGCGCCTAATGACGGCTCTACTATTGTCGCCCTCCGCAAAATAGATAAGCGAGTGTTTAAACTCTCTGACTCAACAGCGACAGTACAACATCTTGACACAATGACGTGCAAGAGTGCTTTCGCGTCTCCGCGCTTATTACTTCTCTTCGGAATCGGTGCATGTGCTATTTATTTTGCTTTCAAAGATGGCGTCCGTATTCCGTTATCTTCTTCGTCCACTAATAAAGATTCTGTTGCGCAGGCTCCTGCCGTTCGCGATACGCCTAAGCCTGTGGCTGCTGATCATGACGGCGATGCTAAGAGGGTGCAGAGCGTTCCTGTAGAGCCATCCCTTATCGACCCGTTTGGCGAATTCAAGATCACTATTAAAGCTGGTGCGTTCACGTCGAAAGGCACTCTCTACATTTTCGAGTTGCGTCGTGACGACGATGTTTTTCAGCAGTCTGCACGCGACCTGGCCATGGCTGGTTATTCGATCCGAGGTCGTAGCCTATGCGCTGCGGATCTCATCTTCGAAGGTCAAACGAGGACTGTGGCTTGCTCTGGTGCTGCTCAAGTTGCTGGCGACCGAGCTGCGAAGCGGCTCGGTTCAGAGCGACAAAGCTCGGTCGCCAGCAACGAATCATCAGTTGTCGTAGTGCCCGACAGCGAGTATCCGGCACGGCCGTGGAGGTAGCAGCGTATGGTCGTTATGATTTTGTCGAAGCTTTCTTGGTGCGCCTGGGTTGCATGGATGACTGCGTATGTATGGGCCTATGTTTGCCGTCCTGCTTGGCGACGCCAGTTAGAACGTGAAGCCCGCGAAACGCGTGTTGCGGCTCAACTGATGATTGATCGAGGCCCTGGCGATGACTGAAGGCGAGATAGCGGTTTATGTGGTTTTTGCCGGTGCGATATCTGGCGCTCTGGTTGCCTGCCTTCGCTATGTAGGCTTCGCATAATGAGGCCCGCGGTTATGTTGAGCCGGTGCCGTGGGACTATCCGCAGGCCACGGCATGCCCATCGGGCAAGGCGTAACATCACCACGGATTATGCGATGCCGATTGGTACCAATACTCTCGTCCTGGAAGATCTGCAGAAGACAAAAATGGTACCTAAACCATTGAGTTCCTGCAGGTGATTTGGTACCATTTTCTCGATCGAGGAACGAACCTAGCTAAACGAAAAGGTACCAGAACCATGCTTATCAAATTCCAGGCCGACGAAGGGTTGGCCTCTCGTATGCAAATCCAGTACGGCCAGCGCGTGGCATCAAAAGCGTTCGCCATGGCGGCTCAAGACGCGCTAGGTCTGGCGTCTCGCAATCTCGAACTTGAAGACATTGTGACTGCTCAGAAACTCGAAATTCGCCGCCTCAAGGCTGTCATCGAGCAGGCGCGTTCTGCTGCTGCTCAGTTGCTTGAGAAGACCGGCCAAGGGGATTTGATCGATGGATAAGCGTGACTTGATTGAAGAGTGGAAGAGTCGGCCGGCTTCGCCGTCTTGGGTGCCTGTTGTTGGTTGCGTGGTCACCACGTTTGTCTTTCTCGGTCTCGCAGCCTTCGCCTATTTTTCCTGATCTTGCGGACCAATCCCACCTCCTGACTGATCACCCCCGCGCGTAGCGCGCTGTGTAGCGAATGGCGGAACATCGAACGAAGTTCGACGGGTAGCCGGAAGGCGCAGGGCGGCAGCCCTGTTTGGTAGCAGCCGACGAATGTCGGCGTCGCGGACAAGCTTGTAAGGCCGGCAGTGCGGAATGGGGGTAGCCGAAGGCGCAGGGGTTCACCCCTGTTCGAAGCTAGCCGACGAATGTCGGCTCTGCGGAGAGGGTTGTAGGGGCTTGCCCCTACGACTTTGACTGTGGTTCTGGCTTGAGCTGGAAGCATCCTGTCTCCGGTTTCGCTTTTCCTAACCCCTTTGCTTTGGCTTCGACCAGCGCCTCTGTCAGCCTGCAATTGGCCTCGTTTTCGTATAGGCCTACTAGCTTTGCATCTCCCCCGATCATGATCGCTATCAGCGCCCAAGTTTGCATGTCGATCCCTCGGAGTTGCCTGGACGCGTAGCGGCCAGGGTCCACCATCTCTAATGGTGGACTCTTGTCTCATGGTGAGACTTTTGGTTATTTCTTGGCCGCTCTCGGGAGCTCGATTGACAGCATCCCGTTCTCCCCAAGTTCGACGTAAGTTATTGATTCGCTTAGCAAAAAATGTGCTAGCTCGCTATCCCTTATTGGTTGGCGACCCTGCTTAACAAGTAACTTGTTGATTTCTATGCATTTTTTTCTGAGCAACTCTTGTTCGTCGTTCGTCAATCGCAAAGTCGCTGGCATTGAGCCACTACCTATCATCGGGAAACCTCCAAAAGTGTACGTGCATGCATGTGACTTGTGTTGACGCACGCTTGTTCACACGTATACATTCCGCACCATTGTGATTTGCATGCATGCATGCAACGGAAGCGGAATCTGTAAATGCTCGACAAAATTCACATGTTCATACCGTTCAAGACTGACGCGATCACCCTTCATGGTGATGCTTCGGGTCATCACTACTTGTCGGTTGATCTTGAGAGTTTGGGCATTCCGCTACGTGCTACCAGCGTTCTCGCTGACGGGCAGGGCGGTTACATCGTTGAGGACTTGTCGCACGCATGGGAGTCGCTGCCGACGTCGTTTACTCCGATGGCCGTCAAGGTCTTTCACCAGTCCCTTGGCAAGCGCATGAATCCCGGTGTTGAACTGAAAGCCAGCCCTGCAAAGCTTCTCCAGGGGCATAACGTGTTTGGCCCTACCTCGATCCGTCTCGGCGCGGAGATCATGCTCAAGTGGCTTGCCGGTTCTTACCCCGAGTTGTTCGCTCAACTCGATTGGCAGTCGACTCAGGTCTACAGCATCGACTGCACCTTCTCGGCCCGCCTACCTGACGAGCGCACCTCGCTCCAGCTGATCCAGGCGCTTCGAGGCGTCAGTAACGGCCAGACCCGAAACCGTGGTGACGACTACCAGACCACCGCTTACTGGGGCAGCAAAGAAACCCGCTTGCGCAAGCTCAAGGCGTACCTGAAAGGGCCTGAGTTTCGCGGCGAGATTGACAAGGCAGTCAAAGCGGCGAGGGGAGGGAACCTCTCGGCTCGTCGGACTCTTGCCGTTCTACAAAACCCCGATCTCGTCGCCTGGGCTGACAACCTCATTCGCCTGGAAGCCACGGTTATGCACCGCTGGCTCGACCGAAAGAACATCCCGTCCAAGTTGTGGGCGCTTTGTGACTATCAAGAGCATCTAGCCACCCAGGGCATTTGCTTTATCCAGTGGTGCTGGGAGCAAGTAACGAAAGAACTGTTTGCGGCCTTTGAAGGTATCTCCATGAGAGTAATTAACGATGACAAAGTGCTGGCCGCACTTAAAGAGAAGTTCACTAAGCCGGGTGGTCGGTGGACTAAGGCCAAAACTGACAAGTCAACTGGCGTGATTCTTCCGCCTGTTTTTGTTGCTAGCCCGCCTAACGAAACTGTGGCGCTCAACCTCTTTCGTACTTATCGCAGCCTCAAGGATTACGGGTGGGAAGAAACTATGGCCTCTATGTCTCGTGCCACTTTCTACCGTCACGTTGACCAGATTTGCGAATGCGGCTTGAGCAAGGCTGCGTTGCAGAAGCTCAAGACCGACGACCACAAAAACAACGTCGTACCGATCCTGCGATTCTTGCAGGTCGATTTCAGCGCGCAGCGCCCTGATTGGTACGTCGAACCCTCGGTGGAGGCTGCCTGATGGTGCGCATGGTTTGGATCAAACCGGGCAATGGCATGAAGTTGCTGACCAGTTTTAGCCGCCTGCTGGGGGCTCAGGTCTGCAAGGTTAAGGGCTGTCGCTACCACTTCCCGAACGGCTGCTTTGATAGTTGGAAAACCTACGGGTGCATTCGCTGCCATGAATGGAGCAGGTCTTTCGATGACACGCCAGAGCGTGGTCCGGACGACTTCGACCCTTGGGATGAATACCAATCTTTGCATGACGTGGAAGAGGGCGAACGCCTCTACCAGATCGACTCCCGTTGGTTCTCCTGCCTGCCATTTCCGAGGTGGATTTGATGACGCACGGCGCTCTTGATCTTGATTTCCCAACCGGGCCAGCCGGCCCAATTTCTACCCTGTGAGGCGTAAATCATGCTGCTACTGACCGGCCTGTGCCATGGCTTCAAAGCCAACACCCGCACCGTAGGTGCTAACAGTTTCACTGACAACCTGGTGCTTGTTGAGGTCCAGGACAAAAACCAATTCGGCATCGACGAGACCAAGACCATCGGTATCAAGATGGCCAAGGCCGATCTCGAAGCTGGCTTGAATCATCTTTACGACCAGTACAAGGGTAAGCCCGTTACCGTGCCCGTACGGGTCGGGCCGTGGGCATCCAAGGCCGGTAACGCCGGTTTCGACTTCTGGCTGTCTGGTGACCGTAAGCCTGTCCAGATGCAGTTGAAAGCGCCTGTTGCTGCGGCTAGCTGAGGGTAGGGCAGTGATCATTCATGACCGCGTCTTCTGCGACCTCTGCGAGTGCTGTATGGGCCAGCTTTGGAACCAGCCCGCGGCCGCGCCTGATCTTCTGCCAGCCCCTGATTTTCGTGTCTGCGATGACTGTCATTGGGCATGCATCGACGACGACGCAGTCGTTATTGAGGCTGCATAAACATGGCTACTCAGTTCGTCAACGTGTGCACCGAATTCGGCACTGATGCCGAGACCAATATAACTTCGTGTTTGCACAGTGAGTGGATTGAGGCCTATGTAATTCCAACTGACCTCGCCAGTGAGTTGGAGTTGTTGTTATCTGGCGGGTTTGATTCTGAAACTTTCCTACAGTTCTTTGGTGCAACCATTGTCCTGTTTTGTGTGGGTTTCGGTGTCGGCATTTGTCTTTCCAACATCCGAAAAATCAAGAGTTTCTAACTATGAAAATGAAAAATTTTGTTCGCAAGTTCGGCCCCGTTGTTGCGGGCGCTTCTGCTCTCGTTGCTACTGCCGCTGCAAATGCGGGCGCTGTTGCTGATGCTGCTGCTGAACCGATTAACGAGGCCAAGACGGATGGTCAGAGTACCGGTGCCCTGGTTGTTGCTGCCGTGGCCGGTATCGCTGTTGTCGGCATTATCATTGCACTTGTTCGCAAGTTGTAATGGCGGGTCTCCTGTCTGCTCTGCTGGGCGTTCTTATGGCATGCGCCCTTGTCCAGGGCATTCGATGTTCTGAATATCTATGACGCCCATCGGGGATCAGGAGGAGGGGGCTTAGGCCCCCTTATTTTTTATGCGTCGTTTACTGTTTTGTTTATTGGGTTCGTTATTCTTTGCTCAGGTCGCTAGTGCGACGGATTACTATTGGGTCTCTTCAAATTCAAATATAAGCAGTAATTCTTATTCATCTGCTGTTGCTGCTTGTGATGCGCTATGGGTATATCGCTCTAGTGATTACCCTGCTTATACTAAATCCGGAGTTACATTATTTAATAGTGGCTCACAGGCTTATTGCAATATGTGTAGCAGCACGGGGTCTTGCACTGCGAACTATGGCAATGTCACTCGCAAAGGGAGTGCTTGTGCAGAAGGTACTACTTATAACTCCGAAACTGGAGCCTGCGACGCGGCTGAGGCTGACCCGTGTGAATCAACAAAGGATCAGCAAGTTACGCATGAATACAATGCGGGCTCTTATGATCAGTCTGTTCCATCTGCGCCTAACGATTCCATTTGTGATAATTCCTGCGGTTTTTCTAGGGATACAACAGCCGGTCTTTCTAATACCGGCGTTAAAGAGTGCAATCGTATCTTTAAGGATGGTTACGATAAAGACTCGCTCTATTGTGTTGTTTACTATCGCGGCACTGGTGAAAGCTGCACTTCTGGTGGCTCTTCTACCGATTCAACACGTAAAGAGCCGATAACTATTGATCCGACTCCGACTAGTTTTAAAGAAGAAAAGTGCGATAGTTGGGTAACTGCTTCTGATGGTAGTCAAACTCGGTCTTGTACATCTCAATCCAAGTATGAAACTCCTGGCAAGTTAAATTGCACTAATGCGGGGACCATCGTTTGTAGCCCTGGTACGCCATCGCCTAACTACAACGAAACAAATAAGGCGACGACGGAAACGCAAACAACAAATACTGACGGTTCTAAGAGCAACAGTACAACGACAACGACTGATACAACGTCTTGTAAGGGTGTGACCCCTTGTACAAGCACGTCTAAAACCGAGGGTTCCAGCGAAGGTACGAATGCCGATGGCACGACCGGCGACACGTCTAGCACCTGTACGGGTGATGGGTGTGATGATGGCGATTCAGATGAGGAGGGCGATGAGGGGGATGGAGACTCTCCGGTTGTCACGCCGATAGTAAAGCCGACTGAGCAAGGTGATTTCACTGATGCAATAGCGGAGTGGGATGAAAAGATTGAAGAGGCAAAGACTGAAATAGCTCAAGGCTCCAAGAAACTTGGAGATTCTTTTTCTGTAAGCCTTTCTCTTTCAGGCGGATCATCGCTTTCCTGTGGTGATTCTGTGACCATTCTTGGTGAATCAATAAGTTTTTGCATGTCTAAGTTTTCTAGCGAGCTTTCTATCATAGGGCTTGCTCTCTTGTTTATTGCCGCACTCATTTCCCTCTTCATTATATTTAAGGACTGATATGGACCTTGGCTTTGTTGGTGATTTTTTTAATGGCATCAATGATGCCGTTGGGGATTTCTTGGAGTTTACCAAGAATGGTATTTATCAGTTCTTTAAGGAGGTCTTTGTCGTCTTTACCAAGGTCATGATCTATTCGTATCTTAAGACTATGGTCTTTGCGCTTGATGTTGCATATACAGTGGTGCAGGACATTATGGAAGACATTGGCGTTGCTGATCAGGTTTCGCAGTTTTACGGTGCGATACCGGATGAATATCGTTCTATGCTTGGTTTTTTTAAAGTGCCCCAGGCTATTACGATGATTTTTTCTGCAATTCCTACGCGCTGGGCTCTCAAGTTTGTTCCATTTATCGGTAGGTAGTTATGGCTATTAAGATTCATCATGGCGCCAATGGTGCTTATAAAACCTCCGGGGCGGTATGGGATGATGCTGTTCCTGCGGCAAAGGCTGGACGCCTAATTATCACTAATATTCGCGGTATGTCTGCCGAACGATTCGAGCGACTCTTTAGTGATCTGCCCGACTCTTTTGATTTGATGTATATAAATCATGAGACCCAGGAGGGCATGGATAAAATCAGAACTTGGTTTCAATGGGCTCCGCGTGATGCATTCCTTATATTCGATGAGGCGCAATCTCTTTTCCCTAAGAGCTGGACTGACAAGTTCTTAGAGCGATTTGATTACCCTGGCGGGCTTGATGCTGCAAATACAGCTGATCGCCCGTTTAACTTTCTTGATGCGTGGACACGCCATAGGCATTGGAATTGGGATGTTATTCTTACAACACCCAATATCAAATATGTCCATGAGCAGATTCGTCAAACTTCCGAGGCTGCATATGAACATCGGAATTTGGCTCTTTTGGGCAATGCACTCAAGTTTATTGTTCAGAAAGATTACAAAGAAGCCATGCATAGCGCGCAAGAGAATAGGGCGCCTAATGACGGCTCTACTATTGTCGCCCTCCGCAAAATAGATAAGCGAGTGTTTAAACTCTATGACTCAACAGCGACCGGACAACATCGTGACACAATGGCGGGCAAGAGTGCTTTCGCGTCTCCGCGCTTATTACTTGTCTTCGGAATCGTTGCAGGTGCTATTTATTTTGCTTTCAAAGATGGCGTCCGTATTCCGTTATCTTCTTCGTCCACTAATAAAGATTCTGTTGCGCAGGCTCCTGCCGTTCGCGATACGCCTAAGCCTGTGGCTGCTGATCATGACGGCGATGCTAAGAGGGTGCAGAGCGTTCCTGTAGAGCCATCCCTTATCGACCCGTTTGGCGAATTCAAGATCACTATTAAAGCTGGTGCGTTCACGTCGAAAGGCACTCTCTACATTTTCGAGTTGCGTCGTGACGACGATGTTTTTCAGCAGTCTGCACGCGACCTGGCCATGGCTGGTTATTCGATCCGAGGTCGTAGCCTATGCGCTGCGGATCTCATCTTCGAAGGTCAAACGAGGACTGTGGCTTGCTCTGGTGCTGCTCAAGTTGCTGGCGACCGAGCTGCGAAGCGGCTCGGTTCAGAGCGACAAAGCTCGGTCGCCAGCAACGAATCATCAGTTGTCGTAGTGCCCGACAGCGAGTATCCGGCACGGCCGTGGAGGTAGCAGCGTATGGTCGTTATGATTTTGTCGAAGCTTTCTTGGTGCGCCTGGGTTGCATGGATGACTGCGTATGTATGGGCCTATGTTTGCCGTCCTGCTTGGCGACGCCAGTTAGAACGTGAAGCCCGCGAAACGCGTGTTGCGGCTCAACTGATGATTGATCGAGGCCCTGGCGATGACTGAAGGCGAGATAGCGGTTTATGTGGTTTTTGCCGGTGCGATATCTGGCGCTCTGGTTGCCTGCCTTCGCTATGTAGGCTTCGCATAATGTATATTATGTTAAATACAGTATCCAATAGACCAACAATGCCTGAGCACTCCTATTCATCTTCTGCGTGACTATCCCATATCAGTCTGGGGTCGAAGGTCAGTGCTGCCAGCATGGTCAGGATCACGACGCTGGCGAATGCTGCGGCGCCAAGATTGGCTTGTATGCTGGCCAGGTTACCGAAGTTGACCACGGCAACGAGGATGGCAATGACGAAGATGTCGAGCATGGACCAGCGCCCGATCCATTCGATGAAACGGAACATCAATATGCGCTGCTGCGCGGACATTGGCTGGCGGCGTTGAACGGAATACAACAACGTTGCCACGCCTATCAGTTTGAAGGTCGGTACCAGGATGCTCGCCACGAACACCACCAGCGCAATCGGCAGCATGTCGGCATGAATGAGCTCGAGAACACCGCTCATGATCGTTGAGGGTGATCCATTGCCAAGGAAGTTGACTGTCATGATCGGCAGCATATTGGCAGGAATGTAGAGAATCGCAGCCGTGATCAGCAACGCCCACGTCCGCAAGATACTGTTCGGCCGCCGTGAGTGCAGCTTCGCGCCGCACCGCGAACAGTGCTGGACTTGGTTTTCATCCAGATATTCCAGCTTGTGGCATTCCTGGCAAATGACGATGCCTGCATCAATCGCGCGCATGGGCTGCCTCCACGTCGTTATCGCTCAAAGCGTCCCACACCTGATGAGGCGACATGCTCACTTCCAACCAGATTTGCGTGAGCATCAGGGCAATGAAGCAGCCTATACCAATGCCCAGGTGCACTTCTGCCATATCCGCCAGCTTGACGATCGAAACCATGATGCCAAACAGGTACACCTCCAGCATGCCCCATTCACGCAGATGGTGATAAATACGGTAGAGGCGAATGCCCAGCGGTCTCCAGAACCTGAATGGCATGCACAACAGGACTAACAGTTGGCAAAGCAGCTTGAGCAGTGGCACCAGCATGCTACAGAGGAGCACCACCACAGCAACGCCCTCCATACCGGAATGATACAGCCCCACTACCCCGCTCCACACGGTATCGACCGAGCTCTGGCCGAGCAGATTGAGGCTCATGATCGGCAGAAAGTTGGCCGGCACGAACAGAATCAGCGCTGTAATGACCAAGGCCAACGAACGGCTGCGCATATGGGTACGATGAACGACCAGTTCGTAGCCGCAGCGTGGACAACACGCTTTCTCACCAGGACCAGGCTTGGGGTGATGCAGCAATAGATCGCATTCGTGACAGGCGATCAGTTCACTCAATGGAGGCAAAGACTGCGTGCTCATCGTTCGCTCCGGTCAAGCAGATGCAACTGGGGAAGTCGCAGATGCCAACGAATCGCGGCCAGACGCACTAGCAGCACGACCGTCATCGCCGTTCCCGCATTGAGCCAATGAGCGGCGCTCGCGAATTCAGTCATGCCAATGAAAACCAGCGCCCCTAGAATACTGGCGGTGGCGTAGATTTCCTTTTGGAAAATCAGTGGAATCTCATTGCAGATCACATCGCGCATCACACCACCAGCAACTCCAGTCATTACCCCCATGATCACAGCCGCGCTATGAGGCGCCTGATGCTGCAGCGCCACTTCGGTGCCGATCACCGTGAACACGGCGAGACCAAAAGCATCAGCGATCAGCAGCCCCCGCTCATGGATCGGCTGGGTCAGGCGTACCCAGAGTACCGTCCCCACGGCAGCCAGAGAGGCTACGCCTATGTAGGTATCGTCACGAATCCAGCTGACGGGATAATTGCCCAGGATCACATCCCTCAGCGTGCCTCCTCCCAGCGCAGTAATAATGGCAATGACAAGTACACCGAACATATCCATGGACTTGCGCCCGGCCATCAACGCACCGGTGATGGCGAACACTACGACCCCGAATAAATCCGCAAGATAGAAAAGCTGGCCCATGGACTCAGTCGTTCACCGGTGTTCTCATGGTGACGAACTCTTCCGCCGAGGTGGGATGGATACCTAGGGTTTCATCGAAAATACGCTTGGTTGCACCAGCTTTGAGGGCAACAGCGAGTCCCTGGATTATCTCCCCCGCCTCTGCCCCGATCATGTGACAACCGAGTACCTTGTCAGTCCGGGCATCAACGACCAGCTTCATCAGCGTACGTTCCTGATTTTCGGTCAGGGTCAGTTTCAAGGGCCGGAATTTGCTTTCGAAGACCTTCACCTGGAAGCCTTCCGCCCTGGCCTGCTCTTCAGTCAGCCCGACCGTTGCGATGTTCGGCAAGCTGAAAACCGCAGTGGGGATCAATCGGTAGTCGACGGGCCTGGCTTCCTCTGGTCGGAACAGATAGCGGGCCACGGCCATCCCTTCTGCCAGCGCCACGGGTGTGAGCTGAACGCGCCCGATCACATCGCCGAGCGCGCGGATCGTTGGCTCAGCGGTAGCGTAGCGCTCATCCACTTCGATGAAACCACGCGTGTCGAGCGACACCTTGGTATTTTCCAAACCTAGGCCATCCAGCATCGGGCGTCGTCCGGTGGCGTAGAATACGCAGTCTGCCGGCAATACGCGCCCATCCTTGAGGGTTGCCTGCAGGGAGCCATCTTGCTGTTTGTCGATACGGGCAATTTCGGTATTGAACTGCAGGTCCAGTTTCTTGCGGGTCAGTTCATCACGCAAATGGGTGCGGATATTCTGGTCGAAGCCACGCAGAAACAGCTCCTTGCGATACAGCAGGGACACATCGGCGCCAAGTCCATGGAATATCGAGGCGAACTCTACAGCGATGTAGCCACCACCGACGACAAGGATGCGCTTGGGTAACGCCTTGAGATGAAAAGCCTCATTCGAAGTAATCCCCAGTTCTTTACCCGGAATGTCGGGGATTTCCGGCCAGCCGCCCGTAGCAATGAGGATGTTTGCTGCACTGTAGACAGTATCGCCGACGCGCACGCTGGTCGGGCTTTCGATGCGGGCATGACCATCGATCACAGTGACCCCGCTGCCTGTGAGCAGGTTGCGGTAGATACCGTTGAGACGCTGTATTTCACGATCCTTGTTGGCGATCAGTGTCGACCAGTCGAAGCTCGCCTCCTCCACACGCCAACCAAAACCGGATGACTGCTGGAAATCTTCCGGGTAATGAGCACTTTGCACCAACAGCTTCTTCGGCACGCAACCGACGTTCACGCAGGTGCCGCCCAGGTAGCGGCTTTCGGCTACGGCCACGCGGGCTCCGAAGTTGGCGGCGAAACGTGCTGCGCGAACACCACCGGAACCGGCACCAATCACGAAAAGATCGAAGTCGTTGGACATTGAGTTCCCCTTTCTTGAGCCACGAAGCATAAATGAAAAGGCCACCCGAAGGTGGCCTCATCCAGCATCGAAACGTGATCAGTACGCCTTGCCAGTCTTGTACAGATTCTCGAAGCAGTAGTTGGTCGCGTCGATGTAGCCTTCTGCACCACCGCAGTCGAAACGCTTGCCCTTGAACTTGTATGCGATGACACAGCCGTCCTGGGCTTGCTTCATCAGCGCGTCGGTGATCTGGATCTCCCCTCCTTTGCCTGGCTCGGTGCGTTCGATCAAGTCGAAGATGTCAGGCGTGAGGATGTAGCGGCCGATGATCGCCAGGTTGGATGGCGCATCTTCCGGCTTGGGTTTCTCGACCATATTGTTCACCCGGAAGATGTCGTCGCGGATCATCTCGCCAGCGATAACACCATATTTGGAGGTTTCTTCTGGCGGAACTTCCTGGATGGCTACGATGGAGCAGCGGAACTGGTTGTAAAGCTTGACCATCTGCTGAAGAACGCCGTCACCCTGCAGGTTAAGACACAAGTCATCTGCCAGAACCACAGCGAAAGGCTCGTCGCCAATCAGAGGACGGCCGCTGAGAATCGCATGGCCGAGACCTTTCATTTCCACCTGACGGGTGTAGGAAAAGCTGCAGGTATTGATCAGGTGACGAATACCGACCAGGTACTTTTCCTTATCGGTGCCCTGGATCTGGTGCTCCAGTTCATAACTGATGTCGAAGTGATCCTCGAGGGCACGCTTGCCGCGACCTGTGACCATGGCGATCTGATTCAGGCCGGCTTCAACGGCCTCTTCGACACCGTATTGAATAAGTGGTTTGTTGACGACCGGCAGCATTTCCTTGGGCATGGCCTTGGTAGCCGGAAGGAAGCGAGTGCCATAGCCGGCAGCCGGGAACAAACATTTCTTGATCATAAAAATCCTTGGCATTGCAGCGGTAGGATGAAGTTGGCGCAGTCTAATCAGGCATCGTAATCCTTACAATGGGCGCCACGCGTCGTACGACCTATTCATAGATAAAGCGGGCACCAGCAAGTTCAACCTTGGCTTCATCAATGCCCAGAAACAGAAAGGCCCGGCAATTGCCGGGCCTTTCCGCTACGCAAGAAGCTAATTACTTGGCTTGAGCCTCGACCTGAGCTTCTACACGACGGTTAACAGCACGACCAGCTTCGGTAGCGTTGTCAGCAACCGGGCGGGATTCGCCGTAACCTACGGAGTTGACACGCTCCGAACCTACACCGTACTGGTTGACCAGTACTTCACGAACAGCGCTTGCGCGACGCTCGGACAGCTTCTGGTTGTAAGCATCGGTACCGACGGAGTCAGTGTGACCTTCGACGGTGGTAGTGGTTTGCGGGTACTGGTTCATGAAGTCAGCCAGGTTTTTGATGTCACCGTAGCTTTCTTCTTTGACCTTGGACTTGTCGAAGTCGAACTTCACGTCCAGCTCGACACGCACAACTTCAGCGACGGCTGGGCAGCCATCAGCATCAACGGTGGTGTTGGCAGGAGTGTTCGGGCACTTGTCGACATTGTCGCAGACGCCGTCGTTGTCGCTGTCGGAGCAGACATCGGCAACCGGCTCAGGAGCAGGCTCGATAGGAGCAGCCTTGTTCGACGAACCGCCGAAGTTCAGACCCACACCCACGCCAGCAGACCATTCGGAGTCGCCACGGTCGATGTTGTAGATACCGTCGAGGCCGGCTTTGGCGTAGAAGTTCTCGCTGAAGTAGTACTTCAGGCCGGTGCCGATGTTGGCGAAGGTGCTGTGGTCACGACCAGTGCGAGCCGGTACGTTGCCGATGCTCTGGTGAGCGAAGCCAGCGGAGACGTAAGGACGCAGACCGACACCTGGAGTGCCGAAGTTGTAGATTGCATCAAGGCTGGTCAGGCTGCCCTTGATGTTCTTGTTGCCGGTGTCATTCTCGGAGCGAATGTCGTGGTATTCGCCATAAGACAGCGCGACTTCGACATCGTCGGTCAGGTAGTAGCCTACCGAGGCACCGAACAGGTTGCCATTGGACAGGTCGTGTGCGCTGTCGGTGAAGTAACGCTTACCAAAGCCTTCGACTTCAACAGCGCCTTGGCCTTGTGCTACAGCATTGAGGGCAGTTGCAGCGACCAGAGAGCCGATGACAATGCCCAAGGTGTTTTTCAGTTTCATCCGTAAAAATCCCCATCTTATGATGACTTTGGTTGCCCCTACGGTCATGCGGAACAACTTGGCGGTAATACTACCAGAAGTAGTGACCGTCATGCCTCAGATAATTGACCCTAAATTAAGTTTCAGTTTTTTCTGAAAAATTTTCCCGCAGCCGATCCAGGGCTCGTTTGTAGCGCATCTTCGTGGCGCTCAGGCCCATATGCATGATGTCGGCTATCTCCTGGAACTCAAGTTCGGCGACAAAGCGCAGGACGAGAATCTCCCGGTCGATAGGGTTGACATGGATAAGCCAGCGATCAAGTCCGCCACGTTCTTCGACCTTGGGCGCCTTTTCCTCCGAAGCCTCTTCGAGCGGATCCAGATTCAAGGCATCGAGAAGGCGCCGCTTGCGCCGCTCTTTACGGTACTGAGTGATGCACTCATTGTAAGTAATGCTATACAACCAAGTCTTGAATTTGGACTTGCCTTCGAAGTTCTTCAGGCCATAAAGAACTTTGAGCATGACTTCCTGACACACGTCATCGGCATCACGTTCATTTCCCAGATATCGTGCGCATACATTGAACAGAGTACGCTGATATCGGCGCATGAGTTCTTCATAGGCCCGGGTGACGTGAAACAATTCGACATGGGCACGCTGCACCAGCTCCTCGTCGGAGAGCTCGCGCGGATTATATCGCGTGGGTAGCGGTTGGCCTTTGTTCAAAACGGATCGTGCCGGCAGTCAGAGTCACGGTTAGCAGCCTCGCCCTCGTGGGCGGCGGCCGCATACTTTAACAGGAATGACGACTCAGCGGCTGCTGACGTGATGCTCGAGCAGAACCCGGTTGGCCAGGGATAGCAGCTCACCTTCGTCCGTCAACAGAACGGTCTTCACCGTGCCTATGGCCTCGATCTGCCCCTCGACTTCGCCAACGCGGACCTGCTGGCCTACTTCATACAGCTCCCGTACGTAAATGCCTGCCAGTATCTGACTGACGATCTCACGACTTCCCAGGCCCACCGCCAGCGCAACAGCCAGCCCTACCGAAATCAGGACGATGGCGATCACATGGTTGAGCAGATCGGTCTTCACCTCCAATTGCCCGATGGCCACCGAAATGCTGATTATGATCATCAGGCCCTGGGCAATACGCCCAACGCCGTTGGCGTACTCCAGGCCAACGCCTTCCGCCGCTCCTCTGACCAGGCCGCTGACCAACTGGGCAAGCAGGACGCCTGCCAGCAAAATCAGGGCGGCACCGAACACCTTCGGCAAATACAAAGCAAGCACATCCAGGGTTGCCGAAACGCGTGCGAGGCCAAGGTTCTCCGCGGCCGAAACCAGGAAGATCAGCAGTACGAACCAGTAGACAATCTTGCCGATCAGAGCCGAAACCGAGGAATGGACACCTGCACGCGCAAGGATCTTGGGCATTCCAGTGCCCGCCATCAAACGGTCGAGACCGATCTTGGCCAGCAGTTTGGACAACAGGGTATCGAGCAGCTTGGCCACGACGAAGCCCAGCAGCACCAGGATCACAGCGAAGAACAGGTTCGGTATGAAAACCGCCACTTTGGTCCAAAGTGCCGTCATGGCAGCGACCAGGCTTTGAGTCCAGGGATCGAGCTCCATCATTGATCAACCTTATCTGCTGGGTTGCGAGAGATGCGTGAAACAGGCTTCAGATGCGGCGAACCGTTGTTGAGGGCAATCATCAGAGCGCTGAAGCAATTGCCCATCAACTCGAACAGGTCGCCCATGCCAACTCGCCTGTTGGCAGTCTTGAGGACCCGGTCGAGTACCGCGTCATCGTCATGGGCCGACTCCCGTGACCTGAGCATGTCGCGCAAGGATTCTTCGAATGGATCGTGCATGCGAACCTCACAAAGCTGTGAAAGGCTAGACGCACGACCTGCCCAAAGGGTCACATCAGAGCCATTTCAAGCGCCTGAACAGCCACCATTGAAAGAACGCGACGGCTGCGATGAGGCCGCAGGCAATCATGAATCCATCACTGTTTTCCGAGCCAGGTATGCCACCGACGTTGATGCCGAGCAAGCCGGTTATGAAACTCATCGGCAGGAAAAAGCCGGTAATGATGCCCAGAAGGTACATGGTGCGGTTCATGCGCTCGCTCATGCGCCTGTTCTCTGACTCCAGAACCAGGCTCACGCGTTCGCGGATCAACTCCATCTCTTCCAGATAACGAGTCAAGCTGTTGTTCAGCTCGTTCCAGTACTCAGTATCGTCCTTCACGAACCAGGAGAAGCCATTTCTCGCCAGTTGCGCATAGATGTCGCGCTGTGGAGCCAGGAAGCGCTTGAGGCTCGCCGCTCGCCGCCGGATGTGCAACATTTGCCCATGATCGGGTAGATAGCGCTCGTTGGCATCCAACTGCTCTTCCTGTTCATCGACCTCGTCGGACAAGTTCTCGATCAGCGCATCGACTCGAACGGTCAGGTAATCCGCCAGATAGAGAATCAGCTCGGACGACGACTTCGGCCCACTTCCCCTGGCGAGCTGGGCGATCAACTCCTCGGTCGCCCGTAGCGGCCTCAGACGCAAGGAGATGGTTCGCTTCTCCTGGGCGAAAATCCGTACCGAGACCATATCCTCGGGCTCTGCATCCGGGTTCAGGTTGACGCCGCGCAGGAATAGCAGCAACTCATCGCCGGGTAGAGGCAGCAGCCGGGGGCGAGTATTTTCCGCCAGAAGCAGGTCGCAGCTGAACTCGCTGAGACCGCTCTTCTCGCGCAACCATTGCTGGCTCTGCGGATGGCCTCGATCCCAGTGCAGCCAGAGACTCTCCTCATCGGCCAATGCCAAGGTGTCCAGCTCTTCTCGAGCGATGGATCGGGCGCCACCCTTGCCATTGAGAACGAAGGCATGCAACAAATCCCGATTCAAATCCTGCTGCACGACTTACTCAGGCATCTCAAGCTTTTGCGGGGAAACGATGACGCCATTGTTGTCGGCGTACAGGTACTCCCCCGGCCGGAACGTAACGCCACCAAAAGTGACGGCGATATTCAGGTCTCCAATACCACGTTTTTCGGTCTTCATCGGATGGCTGGCGAGCGCCTGAACACCAAGATCGGTCTGTGCCAGCACATCCACGTCACGCACGCAGCCATAAACCACGATGCCTTCCCAGCCATTCTTCGCCGCCTTCTCGGCCAGCATGTCGCCAAGCAAGGCGCGGCGCAGGGAAGCGCCACCATCGACCACCAATACCTTGCCGCTGCCTGGCTGGTCGACCTGCTCCTTGACCAGGGAGTTGTCCTCGAAGCATTTGATGGTGACGATTTCACCACCAAAGGAGTCGCGACCACCGAAGTTGCTGAACATCGGCTCGACCACCTGGACCAATTCCGGGTAGGCGTCACACAGATCGGGCGTGATGTATTGCATGTGAGGCTCCTTGTCATGGTTAGGACGAACGACCGCGACATCTTAGCTCATGCAGGCACTACCGGCAGCCTCTGGTTCCATAGCCAATGGTCGACCCATGGCCATATTTCACGTTGCGCCTCCTGGCCGACGAGCATGTCCAGATGCCCATAGTCGATGCCGAATCCCTCATTGCGCCCCAGGCAAAGGAAGTGCTTGGAGGTCGAGCCGAACCGTTCGAACAATTCACGACAGCCCGCAACGGGATCGCGCCGGTCACCCGCACCACCCACTGCCAGTAAATGAACCGAAGCATCCGACAAGCCCTGTAGCCAATCCTCATGGCGGTTGAGCAGGCGATGCCAACGCATGAACTCCAACGCCACGCCAATGGGCTCGTCCTCTGGCCCCTGCTTGAAACGCCGACCTGACACATAGCTGAAGCGCTTTAGCAACAACCGGGCGAGCCAGGTCAGTGGCGGTACTTTCAACGACCAGTGCGCGTGGGCGACTTGGCTGCCGAATAAAGCCAGCGAAGCGATCTCTCCACTACGCAGATGGCCATTGCCCAGCGCAACCGCAAGCGTGGTGCCACCGAGGGAGTGACCGATCCAGTGGGGAGCACGGCCGCTTTGCTCCCGGACGAACGCATTGATCGCCGGCAGGTCGAAGCGCGCGTAATCACTCACGCTGTTCACCGAATAATTCAGATTGCGCGGCGATAAGCCATGGCCGCGCATTTCTGCGATCCAGACATCATGCCCTTGGCGTACCAGATAAGGCCCGAACCCTGCCCCGCCTGGTGAATACCAGAACCGCCGGTTGGAGAAGCCGCCATGCAGAAGGATAACGGGCGCGCTCCGCTCCTCTTGTGCGGCCAGCCCCAGCCGGGTAAGCGCCAGTTCGACTGAAAAGTCCGGACTGTTGCCCGGTTTCAAACGATAGATGTCTTCACTCAAATCACCGCGCAACTCGGCACTGACCAGTGCGACGGGAAACAACTCGCTGCTGCTTTGCATCTTTATTCCGGCCACAAAAAAGGGCGGGATATCTCCCGCCCTTCATCGGAGGTGTCGTGGATCAGTTCGGCTGGCTTTCAGCCAGGAAGAACCAGGTATCCAGTACTGAGTCAGGGTTCAGCGATACGCTCTCGATGCCCTGCTCCATCAGCCACTTGGCCAGATCGGGGTGATCCGACGGCCCCTGCCCACAAATACCAATGTACTTGCCAGCCTTGTTACAGGCCTGGATAGCATTGGCCAGCAGCTTCTTGACCGCGGGGTTACGCTCATCGAACAGGTGGGCAATGATGCCGGAGTCCCGGTCCAGGCCAAGCGCCAACTGGGTCATATCGTTCGAACCGATGGAGAAGCCGTCGAAGAACTCGAGGAACTCGTCAGCCAGCAGGGCGTTGGATGGCAGCTCGCACATCATGATCACGCGCAGGCCATTCTCGCCGCGTTTCAGGCCGTAGTTGGAGAGCAGCTCGATCACTTGGCTCGCCTCGCCCAGGGTGCGTACGAATGGCACCATGATCTCGACGTTGGTAAGCCCCATCTCGTTGCGCACCTTCTTCAGTGCGCGACACTCGAGTTCGAAGCAGTCACGGAACGACTCGCTGATGTAGCGAGAAGCGCCACGGAAGCCAAGCATCGGGTTTTCTTCTTCCGGCTCGTACAACTTGCCGCCAATCAGGTTGGCGTACTCGTTGGACTTGAAGTCGGAGAGGCGGACGATGACTTTTTTCGGCCAGAACGCAGCCGCCAGGGTGCTGATCCCCTCGACCAGCTTCTCGACGTAGAAACCGACTGGATCGTCGTAGCCCGCTATGCGTTTCTCGACGCTATCCTTGATGTCCAGCGGCAGGTTGGCGAAGTTCAGCAGCGCCTTCGGGTGAACCCCGATCATGCGGTTGATGATGAACTCCAGGCGCGCCAGGCCAACGCCCTCGTTCGGCAGTTGGGCGAAGTCGAAGGCCCGGTCTGGATTGCCGACGTTCATCATGATCTTGAACTGCAGATCAGGCATGGCATCGACCGAGTTCTTGCGAATGTCGAAGCCCAGCTCGCCTTCGAAGATAAAGCCGGTATCGCCCTCGGCGCAGGACACGGTGACGCCCTGCCCGTCCGTCAATACGTGGGTAGCGTTGCCGCAGCCAACCACGGCCGGAATGCCCAGCTCGCGCGCAATGATCGCAGCGTGGCAGGTGCGGCCACCACGGTTGGTGACGATAGCGCTGGCGCGCTTCATCACCGGCTCCCAATCCGGATCGGTCATGTCGGAAACCAGGACGTCACCTGGCTGTACCTTGTCCATTTCGGATACATCGTTGATCACGCGGACCTTGCCGGCGCCGATGCGCTGGCCAATGGCACGGCCCTCGACCAGCACGGTGCCTTTTTCCTTGAGCAGGTAGCGCTCCATGACGGTGGCATTGGCGCGGCTCTTGACGGTTTCAGGGCGAGCCTGGACAACGTACAGCTTGCCGTCGTCACCGTCCTTGGCCCACTCGATGTCCATCGGGCGGCCATAGTGCTTCTCGATGATCAGCGCCTGCTTGGCCAGCTCGCTGACCTCGGCGTCGGTGATGCAGAAGCGCGCGCGCTCGGCACGATCGACATCCACGGTCTTGACCGACTTGCCGGCTTTCGCCTCGTCGCCGTAGATCATCTTGATCGCCTTGCTGCCAAGGTTGCGGCGCAGGATTGCCGGACGACCGGCTTCCAGGGTGTGCTTGTGGACGTAGAACTCGTCGGGG
Source organism: Pseudomonas sp. LRF_L74 (assembly GCF_965644255.1). Lineage (NCBI taxonomy): Bacteria > Pseudomonadati > Pseudomonadota > Gammaproteobacteria > Pseudomonadales > Pseudomonadaceae > Pseudomonas > Pseudomonas sp. LRF_L74. The sequence continues at coordinate 140,132 of NZ_CBFFRH010000005.1, read as the reverse complement.
TTCACCGCCCCCTGCACCACGGTCTCGCCCAGGCCGTAGGCGCCAGTGATGAATACCACGTCACGGAAGCCGGACTCGGTATCGAGGGTGAACATCACCCCGGCGGTGCCGGTTTCCGAACGAACCATGCGTTGCACGCCAGCCGACAGGGCGACCAGCTTGTGGTCGAAGCCCTGGTGCACGCGGTAGGCGATGGCGCGGTCGTTGAACAGGGAGGCGAAGACTTCCTTGGCCGCGCGGATGACGTTATCGACCCCGCGAATGTTGAGGAAGGTCTCCTGCTGGCCGGCGAACGAGGCGTCCGGCAGGTCTTCGGCGGTAGCCGAAGAGCGCACGGCAACGGCCATGTTGTCGTTGTTACCCGCCATTTCGGCGAAAGCCTTGCGGATTTCCTGATCCAGACGCTCAGGGAACTCGGCGTCCATGACCCACTGACGGATCTGGGCACCGGTTTTCGCCAGGGCGTTGACGTCATCGACATCCAGCGCATCCAACGCAGCGTGAATGCGATCATTCAGGCCGCTCTGCTCGAGGAAATCACGGTAGGCCTGTGCAGTGGTCGCGAAACCGCCAGGGACCGATACGCCGGCACCTGCGAGGTTGCTGATCATCTCGCCCAGGGATGCGTTTTTGCCCCCTACGTGCTCCACATCGTGGACGCCGAGCTTATCGAGGGAAACGACGTAATCTACCAAGGTGAACTCTCCGCTGTTGTTGGCCAGGCCCACGCATGCAGCGTTATGGCCTTGCCTCGAGGAAATAAGTCACAATGCCGTCCAGCACGGGTCCGGCAAAGGGGCCTAATGATAAGCCAAGATCGGCTCCTGACTTAAGGCTTTTGGCACAAATGAAACGAACCGCTTTTTTCATCTCCGATGGCACCGGCATCACCGCCGAAACGCTGGGGCAGAGTCTGCTCGCGCAATTCGAGACCATCAGCTTCACCAAGCTCACGCGTCCTTATATCGACAGCGTGGACAAAGCGCGCGCAATGGTACAACAAATCAATGCCGCCGCCGAGAAGGACGGCGCCCGCCCGATCATCTTCGACACCCTGGTCAACCAGGAGATTCGAGACATCCTCGGCCAGTCCGAAGGCTTCATGATTGACATCTTCTCGACCTTTTTAGCTCCGTTGGAGCAGGAACTTTCTTCGCATTCCTCTTATTCCGTGGGGAAATCCCACTCAATTTCGCATAACACCAACTACATGGAGCGCATCGAGGCGGTCAATTTCGCCCTGGATAACGACGACGGCGCCCGTACGCACTACTACGACAAGGCGGATTTGATTCTGGTCGGCGTATCGCGGTGCGGCAAAACGCCCACCTGCCTGTACATGGCCATGCAGTTCGGCATTCGAGCCGCCAACTACCCCCTGACCGAAGAGGACATGGAGCGCCTGCAACTCCCTAACGCACTGAAGACGCACAAACACAAGCTGTTCGGCCTGACCATCGACCCCGACCGGCTGGCAGCGATTCGCAACGAACGCAAGCCCAATAGCCGCTACGCCAGCTTCGCCCAATGCGAATTCGAAGTGCGGGAGGTCGAGAGCCTGTTCCGGCGGGAGAACATTGCCTTCATCAATTCGACGCATTTTTCCGTGGAAGAAATTTCCGCCAGGATCCTGGTGGAAAAAGGCGTCGAGCGTAAGTTCAAGTGATTGCCAGCGGCCCGCGCAAACGGGCTGGCCGCCGCTCGCTGAAACGTCCACTGGCAACGCTCCTTTCAGCCTTGCTGGTGGGGCTAACCCTCTGTCGCGTCGATAAAAACTCCCATGCTAGAATGCCCGCCCGCACACGCACCGCAGCGGACGCCGCGCTGCCGACTCCTGGCTATACGCCGACAGCCACGCCCACAGGATTTATGAGACTCAACGCACTTTTTTCTCTGATTTTCTGCATCCTGTGGCCCGGTGCCGCACTTTCCGGGGAAAAGACCGTCTATGGGCTCAACGAATACGTGGACCTGACCGGTTTGAACCTGCAAGTCGCTGCCAAGCTAGACACCGGAGCCAAGACGGCATCGCTGAGCGCACGAGACATCAAGCGCTTCAAGCGCGATGGTGAAACCTGGGTCCGCTTCTTCCTCGCGATCGACGATGCGCATCGGCATCCGATCGAGCGCCCCCTGGCCCGCATCAGCAAGATAAAACGCCGCGCGGGTGACTACGACCCCGACGAAGGCAAGAGCTACACTGCGCGTCCGGTGATCGAGCTGGATGTGTGCATGGGCAAGGCCCAGCGCACCATCGAGGTCAACCTGACAGACCGCAGTGCTTTCCAGTTTCCTCTTTTGATCGGCTCAGAGGCGCTCAAGCGCCTGGATGCCCTGGTCGATCCAAGCCTCAAATATGCAGCCGGCAAGCCTGGCTGTTCCCTTGACATCACCGCTGCCGAGTAACTGACATGCGCTCCCTGACCCTGCATTTGAAAGTCCTGATCACCATTCTGGTGACCGTGGGCGTTCTGGTTACGGCCTACCAGATTTTCATTCTCGGCATCCCGGTGACCGAGGACGAAAACGACGACCTGTGGAACATCGATGCCAAGGTCGAGTTCCAGGCCACTTCTCGCGACCCGGTCAAGGTGCAGATGTTCGTGCCTCCGCTGAACCAGGACTATGTCAGCCTCAACGAGAGCTTCATCTCCAACAACTATGGGGTCAGCGTCAACCGCGTGGATGGCAACCGCAAGGTGACCTGGTCCGCACGTCGCGCCAGCGGCAACCAGACCCTCTACTACCGCCTGGTGCTGACCAAGCGCTTCAGTGGCGAGCAACCCAAGGCCAAGGGGCCGATCTACCGCGACAGCATCGCCGTGGAAGGGGCCGAAAAGATCGCCGCCGAAGCCCTGCTTGCCCCCATTCGCCAGCACTCCGCCGACGTCGAGACCTTCATCAGCGAGACCATCAAGCGGGTCAACAACGTCAACGATGACAACGTCAAACTGCTGATGGCCGGTGATGCCTCGCCAGTCAACAAGGCCCGTATCGTCGAACTGCTGCTGTCCATCGCCCACGTACCGGTCGAGCGCGTTCACACCCTGCAACTGGTTACCGATCAGCCGCAGAACCCCGAACTCTGGCTGCGCAGCTTCAACGGCAGCAAGTGGCTGTACTTCAACCCGGAGACCGGCGAACAGGGCCTGCCGGCCGACCGCCTGATGTGGTGGACTGGCGATGAACCGCTGGTAAGCCTGGATGGCGCCAAGAAGGCCCAGGTGACCTTCACCCTGAACAACAGCGAGATGAACGCCATTCGCCTGGCCAAGCTGACCGACGAGAACACCGACGTCGATTTCCTCGAATACTCGCTCTATGGCCTGCCGCTGCAGACCCAGCAGACCTACCAGATCATGATCATGATCCCGATCGGCGTGCTGGTGATCCTGATCCTGCGCAACCTCGGCGGCCTGCAGACCCTGGGTACCTTCACCCCGGTACTGATCGCCCTCGCCTTCCGCGAAACCCAGCTGGGTTTCGGCATCGTCCTGTTCACCATCATCACGGCCCTGGGGCTGTCGCTGCGTTCCTACCTCGAACACTTGAAGTTGCAGATGTTGCCGCGACTCTCGGTGGTGTTGACCTTCGTCGTGGTGCTGATCGCGGTGATCAGCCTGTTCAGCCATAAACTGGGCCTGGAACGCGGCCTGTCGGTTGCACTGTTCCCCATGGTGATCCTGACCATGACCATCGAACGCCTGTCCATCACCTGGGAAGAGCGTGGCGGCGGCCACGCGTTCAAGGTGGCCATCGGCACGCTGTTCGCCGCCACCCTGGCGCACCTGCTGATGACCATTCCGGAACTGATCTACTTCATCTTCACCTTCCCGGCCGTGTTGCTGATCATGGTGGGCTTCATGCTGGCGATGGGGCGCTACCGCGGCTACCGCCTGACCGAGCTGTTCCGCTTCAAAGCCTTTCTGAAGGACTGAGCCCATGTTCGGCCTGATCAAGACCTGGAAAGCCCTTGAAGCCAAAGGCATCATGGGCATCAACCGGCGCAACGCGGACTACGTGCTGAAGTACAACAAACGGCACCTGTACCCGATCGTCGACGACAAGATCATCACCAAGGAGCGCGCCATCGCCGCCGGCATCCATGTGCCGGAAATGTACGGAATAATCTCCACCGAGAAGGAGATCGAGAAGCTCGACGCCATCATCGGCGAGCGCAGCGACTTCGTTATCAAACCCGCCCAGGGCGCTGGCGGCGATGGCATCCTGGTCATCGCCGACCGCTTCGAAGGCCGCTACAAGACCGTTTCCGGCAAGATCATCAGCCACGAAGAAATCGAGCACCAGATATCCAGCATTCTCACGGGCCTGTACTCCCTGGGCGGGCATCGCGACCGCGCCCTGATCGAGTATCGGGTAACCCCCGACCCGATCTTCAAGAGCATCAGCTACGAAGGTGTGCCGGACATCCGCATCATCGTGCTGATGGGCTACCCGGTGATGGCCATGCTGCGCCTGCCGACCCGTCAGTCCAATGGCAAGGCCAACCTGCACCAGGGCGCCATCGGCGTCGGTGTCGACCTGGCCACCGGCCTGACCCTGCGCGGCACCTGGCTGAACAACAAGATCAGCAAGCACCCTGACACCACCAACGCGGTGGATGGCGTGCAACTGCCGAACTGGGACGGTTTCATGAAGCTGGCGGCGGGCTGCTACGAGCTCTGCGGCCTAGGCTATATCGGCGTGGACATGGTCCTCGACCAGGAAAAAGGCCCGCTGATCCTGGAGCTCAATGCCCGACCCGGCCTGAATATCCAGATCGCCAACGACTGCGGCCTGACTCATCGCGCTCATGCCGTGGAAGATCGCCTGGCCGAACTTGCCGCCAAAGGCATCAGCGAGGACGTCGAGCAGCGGGTGCAGTTTGCCCAGAACCTCTTCGGCCACATAGCGCCGAAAGAAGTCTGAAACGATCCCGGCAATAGCCGGGGTCGAACCGTTCTACAATCGCCGCCTCTTTTCATTTCGGATCAGTACATGAGCGTCTGCCATATACATCCGCTGCCTTATCGAGACGACCCTTCATGTTTCTTCGAACGGGTACGCGATAAGCCTGGCGCGGTTCTGCTCGACTCGGGCCACCCACAAGCCAGCCGCGGTCGCTTCGACCTGATCAGCGCCTGGCCACGCCAGCTGTTCAGCGCACTCCCCGACGAGCCAGGCCGTGCATTCTTCGCACGCCTGCGCCAGGCGCTCACCACGCTCGGCAGGGCCGAACCGCCGGAAGGCATTGAGCTGCCATTCGCCGGTGGCTTTATCGGCTACCTGAGCTATGACTTCGGCCGGCGCCTCGAGGCATTGCCCGACCGCGCGCACGATGATCTGAACATGCCGGATGCGTGCCTGGGCCTGTATGACTGGGCGCTGATATCCGATCACCAGCAGCGCACCAGCCAGCTGCTGTTTCATCCCGGCATTGCCGCAGCCGATAAAGAGCGAGTCCTGGCGCTGTTCGCCAGTCCTGCGTCAAATGCACCGGTCGATTTCAAATTGAACGGCCCCTTCCGCACCAGCATCACGCGCAACCAGTACCGGCAAGCCATCAACCGCGTTCAGGCCTACATACAGGCCGGCGACTGCTATCAGGTCAACTACACCCAGCGTTTCCAGGCAACCTACAGCGGTGATCCCTGGGCCGCATACCTGGCCCTGCGCACGGCATGCCCCACGCCATTCGCCGGTTATCTGACCCTGCCGGGAAACAACGCCATCCTCAGCCTCTCCCCCGAGCGCTTCCTCAAGGCCAGTGATGGCCGGGTCGAGACCCGTCCGATCAAAGGCACCCGCCCCCGTGGCGTCGACGCAGAGGATGATGCCCAGCAGGCCCGGCTGTTGCTCGGCAGCCCCAAGGATCGCGCCGAAAACCTGATGATCGTAGACCTGCTGCGCAACGACCTGGGCCGGTCGTGCCGCATCGGTTCGGTGCGGGTTCCCGAGCTGTTCGCCCTGGAAAGCTATCCGAACGTTCATCATCTGGTCAGTGCCGTCACCGGTGAGCTGGCAGCAGGCAAGGACGTGCTGGATCTGCTGGCGGGCAGCTTTCCCGGCGGCTCGATCACCGGCGCACCCAAGATCCGTGCCATGCAGATCATCGACGAACTGGAGCCGTCACGCCGCGCACTCTACTGCGGCTCACTGCTGTATCTGGACGTGCGTGGCGAAATGGACAGTTCGATTACCATCCGCAGCCTGCAGGCAGCCAATGGCACCATCAGTTGCTGGGCCGGGGGCGGCATAGTCGCCGATTCGGACTGGCAGGCGGAGTACGAGGAGTCGCTGACCAAGGTGCGTGTACTGCTGAACACCCTGGAACAACTCTAAACGAGCCTCGCTGAAAGCGCCGAAGGCCGATGTATTCGCCCCCAGCGCCGCTATCGGCGTCAGAGGCTCAGCGTGCGATTCGATGCCTTGATGAACTCACGCCTGAGGTCGTCATAGCTGTGGACGGCCGGGAACTGCGGGAATTCGCGGATCACGTTTTCTGGAGCATGGAACAGGATGCCGGCATGGGCTTCGCTGAGCATGCTGGTGTCGTTGTAGGAGTCGCCTGCCGCGATCACTCGGTAGTAGAGGCTCTTGAACGCCAGGACCGACTGGCGCTTGGGGTCTTTCTGGCGTAGTTGGTAATCGATCACCCGATCGGTTTCATCGGTGATCAGGCGGTGGCAGAGCAACGTCGGAAAGCCGAGCTGGCGCATCAGCGGTTGGGAGAACTCATAGAAAGTGTCCGAGAGGATCACCACCTGGAAGCGCTCACGCAGCCAGTCGACGAACTCGACCGCGCCATCCAGCGGCTTGAGCGTGGCGATCACTTCCTGGATGTCGGACAGCTTGAGGCCATGCTCGTCCAGTATGCGCAGGCGCTGCTTCATCAGAACGTCGTAGTCGGGAATGTCACGAGTGGTCGCCTTGAGCGATTCGATACCGGTTTTTTCGGCAAAGGCAATCCAGATTTCAGGAACGAGGACACCTTCGAGGTCGAGGCAGGCAATTTCCACGGCGCGCTCCAGAGCAATTGATTGAGGGCCGGCACTCTAGCAGCCGGGCAAGGCAAAGGCCACCATGCGGCTTCGTGCTAACATCGGCGCCCTGAATCCAACCAACCACCGGGAGCCTGCGATGACGCTGGATCTTGAACGCATCAATGCCGAACTGGGCAATGACGCCGAAAAACTCGTTGCATGGGCGCTTGGCCTGGGCAAAACCGCCATCTGCACCACCAATTTCCGTCCGTTCGAAGCGGTGATCCTGCATATGGTCACTCGCGTCCAACCCGACATCCGCGTGATCTGGATGGATAATGGCTACAACACCGAAGCCACTTATCGCTTCGCCGACGAAGTCAGCAAGCAGTTGGACCTGAACCTGAGCATCTACCTGCCGAAGCGCTCCAGCGCCCACCGCAATGCAGTGGATGGACCGGTTCCAGGCCTGGACGATCCGCGCCACGAGGCATTCACCGCCGAAGTGAAGCTCGAACCCTTCGCCCGCGCCTTGCGCGAAACCGCCCCCGAAGTCTGGTTCACCGCCTTGCGCGCCAGCGATACCGCAGTACGTGCACAGATGCAGCCGGTGAGCATCAATCCGGACGGGCTGATCAAGGTCGCGCCCTTGCTGCACTGGAGCTCCAAGGACCTTTACCAGTACCTCACCACGCACAACCTGCCGAACAACTTCGATTACTTCGACCCGACCAAGGGCGAAGAGAACCGAGAGTGCGGGTTGCATCTGAGCCACTGACTATCGCGAGCATGAAAAACGGGACGCAAGGTCCCGTTTTTCATTCAGGCGAACGACTCAGTGAATCGGTAGTTCGACTCCGTCGAACAGTTCATCCAGTTCACTCTTGTTATGGCACTGCACGGCCTTGGCCATCACTTCGCGAGTCAGGTGTGGCGCGAACTTCTCGATGAAATCGCACATGAAGCCACGCAGGAAGGTACCACGGCGGAATCCGATCTTGGTCACGCTGGACTCGAACAGCTCGCTGGCGTCGAGGACGACCAGATCATCATCCAGTTTCTCGTCCACCGCCATGCGCGCCACGATCCCCACGCCAAGCCCCAGGCGAACGTAGGTCTTGATCACGTCGGCATCGGCCGCGGTGAACACGACCTTGGGCGACAGGCCACGATGGTTGAAGGCTTCATCGAGCTTCGAACGCCCGGTGAAACCGAACACGTAAGTGACAATGGGATGCTCTGCCAATGCTTCGAGGGTCAGCTTGGACAGCTTGGTCAACGGATGGCCGTGAGGCACGATCACGCAGCGATTCCAGCGGTAGCAGGGCATCATCACCAGGTCATTGAACAACTCCAGGCCTTCGGTGGCGATGGCGAAGTCGACCGTGCCGTCCGCAGCCATTTCGGCAATCTGGGTCGGCGATCCCTGGTGCATGTGCAGGGCAACGTCGGGATACTGCTTGATGAAGCCACTGATGATCGTCGGCAGCGCGTAACGAGCCTGGGTATGCGTAGTGGCGATGGACAGCGTGCCTTTCTTCTCGTTGGAGAATTCCTGGGCAATCTGCTTGATGCTTTCTACCTTGCGCAGGATCTCGCCAGCGGTGCTGATGATCCGCTCGCCGGCAGGCGTCACGCGTGTCAGATGCTTGCCACTGCGTGCGAATACCTCTACACCCAGCTCATCTTCCAGCAGGCGGATCTGTTTGCTGATCCCGGGTTGAGAGGTATAGAGACTCTGGGCGGTCGCGGAAACGTTGAGGTCATGATGCGCGACTTCCCAGATATAGCGCAGTTGTTGAAGCTTCATAGATGTCCCTCGGAGTAGCAGTAGTCCTGCCGGAATGGGCTGCAAGCGGCTCTATATAACCATATCCTTGGTAATTCAAACAGCCTTAGATTGTTTTTTATTTACCCCTGTGCTGCAACATAGGCACCAGGTAGACGGGTATCTCCGAGAGTTGCAGCACCCGCGAAGCCGTCCGTCCCAATGGCGTATCCTGGGTATCGCCATGGCTGTGACTGCCAAGGATGACCAGGTCCACTGCCAGGCTGTGCGATTGTTCGAGGATCACCTGGGCCGGGTCGCCGCGTACGACCCGGATATGACTGATCATGCTGGCGTCATGGTGAGTGTCGCTCAGCTCATCACGAAACCCCTCCATCACCCTCTGCTCAATGCTGGCCATCACGGTTTCAAGACCATTCTCGCGGAACTCGCGCAGGGTTCTTTCGTCCAGATAGGTCTGCAGCACTGACTCCGCGAACAACCCCATCGGCTCCACTGCATGGACGACATAAAGTTCAGCCTTGCAGGCTCGGCTCATGCTCAAGGCATGCTGGAGCACGTAAGGTGCATACAGCCCCAGATCAGTGGCGTAAAGGATCGAACGGACCATACTGCCTCCGGTATGTCGATAAGTCGCCAAGTCAAGAGCTTAGCAGCCTGCCGGGCACTCTGCGCCTCGTCCCGCGCAGGTACGAGGCATCTTTTCTGGGACAGCACTCACATCTGACACTATGGAGGTAATGATGGGTTGGTCAGCCAGGCAGTACGGCAAATTCGAGGCACAACGCAATCGTCCGATCCATGATCTGCTTGCACAGCTCGGCAGCCGCCCGGTGGCCCAAGCAGCCGATCTGGGATGCGGCCCGGGCAACTCAACGCAGATTCTGCTGCAGTATTTCGCGGATGCCCAGGTCACCGCACTGGACAGCTCGCCAGACATGCTGGAAGCCGCTCGCCAGCGTTTGCCCGACGTCAGCTTCGAGCTTGCCGACATCGGCAACTGGGCGCCCTTGCAACGCTTCGATCTGATTCTGGCGAATGCCTCGCTGCAATGGCTACCGGACCACGCACGACTGCTCCCCGCCCTGTTCTCCCAGCTGGCGCCAGGCGGCTCGCTGGCGGTACAGATGCCCGATAATCTCGAGGAGCCCGCTCACCGCCTGATGCGTGAGGTGGCAAGCCATGGGACCTGGCGTGATCGCCTGCGTGATGCCGCTCGCCCGCTGGACAGCCGGCACAGTGTCGACTGGTACTACGATGTGTTGCAGCGTGCGGGAGCCCAGGTCGATATCTGGCGCACGGTCTACCAGCATCCGCTCCAGGGGGCGGCCGGAATCGTCGAATGGTTCAAGGGCAGTGCCCTGCGCCCCTTCCTCGCGCGGCTCGCCCCGGATGAGCAGGAAAGCTTCCTGGCCCGCTACGAAGAGGCCTTGCAGTCGCAATACCCGACGTTCGAAGACGGTACGGTCCTGTTGCCATTCCCTCGTCTGTTTTTCATCGCGACCAGAACCTAAAACGACAAAAGGGGCCGAAGCCCCTTTTGTAACTGAAGCGCCGGATCAGGCGCTGGTGGCGCAGTTGGCCGGTGCCCAGTCGCCCAGGTCCGGGTTGTTGCAGACCTCGCTGATCATGGTCTTGCCTTTGCTGGCGACCTTGCGGCTTTCCTCGCGCTTGACCTTGGCCTTTTGCAAGGATTGTTCAGTGGTGACAGCTTCCGTCGGTACGTCCTTGAGCTTGGCCGTGCTGGTCTTGCTACCTGTGGTCTTGGTGGTAGCCGCTGGCTGGCTGGCTTCGACCACCTTGGTCACGTCGGCACGCTCGACACCGATGCTCTTCAGGTCGGTTTCATAGGCCTGGGTGTAGGTGTCGATATTCTGGCCAGTACGACCATCGACCGCCGCAAGCAACGAGTTGGTCTCATTCAGGCCGCTGACGATCTCGGCAAGGCGCTTGCGTCCCTCCGCGTCGTCGACTTTCTTCGCCTTGCGGTCTTCACGCAGTTGCGTGAAGGCGCGCTCATAGCAGCCCTGGGCCGCCGAGGCATAGCTGATATTGCGGTCGATCTCGGCGTTGTTGGTGTTGAAGTCGGCGGCGTACGAGGCCAGGCGCGCCTTGTCGTCGGAAATCTGCTGCTGGCGCGCGGTGTAGTAACCCGCGGCACCGCCGACCAGCGCACCACCCGCGGCGCCGATTGCGGCGTTGCGACCGCGGTGCTCATCATCGGCAAGACCACCGGCCAGGGCGCCCATCAGGCCCCCGGCAATGGCGCCGGTGGCGATCGAGCGAGTCATCGCATCGTCGGAGCTACGCAACTGGCTGACCGGCGAGTAGCACTGTGGGTAGTACTCGGCCTTGGTCGTGGACGCCACCTTGGAAGTCGGCGACGTGGCACAGCCGCTCAGCAGCACGCAGGCACAGGTGGCGGTAGAAATCAGCAGGGTCCGCGTTTGCGCGAAAAGAGTGGTCTTGCTTGAGGTTTGCATCGTCATTGGTCTCGTTCTTGAGTATGTCTATCCCATTCAGGCTCCGCCGTACGCTGAAAACCTGAGCTGTCAGCGCACGAGCTCCTTCCTCCCGCGCACCAGTCCCTATGGTGCAAGCAGTTCCTTGAGAATCGTCGCCGGGTCAGCCTTGCGTTGCTTGCGATACTCGCCGACATGGCGAACGAACAGCGTAGCGCGTGCCACAAGACTTTTCCCCAGCACCGGCTTGCGACTCAATTCTTCCTTGGTTCTCTGGAACTGCGCCTGGATCACGGTATCGCTGTAGCGCGTGCCGTTATCCAGGTTATCGATGTAAATCGCCAGGGCGCCGTCCAGGGCACTTGTTCCATTGGCGATACCCGATTCGAACAACTTCGCCGCCGCCTCGTCCTTGCCGGCACGAGCCTTGTCCCGGCTTTTTTTCAGGTTGGTCAGGCGAATGTTGTAGTTGTTGATGGTCTCGGCCACCAGCGCCGCCGACTGTATCAGGTTGCCGGCGGCATCTTCACGCTGCTTGGCGATCAAGGCGACATTGCGCTTGAGTTCCTCGTTCACGCTCGACAGGCGGCTTTTCAGTTGTGGATCATCACTGCTGGCAATCAGGCTGTCGAGCAACTTGGTCGCATCTTCGTCATCCTGTACCTCATCGGTAAGACTGCTGATACGTCCTTCCTGCTGCCACTGGGCAAACAGTTCCTTGTAACGCGAACGGGGCGCAGACAACGCCCCCAGCGCCACCCGGAAGCCCGTGGTTTCGTTCTTCTGCTCGGTCCCATCGGCGCCGAACAGCGGGTACTCGCGACGCATCCCGGTGAACAGGGTCATCTCGCCTTCGAGGTAGTTGCCACCCTTGACCACGAAGCCACCGTAGGTGCCCTGGCGCCGCCCCGAGCTGACCAGTTGGAAAGACTCCTGGACCATCTCCGCGGCGTTGCCGATGACGTCGAACAGGCCGATGGGATTGGGCTTTTTCAGCCCGATTGGCAACAAGCGCGCGGTTTGCCCGGTGCCCCCGGCGACCTGATTGAATACCGCCCAATCGGCCAGAGGACCATCGCCCTCGCTGCCTTCGACCTTGCGTGGAAACAGGCGCCCTTCCAACTCCTGGCGACTGACCGCCTGGCCGCCACGGGCGGCATACTCCCATTCGACTTCGGTAGGCAGGCGAACAAAACCCACGCCCCCATCTCCCTGGCCACCATCACGCCCGCTGACGGGCAGCAGGTCACGATGGTTCTTCAGCAGCCAGGCGCTGTACACCGCGGCGAAACGCTCGGCATCGAAGTGCGAGAGCTTCACCGCCGGCAGGCGCGCGGCCATGCCCGATGCGGCTTCGCAGGCTGGCGTCTCACCCTCGCCCGCCAGTGAGGACGCTTGTGCCATGACCATGTCGTACTGGCGCTGGGTGACCTCATACTTGCCAATGAAATACAGCATCGGCTTGAGTGGCGTGGCGCCTCCGGACTTCGGCAGGCCAGGCTTGATTGCCGATTGCCACGCCTTGTTGAGGTCGCCGACGGTGAACTGGCCATTGATGTAGTCGCGGCGATAACCGGAGATGAACGACTGCTGGTAGCCCGGCTCACCTTCGCTGAAGGGATAGCCGAGGTTGATGGCTCGGTCGTCCAGTGCGCCCTTGGCCAGGACATAGACATAACGAAAAGTCATCTCGCCGTCACAGGGCAGCGGCAGGCTCACGTCCCCTTCGAGCGGCTTGGGGTTGTACAACGGGTTCGGCTCTGCCGATGCACCGGTGGCGATCATGGACAGGGCGAGGGCAACGCTGAACAGCTTATACATGACGTAGTCCTTGCGAGGCTTCCAGGCGCGCGGCTCGCCAGCCACCGACCGCAGCGGCCAAGATGCAGCAACTCAATGTCGCCAGCGTTGCCGAGAGAAAATGGGTAAACAGCAGCCGGCAAGCATATTCGCCCGCGTCGGCCTGGAACAACAGATTCAAACCAAGCGCCGCCGCGCCATAGAGCAGGAAGGATAGCGCCAGGGCAAGGGCACCGGTATAGAACGCTTGCAGTACCACGAACGCCATCAGCCCCGAAGATGGCAGGCCCAACAAGCGCAAGACCGACAGTTCGTGTTGCTTGCGGGCCACGGCCGCCAGCGTACTGGCCACGACGGCGGCAAATGCCCCGAGCAACGACAGGCTGGCGATGACCCAGAACACCAAGGTCAGGTTGCGGCTAAGCGTGGCGACCTGGGCAATGGCTTCGGCCTGGGTGGCGACAGGCTGCTGTCGCGCCTGGAAGTACAGGCGCAGCGTTTCCACATCGGCCAGGTCGCGCGCATAGAGACGGAACGCCGGATAGATACGTGCCCCGGATGCCGTGGTAGCGCCATCACGAAAGTCCTCGACCTTTTCCAGCAGTTCCAGGCGAGCGAACAAGGCATCCCTCGGAAAGGCAGAGAATGGCAGTACGGCGACGACCTTCAGGTTGCGTTGCTGGTAATCGGGCTTGCCATCGAGCGTACGGCCGAACGTCGCAACCAGCATATCGCCATCGGCCGCGCCGAGTTTCTCCGCGCTGCTGCGACTCAGAACCACCTCGTCGAGGGCAGCAGGTAAAACCTGTCCTGCCAGCAATGGATCGCCCGCGGCCGTCGGCAGCATTTCCACGTTCAGGCGCCTGCCTTCACGATAAAGGTCGGTCGTCGCCGCTATCTGGCGCGTACGGGGGATGGCGAACGCCACATCCGGGCGAGCGGCCAGCGCCTCGATGGCCGCGCGGTCATAACGCAAGCCACCCAGGGGGATGATTTCACGCACGAAGGGATCATGTTCCAGGCGTTCCGTCAGCGTGGTAACCAGACCGAACTTGAGGCCGAACAGGACGAGCAACGGCGCGACCACCGCCGTCAACGCCAGAACCGCACAGAGCGACAGGCGCGCATCCGCGCGGTAGTCCCGCCAAGCCAACCTCGCGGCAAGGCGCCAATTCATGGCAACGCTTCCAGACGAGCGATCACATCGCCTCGCTCATCACGTGCCAGCGACAGATGCAGAGGCAGCAAGTCGTGGCGCCGAGCCAGCTCGGCATCGTGGGTCGCGACGACCAGGCACAGGTCGCGGGCCGTTGCCTGCTCGACCAGCAGATCCATCACGCGCTGCGCGTTCAATGGGTCCAGCGATGCCGTGGGTTCATCCGCGAGGATCAGCGCAGGCCGATGAACCAGCGCCCGGGCGATGCTTACCCGCTGGCGCTGGCCGACCGACAAATGCCCCGGCGACTCCTCCAGAAGATCGGCGATGTCCAGTTGCCTGGCCAGCGCCTGCACGCCTCCCCTATCCGCCTGCCCGATCAGGTCGAGTGGCAGACGGATATTCGCCCGCACATCGAGAAAGCCCAGCAAGCCCCCCGTCTGCAGCACATAGCCGCATGCCCGCGCCCGGATACGTCCCAACGCATCATGCCGGGCGGTTTGCCACAACACCCCAATGTCATGGCGCTGACCATCGAACTGGTATTCCAGTAATCCACCCGCATCGGGTGAAAGCGCCAGCGCCAGGATATCCAGCAAGGTGCTCTTGCCACTGCCGCTGGCGCCGATCAGGGCGATGCGCTGGCCGGGCCGCAATTCCAGTTGCGGCACTTCCAGGCGGTAGCGTTGCGAGCCACTACCACGAGTCTTGCGGATATCGACGAGGCGCAGCATCAAGGCAAGGTCGACAGCGGCACACGATATAGCGCATCACCCGGGCCCGCGTCGCCGAAGCGAACCCAGTTCGCCGTATCGTTGTGGAAGGTCTCGTAGAGCTGGATCTTCGATTCGAGCTCGTCGATGAAGTCTTCCTGCTCCGCGACACTGAGCGACAGCCACAGGTCCTGGGTCATGTTCAGGGCCTTGCTGCGATACGGCAGGCCTTCGAGGTATTCGCCGAGTAAGCCGCTTTGCGCAAGGTTGCTGCCCTTGACCAAGGCCGCCGGGTCACGGCTCATGTAGGCGCTGGCGCTGGCGATCTCCTGGAAGAAATCCTTGGGTGAGCGTTGCGTGCGCCGCCCCGCCTCGACGATGGCGCGCAGCGATTGCTGCAAGTCGTTGAGCTGCAGCTTGGTCAGCAAGGCGCAGACCTGGAAGGCTGGCAGTGCCGGATCGGCGATATCGCGGTCGGACGTCCAGGCCGTGACCAGCTGCGGCGCGCGCGTGGCGTTCTTCTGGCCTAGAAAGTCCATGTGCATGGCGTAACCGACCGCGGCCGACTTGGCCGCAATGGAATTTCCACTCGCCGGGGCCGTCAGTTCGGCATTGCTGCGCACCTGATGCACGAGATCGGCGAAGCTGCTGGCGATCTCGTTGACGCGGCTGCCGAACTGGCCGACATCGCCGCCCGCCACCGGGACATAGAGATCACCGATGCGCGGGTTGGCATCCGCGGTGAGGATGCGGTACTGCTGCTCGGCGAAGCCGTGGTTCTTGCGTCCTGAGTCGGTTTTCAGGTGCAGGGCGTAGATCTTGATCTGCTTGCGCAGCGCCGCTTCGCGGACCTCGGCCTCGTTCATGTGGGTCCGGCCCAGCGGATCGCTCTTGCGCAAGGCTCCCGCATCGCTGATCAGCAGGATCAGGCGGCCGCCGTAGCCGTTCCAATCTATGCCGTCGACCGCCTGCATGACACCGGCGAAGGCATCCTCATTGAAGTCGTGGCTCGACACGGTGGTCGCACGGATTTGCCGGGCGAGGTCGAGGAAACGTTGCGGATCGCGGCCCTGGTCGAGGCTGACCAGGGTCTTGGCGGTGTACTCCAGGCCTGGCGTTTTCTCGGTGTTGCTACGAAAACCGACCATGCCGAAGCTGACGCTATCCAGTTCGCCACGAGCAGATATCTGTTGCTGCAATTGAGCGACGACGTCACGTACACGATCGATGTAGGGCTGCATCGAGACCGAGGTATCGACCACCAGCACGATACCGGTGCGAAATGAGTCCGGAGCCGCCGCCGGCTGCTTGCCATCGCCGCTGCGTTGCGGCGTCGAGCCTGGGTCGATAGACGCCACGTTGAGCAATTGCAGCGGCTGGCCGTTGCTATCGAAGCTTTCCTGGAAATTGAAGATCGGCAGCAAATAGAACTGATCCTGAGGCACGGCACGGTCGCCTGGCTCGACCGCCACCACATCCTGGGCACCACCCTTCAGCGCGGCATTCAGGACACTGCGAGCCCGGCCCGGGTCGCTGAGCAACTGCTCCAGCTCGCCCGGCTCACGCAGGAACAGGGCCGGCGAACGACCGGAACGTTCGGTGAACTTGAGCACCAGGCTCTGCTTCCAGTCGGCCACCTGGGACTCCGGCAGCCAGCCATCGCGGCGCCCATCCGTGGACGCGCCCACTTCGACCCAGGGCTCGGAACCGACGCGCTGGCGAGCGTATACATAGAGTACGGAAAACGCCGGAATGAGCTTGCCGTTGCCCGTATCTCCCGGCGCGCTCATCAGGTGGGCATCGGGCTTGGTCAGTACGCGTTGGAACAGCGTCTTCTTGCCTGCCATCAACAAGGGGCGCTCGCCATTTGATGGGTTGGCGGACTGGGGCGCATCGTCGACTTTCACCGGGGTATCGCTCAGGTGAACACTATCGCTGGCCGGGCTTTTACCTTGGCCGCTGTACCACCAGTAGCCTCCAC
Organism: Pseudomonas sp. LRF_L74; assembly: GCF_965644255.1. NCBI lineage: Bacteria > Pseudomonadati > Pseudomonadota > Gammaproteobacteria > Pseudomonadales > Pseudomonadaceae > Pseudomonas > Pseudomonas sp. LRF_L74. Next base: position 123,248 of record NZ_CBFFRH010000005.1, on the reverse strand, counting down.
CGCCGACCACCAGCAGGCCGCTGGCAATGGCGGCGCCGATGATCAGGGGCGCGCTGGAGCGTTTACGAGCAGGCTCCGCGGGCCGAGGTGCTTGCGCCGGCGCTACGGGCGACTCGCTCGGAATCGTGACCGAAACGGCGGTCATCGCTTCGCTGTCCGACTGCCCCGCTGGACTCGCCGCTCTGGGCAGCGGCTGGAACAGGGTCGCATCGTCATCCACCGTGGCGGGAGTGGCCACAGGCAACTGGTCGAGTGCGGCGATCAGTGCCGCGGCGTCGGCGAAACGATCATTCGGGTCCTTGGCCAGCAGGCCTTGCAGAATACGCTGATAGCGGCCATGGATGATCGGCAACTCAGGCAGGGGCTGGGTCAGGTGCGCCAGCGCGGTGGACAGCGAGTCAGAGCCGACATAGGGCAACTTGCCGGTAAGGATTTCGTACAACACCACGCCGATGGCATACAGGTCGGCACGGCCGTCGATATCCAGACCGCGCGCCTGTTCCGGGCTCATATAGCTGGGCGTACCGACAGCAAAGCCAGCCTGGGTGAACTGGGTCCGATCATCCAGCGCCTTGGCGATGCCGAAGTCGCTGAGGATTGCCGCGCCATCGGCCCGGAACAGGATATTCGCTGGTTTCACATCGCGGTGCACCATGCCCAGCGAGTGGGCATAACCGAGCGCGGAGGCGATCTGGCGAATCCATGCGAGCCCCTGCTCGGGACTCACGCCAGCGCGGATACGCTCCTTCAGGGTACCGTTGGGCAGGTACTCCATGGCCATGTAGTAGAGATTGCCGACATTGCCGATGTCATGGATGGTCACCGTATGCGGATGGGACAGGCGCGCCAGGGTGCGCCCCTCGCGCAGGAAGCGCTCGCAAAAGGTCGGGTCGGCCGCCAGTGCGGCCGCCATCACCTTCAGGGCGACGCGGCGGTCGAGCGAGCGCTGCCGAGCCAGGTAGACGACAGCCATCGCGCCATCGCCCAGTTCGCCTTCTATTTCATACCCGGGTATTTCGATATCCATGCTGGAGTTCTTTTCTAGGAAGCCTTGATGACAACTGCCGTAATGTTATCGGGCGCACCCCGGGTCAGGCCCAGGTGCACGAGACTGCGGACCACCTGGTAGGGGTCTTCGTGCGCCAGCACTGCTTGCAACTCATGGTCGTCGACGGTCTTGTTCAGGCCGTCACTGCACAACAGGAAACGGTCGCCGGGTTCGACGTCGAAACGCACGACATCGAGTTCCAGTTCGTCCTGCACCCCCACCGCACGGGTGACGATGTTCGATTTCGGATGGCTACGCGCCTGTTCTTCGTCCAGCAAACCGCTATCCACCAGTTCCTGGACATAACTGTGATCGCGGCTGAGCGGCTCCAGCCGCTCGCCACGCAAACGGTAGAGGCGACTGTCGCCGGCCCACAGGCAAATAGCCTCATTGCCTCGCGTCGCCAGCAAGACCAGCGTGCTGCCCATCATCGCTACACCGCGCTGGGCGCTTTCCTGGCGCACCGAGCCGTTCACATGGGCCAGCGCATCGCGCAATGTGGACTCGTAGGTCGCCAACAGGGCCGATGGCGGCAGGCCACGCAGGGTATCGACGATCAGGTTGCTGACGTAGTCGCCGCAGGCGTGTCCGCCCATTCCGTCGGCCACGACCCAAAGGCCATTGTCGGCGGCATCCAGGCAGGCGTCTTCATTGATCTGCCGTACCATGCCTACGTGGCTATGGGCTGCCGAGGTGTACTGTTTGATCGTCGACGGGCTCATGGCCTCTCCGCAAGCGAGCTGGGCTGTTCACCGATAAAAACGCTGAACGCATTGACGGGAGGCATACCCTGGAAGCGTACCAGCCCTGGCTCGACGTTCGCTGAGCCCTGCCCCCACCACAGGCTGCACCCCTCACAGGCCAGGCGGGCCAGGGCCTGGGCGCGCTCGGTCGAGCTGGCCGAAGCCATGCGGATACCTCCGCTTGCGGTCATCACGGGCGGCACCTTTGCAATCACCCGTGGACTGCCCAAGGTACTGACCTGTACCTCGAACGCCTCGAAATCGGCGCCCTCCTCCAACGTCGAAAGCAGCAGCGCCTCGACCCGCTCGAACCAGTCATCGCTACCTGTGGCGAGCACCGCGATATCGGTTTCGGCGGGCAGCGTCTGGACGATGGTCAACGGGTAGTAGCGGCCGACCCGATCGATGCTCGGCATCATCACCCCAACGGCCACTTCGGCCCCCAGCACGCCGGGGGCCAGGGCGAAACGCCAGAGCGGGCTGACCAGGTAGGCATCCAGCCAACGCTCGCCCAAGGCGTCCTGGCTGGCTGCAATACTCGCCGCCAGCCAACCATCCCAAGCCGCGATGAACTCAGGCGCCAGACCGCGATGGATGAAATCGCCGCGACTGGCCAACTTGCCGTAGAACCCTGGCGTACTCACAGGCGCTCCGGCAGGCTGAAACCGCTGACCACTTGGCTGCGGAATGGATTGAAGGCACTGCTCGCGCGCAGCTCGCTGGCAATGCTCGCGTTGTCGACGCGCATGCGCAGGGTGAAACGATCCGGCGCATTGCCTGGGGCCAGATCGGACTGGTCCAACAGCCTGAACCAGGCCCACGGCCCCTCCAGGGTCAGGCCGGAACGCCCCGTGGCTGACGGTGGCGAGATGCTCAGGCGCACCACGCCGCCACTATTGGCGCTTGGCCACTGCATCGACACCGGACGACTCGGGCCATGGTCATAGCTGAACTGCTGGCCATCGAGGTCGAGCTGGAATTGTTCGATGGCGGTGTCCATCGCCACGGCCTTGAGCTCGAAGCGCACCATCGGCTGGGTGTTGCCCGAACGGAAGTAGGCATCGCGGATGGCCGCCGCGCGCTGGAAGGTCTGCAGTACCCCGGAGCCGATACCCAGCTTTTCCGCCGCGCCGGGCTGCCAGCGCCAGTTGCTCGCCGAGGTGTCGACGTAAGGCTGAAGGTACTTGCGGAAGTAATTGTCCATCACCCCGCCATGACCGAAGAACTGCCCGAAATCGTCCAGCGTGGCATCGCGCACGCTACCGCGGTCGATGGGATAGCGTCCGGCCAGGGATTGCCGATAGACCGACACCACCTCGCTCATCCACGCCGCGTTCAGCTGATTGCGGATACCGCCCATCATTGTCCCGGTGGTCGCACCGACTACCGACTTCATCAAGCCCTGGACCAGCGGAGGTTGGCGCTGGGCACTGAGCTTGACCCGGTCAGCCGCCGCCGAAGCCTGGTTCTTGGCCTCGCCGAGCAGGGCATCGCCACTGGCCCCGCTCATGGCGTTGACTTGCACGTAGAGCGCGTCCAGGTCCTGCAGCAGCGAGTCGATGGCCGCCGGCTGCCCATCGGATGTCTCGACCAGGCTGTTGAGCTCGGCGAAGTGCGCACTGATCGGATCATCGCCGCTGGCGGCTGGCTGGACTACGGCCTCTTCCTGGCCGACCAGCGAGCCGAGCCTTTCCTTGAGTTTGTCGACGGTGTCGCTGCCCTGCTTTATCTTGCCGGCGGCCAGGCGCTCCTCTTTCTGCAGGTCGGTCTCCTTGGCGACGGCGACCAGCAGTTTCTTCAAGGGTGAGCTCGGACCGGACAACACGCGCAGCACGTCGGACGCCTGGGCCGTGCTGGTGATCGGCACGAAGTCGATATCGGCCAGCAAGGCGTCCCACTGACGCATGTAGTCCTGGATATACAAGCGGCGAATCTCCAGGGCCAGCCCGGCGGCATTCTGCTCGTCCGCCATGTCGCGACCGAGTATCCACTGCTCCTCCGCCAGCGCGCCGGCCTGGCTTACGCTGTTGGCCAGGAACACCTCGCGATAGCCGCGCTGGGTAAAGAAACCGCTGAGCGGGTCATTGAGCGGCTTGCCGCTCTTGCGCGTGAACACCAGCGCCGCATCCCTACCTGCGGCTTCGCTGAGGCGGAAATCGGGAATGCCGGCCGGCAGCTTCTGGCGCTTGACCCGGTCATAGGCGCGTTGAGCCACGGAGAGGCGCTGCAATTGACGGCGCACATCCTCCACCAGGCGTTCATCCAGGCGTACGAGCGGCGGCTGGCGATCGTAGAGCGCCATCAGGTGCTCGTTCAGCGCCTCCCGACGCTCCGGGGCGATATCACGCGGCAAGGTGCGATCCCAATCCAGAGCGATCCAGGCCTTGATGAAGTCCGCATCGTAGTGCTCCGCCTCGCCAAGCATCAGATAAGCCTTGAGACCTTCATAGAGGAAGTCGGAGTTGCCGCCACTGCGCAGTTGTTCCTCGATACGAGCCAGGACACGTGGCGCCATCACCGCGACCAGCAACTTGCGGTACACGCTTTGCGCCTCGGAGCCGAGCATGTCGCCCTGGTACAGGCCATAGCCCTCGGCCATCCCAGGGGCATCGCCGGAGACATTGCGAATCGCATTGAGCAGCGGCAGCACGGCCAACACGTCACGTTGAGCCGGGCTCAGGCCTTGCAGCTCACCACGCAGAGGCTTGACCCGGCCGTCGACCGCGGCGATGTACTCCTGATTGGCACGGAAGCTCAGTAGCCATAGGACCGATACCGCCACCACCAACACCACCGTGGCGGCGATGACGCCCCTGGCCAACCAGCGTTTCTGCCGCTCGATTTTCGGATTGGCGCCGACCAGCCCACGCTCGCCGAACACCACTTCGCGGAACAGGCGCTCGATGAAATAGCTGCGCCCAGTACCGGTCTGCCGCGCCAGGTTCTGCCGGTCCAGGTTCATGCTCTGCGCCATGGCGCCGATCAAGCGGTCGATCGGGCTGCCTTCCTGGGTTCCGCTGGTGAGGTAAACGCCACGCAACAGGACCCGCTCCTCGTACGGATTGGGCTTGAACACGCCATTGAGGAAGCTCGAGAGCGAATCCTTGAGCGCGGCGAACTGCTGCGGGAATCCATAGATCAGGTCGCGGCGAGAAGGATCACGCTCTTGCTGCAAGCGCTCGACCAGACGGTCGTTGAGACGCTGTTCCAGAGCATTGAACTCTGCCTCGAACGCCTGCAACGGCCCTTCGCTGCTCTTGCCATCGTCGAGGGCGAAGGTCATGCCCCAGACCTGGGCACGCTCCTCCTTGCTCAGGCCATCGAAGAACTCCATGAAACCCGGTACCAGGTCGAGCTTGGTCAGCATGACGTAGACCGGGAAGCGCACGCCCAACTGCGCGTACAGCTCCTGGACACGGGCCCGGATGGCGGCGGCATGGGCCTGGCGCTCGCTCTCGCTAGCGAGCAGCAGGTCCGACAGGCTGATGGCGATGAACGCGCCATCGATGGGACGCCGCGAACGCTGTTTTTTCAGTAGGTCGAGAAAGCCCAGCCAGGCGGCCTTGTCGACTGCGGCGTGACTGTCCTGGGTGGTATAGCGACCCGCCGTATCGAGCAGTACGGCTTCGTCGGCGAACCACCAATCGCAATTACGGGTGCCACCCACGCCGCGAACGGCGCCGGCGCCCATTTGCTCGGCCAACGGGAAACGCAGCCCGGAATTGACCAGGGCGGTGGTCTTGCCGGCGCCGGGCGGGCCGATGATCACATACCAGGGCAGCTCATAAAGGTTGCGTCGTTCGCTTCCACCCAGCTTGGCGCGTTTGAGCAGCGCCAGCGCTTCGTCCATGCGCTGTTTGAGCGTGGCCAGTTCCTCGCTGGTAGCGACCGTGGCGGCATCCGGGGCGACCTGAACCAGGCCTTGCATGACTTTTGCCGCGTTGCGCCGGGCCTGGATGATGCGCGCCACGCGCCAGCCTATCCACAGCAGGAAGATCAGGGCGATCAGCACCCAGCGCGCCGTTTCCGACGCCAGCGGTTCGAATTTGCCGATGGCGATCAGCGGACCGATGAACCAGATGACCAGGGCCAGGGCGATCAGGCCGATGACCGGCATTACCCAGCGGGCCATGAAACCGAAAAACGCCTTCACTCCACGCCCTCCGCAAATACTGTGATCTCGACCCGTCGGTTACGCGAACGGCCGTCGGCCGTATCGTTCGATGCCTTCGGTTCAGTGTCGCTACGGCCTTCGGCACGGAAGCGATTCGGCTGGCCGCTTTTCGCGATCAGCACATCCATGACCTGCTGCGCACGGTCCTGGGACAACTTCCAGTTGGAGGGATAACGCAGGGTGGCAATCGGGCGATTGTCGCTGTGCCCGGTCACCAGAACCTGGCCATTGACCTGGCGAATAGCGTCGGCGATGCGCAGCAGCAACGGCTGGAAGTCATCGGCAATCGACGCGCTGCCGGAAGCGAACAACTGGTCGCCGCGAATGGTGACCACGGAACGATCGGCCTTGTCCTCGACCGCGACTTTCTTGGCGCGGATGTCCTCGACCAGGAAACCGGCCAGGCGTGGGCGCTCGACGATCCTTGGCTGCTGCGCCGGGCGGTCGATGGTCTGCACCGGCACATCGCCCAGCGCATGCAGGTTACGGAACACCGGCTCGGCCTCGGCGGCCAGTTTCATGCGCAACCCGAATAGCAGTATCAGCAACAAGGCGAAACCGATGGCCAGCACCACCCAGGGCGGCAAGAACTGGCGCAGGCGATCCCGCGCTACGACCAGGCCGCGCCAATGCGGCGACAGCTCACGCTCGATTTCACCACGGCTACTGCGGATGGTCGCCGCGACACGCTCGCGCAACGCGTCGAGCTGGTGGCGGCCATCCTTCATCACCCGATAGCGCCCTTCCATGCCCAGGCTGATGCACAGGTACAGCAGTTCCATCAGGTTCAGGCGCTGACGCGGGTTCTGCATGCAGTGATCGAGCAGTTGGAACACCTTTTCGCCACCCCACGCCTCGTTGTGCAGGGTGATCAGCAGGCTCTGCTTGCTCCATTCGCTGCCACTGCCCCACGGCGTGCTCAGGACCGCCTCATCGACAGCCGTGCACAGCACATAACGCGCGAGCATCACCTCATCCTGGGGCACGCCGGCGGCCCGGGTCTTTTCCTCGAACTGGCGCAGATAGGCGAGCAACTGGGCGCGCAGGCTGGCGGGCATCGGGTGGGCGATGGTGTTGCGCAGCCGGGTGAGCAATGCGATGACCGGACCGGCGGCGGCCTCGATGGGATTCAGGCCCTGGGCCCGATGATTCAAGGGCGGGCTGGCGACCTGGGGCTGCGCGGGAGGCGGCGTTCCACCCGCTTGGCCACGCGGCGCGGCGGACTCGGCCGGGCGGCCACCGGGACGCGGCATGATCATGGTGCGGTCGTTGTTCGCGCCCCCCTGCCCATTGCTGCCAGGCGGACTGCCAAAAGGATCGTCGATGGTCATCGGGGATCAGCCTCGAATAGCCCAGAAGGCCAGGTTCAGGCCAGGGAACTGGCCAGCGATGTGGAAGGCGAAACCGCCGGAGTGGATCAACTGCTTCCAGTGATCGCTGCCACGGTCGAGTTCGAAGTAGTTGGAACCGGCGTGGTACGGCAATTGCCGTGGAGCCACGGGCAGCGGCAGCAGGCCGATGCCAGGCAGTTGCAGATTCACCAGATCACGGATGTGCTCGACCGAGCCGATCTTGGCCTGTTGTGGGAAGTGGCTGCGCAGGCTTTCGCCGGGAACGTCCGCTCGGACCACCAGGATGAAGCTGGAATTGTCGAGCAGCGACTTGTCCGCCAGCATGGCCACATGCACGCCGTAGGCTTTCTCGATGATGGGGATCGAGATGGCGCGGCTGTCGATCACCATCGACAAGGCCTGGCGTAGAGCCAGCATCACCGGGGCGAAGGTCGCGGCCAGGTCGTCGTGCACATAAGCCGGGTATTCCCCCGGACGTCGCTCGCTGGATGTGAAGGTCGAGAACTCACCGGCGAGTGCCACCAGCTCCCGATAGAACGACTCGGGGTGCAAGGGCGCGATCCGGCTCAGATGAGCCACCAATGGCTGGGCCCTGTTGACCAGTTGCAGCAGCAAGAAGTCAGCGATTTCCGAAGCGCCGCCGGCACCGGACGCGACCACGCGCCCCGCCAGGGCCTCGCCACGCTGGTGCAACAGGCCCAGCAATTCGCTGCGGAACGCCGACAGCGGCCGCGATACCGATACATCGAACAACGGTGGAATGTAGCTTTCGTCCACCACCAGGGCGCGATCCTCGCGTTTCTCCTGGACCCGCACCACGCCAACCGCCGCATACTCGTCGAGCCCGTCGCGTTCGGTCACCAAGCGTAGCGCCAGTGAGGCGATGGCGACCGGTGCACGGCTTTCCAGCAACGCATTGTCATCGCGCACGTCGCTGACCTGACTCTTGTAACGGGCGGCGCCCAGCGCCTCACCTTCGTCGACCGTGTCGCGAATGCCTGGGCGACTCAGCGGCAGTGCCAGGTAGATGATGCCGTCGCGTAGCGTTTCCTCGACATTGAGAGGTGCTGGAGCGGGGTCATCGGCTGGAATGTTGAAGGGGGTGCCATCAGGCAGCACGCCTCTGGCGGCGACGATGGCCACCTTGCCCTGGCTCAGCAATGCGCTATCGACCTGCAACTCGGAAAAGCCCCAGTCCCCCGCCTGCGTGGCATGGCTGCGCCCCTCGACCAGGGTTTCGATGTAACGCCCCTGCTGCTGGAAATGCTGAGGTCGCAGGAACATGCCTTCCGACCAGACGACACGGTTATTCCAAGACATTCAATCTCTCCAGGGCGTTAAGGCGTGGTGACCGGCCGCACGCTTACCGCGTAAGGCGCCAGTTTCAGGTTCCATGAGGTGGCCTGGTGGGCAGGAATCTCGATCAGTTGCCGCCAGGCAGAACGGTCCAGAGAGCGATACGCGACCACCACGCCGATGTAGCGCACGCCATCGGCTGGCTCCAGTACGCGGACCAGGCGCTCACCGGGCTTGACCACGAACTGATCGTGATCGACCAGATCGGCGGCCAGCGTTGCCTGGCCCTTTTCGACCAAGGAAAAGAAGTCCGCGCGGGAAAATCCGGCGCTGCCTCGCAATTGGTAGACATGAACCCAGGCGGGAGCCCCGCTGCCATCAGGCGCCGGATTGAGCCCGGGCTCCGCCTCGATACTCAGGGTCGCCTGCGTCGGTGGTGGCGCCTTGGGCCCGTCGGAGGCGCAGGCGGCGAGCAGTGACAGGGCGATCAACAGCATGATCCTTGGCATAACAGTACTTCCTCGAATTCCAAACGATGCCTGCGATGAAACGCCTTCAGCGCCCACGCAATCGTGCGATGTGTTCCTCATAGGCTCGACCGAACTCACGCCCGAACAGATCCTGGAAATCGTCCTCCGCCTCCCGCGAAATAGTCGCGAACAGTTCAGTGAACAGCTCCCAATACTGGGCCTGGCGAGCACTCGGCAACAGTGCCGCCAAGCCTGACGGTTTGCTAAGACGCGCCTCCAGCACAGAAGGTTCGAAGCGCCTGAGCAAATGCTTGATCGCACCTTGTACGCCCGCCATGACCGCCAGTTGGTGGGCACGCAAGTCATCGAAGCCTTCCGCCACGGCCTGGTCCGGCGCCATGAAGGCGCGGTTGTCATGGCGCAACAGCAGCAGCAGTGCCTCATCGACGTTCGGTGCGAACTTCAGCGGGTTGTTCTCGACTGGCTGGATGGTGGTCTGTGCCATGCGGAACTCGCCCTTCAGGCTGGCCCTGGCACGCAGTACATCGATCAGCCCCTCGACCATCAGTCGGTAGCTTCGCCCCACGGTTTCCATCTGGGCGACGACGGCCTCGCGATCCAGACGCAGATGCGCGAGACCGGCGCCACGCAGGAAGGCTTCGAGCAACTCGCCCTCCGCGCCGGTACCCGTTGCCGCTGCTGGTCGCGCGACCTGAGGTGGTGCAACGGCTGGCACGGCCTCAGGAGCGGGGAACGTCGCCACGATTTCGACTTGCTCGATATCGAAGTCCAGCGAGTCGGCCACGCCAAGGTCGAACGACGGCAGCGACTCAGCCGGTGGTACGGGAGCCGCCGGGGGGACTGGCACGGCGACGGGCTGCACAGGTGCTGCAAGATCAGCGAAGGGGTCCCAGTCGTCTGGGATCGCATTGGCCGGCTGCGAGCTCTGCGGCACAGCCTCCTGAACGGGGTTCGCCCGAGGCGTCAGTGGCTGCGGCGGACGGAAGTCGTGCCGCTCTGCGGGGAGATGATCAGGAATGGCTGCCGGAGTGGAGGCCGGCGCGGCAAGAAAGTCGAACAGGTCGGGCTTGGTATCGAAAGGCGAGCCGGACTGGAAATGTGCCGCGCTTGGAATCGAGGCAATGGCTGCCCCCGGGTTTGCCTGCCGGGCCATCAGCGCATCGAAATCGCTGAACGGATCAGGCGTGCCGCTGGGCACGCCCATCGGTACGCCTGCGCTGACGGTGATCTGCACGAGGATGTCGTACTCGCCGAGCTTGAGCACCTCGCCATCGCTGAGGGGTTCGCTGTTGCCACGTCGCAAGCGCAAGCCGGAGCGTTCCATGATGATGCCGTTGGTGCTGGTGTCCGTGACGTAATAAGTCCCGTCGCGAAACTGCACGATGCAATGCTGGCTGGACACCAGTCGCCCCGGATCGGGAAGCACCCAATCGTTGTCCGGCCCACGCCCGATGCTCAATTCCCCACGATCAAGCTCGATCTCCGGGCGCTGCCCGGGAGTGAGCTTATGGTAGGTGGTGATGACGAGACGCAGCGGCATGGGTCATGTCTTCCTTGTTCGAGGCCTGTGAGGTAAATCCTTGTCACAGTAAGGATTTCTTAGCTCCAGAGCAAAACGCACTATCCTTTCTCGTCTGTCGCCGCCATTCAATATGTGTACGCGATTATTTTGAACGATCTCAAAATCCTTACAAAAGATACGCGACAGAATGTTCCTTGCGACGCATTATCGCCACCCATGTGCCGTATTGACAATTTTTGGACGCAGCTCCAAGAATGTCGCGGTTGTGTACTCCGAGCCGTCAGAAATGTGACACACGAAACGTAACCCTGGATGCGTCCATGGGCGGATGTACGTTTCCGGCCTCTCACGCACACAGTTATCTCATCAGGCCCTACAGGGAGAGTGCCAAGCGTGCTTGACGTGTCCATTCTGCTCAACGCTGTATCCGACGATGCCCCTTGTGGCGAAGATCTCGAATACGACGCGGACTACCTTGAGCTTGAACGATTGGCTCAAGGCCAGCCAGAACGCCAGATGGGCGACTCCGTGCTGCCTGCCGAGGCGCCGGACTGGCGTGATGTGCGCCAGCGCGCAATCGATCTTTTCAGCCGCAGCAAGGACCTGCGCCTGGCCAATCTTTTCTTGCAAAGTCATGCCGCGCTGGAAGGTTTTTTCGGCCTGGCCAGCGCACTGGAACTGGTCCGTGATCTGCTCGCGCAATATTGGGACGGCCTTTATCCGTTGCTCGATGCCGACGACGATAACGACCCGACTTTCCGTATCAATGCCCTGAGCGGCCTCGGTGCCGAAACAGTCATTCTTCCTCTGCGCGATGCCTGCCTGGTGCGTTCGCGTGCGTTTGGCCCGATCAGCCTCAAGGCCGCACTCAATGCCACTGATTTGCAGCGCTTCCCCAGCGAGAGCCTGTCCTTGGAGCAACTGCGCGGTGCCTTCCTCGACGCCGACAAGGAGTCGCTGGAACAGAGCCGCCAAGCCCTGCAGCAGGCCAGAAGCCATATAGCCGAGATCGAGGACATCCTCTCCAGCCAAGTCGGCTCTGCGCGCAGCGTCGATCTGGAAGCGCTCAAGCAACTGCTGCGTCACGCCGTGAACATCTTTTCCGAACATGCTCCCGGCGCTGGCGATAGCCAAGACCATGAACTGCACGACGTTCAAGACGATGCTTCGACCGATGCCGGCGGGAACATTGATACGCGCAAGAGCGTCCAAGCGCCCAGCGGCAAGATCGCCAGTCGCGAAGACGTAACGCGAAATCTCGACAAGTTGCTTGAATACTATGCGCAGTTCGAACCTTCCAGCCCGGTGCCGGTCCTTCTCACCCGAGCCAAGAAGCTGGTCAACGCCGACTTCGCCGAGATAGTGCGCAACTTGATCCCCGACGGCACCTCGCAGTACGAGAACCTGCGTGGCCCCGATTACGATTGAAAGCGCCGCCAGCGATGCTGGCCGTTTAAGGAAATGAGCGGCACCTGCAGCCGCACAGGAGGAGCGACATGAGCAACACCAGCAGCCAGAAATTCATCGCACGCAATCGAGCGCCGCGCGTACAGATCGAGTACGACGTAGAGCTTTACGGCGCCGAGAAGAAGGTGCAGTTGCCCTTCGTCATGGGCGTCATGGCCGACCTCGCGGGCAAACCGGCAGAGCCGTTGGCAGCAGTCGCCGATCGCAAGTTCCTGGAAATCGACGTCGATAACTTCGACTCGCGCCTCAAGGCCATGAAACCGCGTGTCGCCTTCAACGTGCCCAACGCCCTGACCGGCGAAGGCAACCTGAGCCTGGACATCACCTTCGAGAGCATGGATGACTTCAGCCCCGCGGCCATCGCCCGCAAGGTCGACTCCCTCAATCAGTTGCTCGAGGCACGCACCCAGCTCGCCAACCTGCTGACCTACATGGACGGCAAGACCGGTGCGGAGGAACTGATCATCAAGGCGATCAAGGACCCTGCCCTGCTCCAGGCACTGGCCAGCGCGCCAAAACCGACCGACAACGAGCCGCAGGCCTGAGGACGCATAGATGAGTGAATTGATCAAGGCGTCCGCCGCGGCGGGCACCACCGAACAGACCAGCGAATTCGCCTCGTTGCTGCTGCAGGAGTTCAAGCCCAAGACCGATCGCGCCCGCGAGGCGGTGGAAACGGCGGTACGCACGCTGGCCGAGCAAGCACTGGCCAAGACCGACCTGATCTCCGACGACGCGATCAAGTCCATCGAGTCGATCATCGCCGCCATCGACAGCAAGCTGACCGCGCAGATCAACCTGATCATGCACCACGCGGACTTCCAGCAACTGGAAAGCGCGTGGCGCGGCCTGCACTACCTCGTCAACAACACCGAGACCGACGAGCAACTGAAGATTCGCGTGCTGAACATCTCCAAGGGCGAGTTGCACAAGACCCTGAAGAAGTTCAAAGGCACCTCCTGGGACCAGAGCCCGGTGTTCAAGAAACTGTACGAGGAAGAATACGGCCAGTTCGGCGGCGAGCCCTATGGCTGCCTGGTGGGCGACTACTACTTCGACCAGTCGCCGCCAGACGTCGAGCTGTTGGGCGAGATCGCCAAGGTTTCCGCGGCCATGCACGCACCGTTCATTTCCGCGGCGTCGCCGACGGTCATGGGCATGGGTTCCTGGCAGGAATTGTCCAACCCGCGCGATCTGACCAAGATCTTCACCACCCCCGAGTACGCTGGCTGGCGTTCGCTGCGTGATTCCGAAGACTCGCGTTATATCGGCCTGACCATGCCGCGCTTCCTGGCTCGCCAACCTTACGGGGCGAAGACCGATCCGGTAGAAGAGTTCGCCTTCGAAGAAGAGACCACCGGCGCCGACAGCAGTAAGTACACCTGGGCCAACTCGGCCTACGCCATGGCCGTCAACATCAACCGTTCGTTCAAGCTCTATGGCTGGTGCTCGCGCATCCGTGGTGTCGAGTCTGGCGGCGAGGTGCCGAATCTTCCGGCCCACACCTTCCCCACCGACGACGGTGGCGTGGACATGAAGTGCCCGACCGAGATCGCGATTTCCGATCGCCGCGAGGCCGAGCTGGCGAAGAACGGCTTCATGCCGCTGCTGCACAAGAAGAACACCGACCTGGCTGCCTTCATCGGCGCCCAGTCGCTGCACAAACCGGCCGAATACGACGACCCGGACGCTACCGCCAATGCCAACCTGGCGGCGCGCTTGCCGTACCTGTTCGCCACTTGCCGCTTCGCGCACTACCTCAAGTGCATCGTTCGCGACAAGATCGGCTCCTTCAAGGAGCGCGATGAAATGCAGCGCTGGCTGCAAGACTGGATTCTCAACTACGTGGACGGTGATCCCGCGCACTCCACTGAAACCACCAAGGCCCAGCACCCGCTGGCCGCTGCCGAAGTCGTGGTCGAGGAAATCGAGGGCAACCCGGGCTACTACAGCTCGAAGTTCTACCTGCGCCCGCACTACCAGCTCGAAGGGCTGACCGTTTCCCTGCGTCTGGTTTCCAAACTGCCGTCAGCCAAGAGTGCTTGAGCCGGCGCAAGGCAAACGCAGTAGCACGTTATGACAAACACCCCACCCTCGATAGAGGGTGGGCATGGATATAAGTCAGTGGCAAAAGCCACGAAAGGAGGAATCATGGCTGTTGATATGTTCATCAAGATCGGCGACGTCAAGGGCGAGTCCAAGGACAAGACCCACGCGGATGAAATCGACGTTCTGGCGTGGAGCTGGGGCATGAGCCAGTCTGGCTCCATGCACGTCGGCGGCGGCGGCGGTGCGGGCAAAGTCAATATTCAAGACCTGTCGCTCACCAAGTACGTGGACAAATCATCTCCGAACCTGATGATGGCCTGCTCCAGCGGCAAGCACTTCCCGGAAGCCAAGCTGACCATCCGCAAGGCAGGCGGCGACTCTCAGGTGGAATACCTGATCATCACCCTCAAGGAAGTACTGGTGTCCTCGCTCAGTACCGGCGGTAGCGGTGGCGAAGATCGCCTGACCGAAAACGTCACCCTGAACTTCGCCCAGGTACTGGTCGACTACCAGCCGCAGAAAGCCGATGGCGCCAAAGATGGCGGCCCGGTCAAGTACGGCTGGAACATCCGCCAGAACGTCAAGGTGTAATACCCCGCCACGGGCCTGCTTCATGCGGGCCCGTCGCTTTGTCTCGTTACCGCTCACACAGGTTTTCACGAACAGGAACCGCTATTCGCGGTACCCGTTGGGCACGCAATCACTGGCGTGCCATACCGGCCAATCGCATGCCTCATGCATGGACCGAGCACGGCAGCTTTTCGCGACTGGAAACCCTATTGCCCAAAGGGATGACACATGACTGCCGAGGAACTGCTACATGAAGGCCGCCTGGACGATGCTCTCAAGGCATTGCAGGACCAGGTCCGCAAGCAACCCTCCAACGCCGACCTGCGCGTTTTCCTTTTTCAGCTACTGGCCGTGATGGGCCAGTGGAGCCGCGCCCAGAACCAGCTCAAGGTGGCTGGCGAACTGAGCCCCGCCTGCCTGCCCATGGTGCAGACCTACGACACCGCGCTGAACTGCGAAGCGCTGCGCGAAGGGGTTTTCGCGGGCAAGATCACGCCAGTGGTCCTGGGCGAGCCGGCCGACTGGGTCGCCCCGTTGATCCTCGCCCTCGAACAGGATGCCCAAGGCAACGCCGAGGCCGCGCAAACGCTGCGTGACCAGGCCTTGGCGGCAGCGCCCGCCAGACCGGGCACGCTCAACGGCGAGGCGTTCGCCTGGCTGGGCGATGCCGATCCACGCCTGGGTCCGATTCTCGAACTGATCGTCAACGGCCGCTATGTCTGGCTGCCGCTGCACAACGTCGAGCGAATCGCCATCGAGGCGCCAAGCGACCTGCGCGACCTGATCTGGCTACCAGTGGAAATCACCCTGGCCAATGGCGGCGCCACCGTCGGCCTGATACCCAGCCGTTATCCCGGCACGCACCTGCTCGCCGACGACGCGGCACGGCTGGCCCGCAAGACCGACTGGAACGAAAATGGTCTGCCATTCGGACAACGCCTGTTCGCTCACGACCAGGGTGACGCGGCGCTGTTCGATGTACGCGAACTGGTCTTCGATGCTGGAGCCGAATGACGGTGGCCGACCTCAAGCTTCAGGAGCGCCTGCAACCATCGCTGCTCGACCGCCTGACCGACGACGATCCGACCAACCCTGCCGAAGGGGCGGACAAGCGCGTCCTTTCCCTGCCGCAGTTGCGCAAGTCAGTGCTGCGTGACATGGCCTGGCTGTTCAACACCATCGCCCCATTGGATACGGATGATGCCGCCTACGAAGCGGCAGGCAGCTCGGTGGTCAACTTCGGCCTGCCGCCATTGGCAGGGCACAGTGCGTCCAGTATCGATGTGCCTGCCGTCGAGCAACTGCTGGCCAAGGCCATTGCCGACTTCGAGCCGCGCATCATTCGCTCGTCGTTGCGCGTGCGCGCACTGCTCGACGGCGACGAGATGAGCCACAACTCCCTCAGCTTCGATATCGAGGGCGATCTCTGGGCCCAGCCTCTGCCGCTGCGCCTGTTACTGACCACCGAGCTCGACCTGGAAACCGGCCACGTCCAGGTACTTCCCGCCGAGCAGGCCAGGAGGCGACGTTGAATCCACGGCTGCTCGGCTACTACAACCAGGAACTGCAACACATCCGCGAGAGCGCGGAGGAATTCGCTCGCGAGTTTCCCAAGATCGCCAGCCGCCTGACCCTGTCTGGCATCGACTGTGCCGATCCCTACGTGGAGCGGCTGCTCGAGGGCTTTGCCTACCTCACCGCCCGGGTTCAACTGAAGCTCGATGCCGAATACCCGACCTTCACCCAGAATCTTCTGGAAATC
Organism: Pseudomonas sp. LRF_L74; assembly: GCF_965644255.1. Lineage (NCBI taxonomy): Bacteria > Pseudomonadati > Pseudomonadota > Gammaproteobacteria > Pseudomonadales > Pseudomonadaceae > Pseudomonas > Pseudomonas sp. LRF_L74. The sequence continues at coordinate 106,774 of NZ_CBFFRH010000005.1, read as the reverse complement.
GCTTACCCGCATTACCTCGCGCCTACCCCATCGATGACCGTGGTCCAGCTCTGCCCCGACCCGAACGAAGGCTCACTGGCCAATGGCTTCACCCTTGCCCGGGGCGCTGCGTTACGTGGCCAGCTCGGCACGGAAGCGCAAACGGCCTGCGAATATCGCACCTCGCAGGAAGTGACTCTGTGGCCCCTGGAGGTCACCAAGGCTGACTACTTCGGCAACCCTGCGGCAGTGCTGGGCCGCCTGGCCAGCTCCGAGCCAAGTGCCAAGGCTGGCCTGACCCTGCGCCTCAGAACCGGAGCCGGCCTGCCTCTCAACAGCCTGCAACTCGACAGCCTGCCATTCTTCCTCCACGGACCGGACGAGCAGCCGTTCAAGCTATACGAGCAGTTGATGGCAAACGTCTCTGCGGTGTTCGCCCGCGCGCCCGATGGCAGTTGGGTCGAGCGACTGCCGCCGGACGCCTTGCGGCCTCGTGGTTTCGACGACAACGATGCCGTACTGCCCGTGGTGCCTCGTGCCTTCCAGGGATATCGCCTGCTGCAGGAATATTTCGCCCTGCCCAACCGCTTCCTGTTCGTCGAGCTGAGCGGCCTGCGCAGCGCAGTGCAACGCAGCAGCGGCCAGGAAATCGAGATCGTGGTGCTGTTCAAACGCCTGGAAAACACCCTGGAACGCAGCATCGGCAGCGAGCAGTTCAAATTGTTCTGCACCCCGGCGATCAACCTGTTTCCAAGGCGTACCGACCGCATTCACCTGAGCGACCGGGTGCATGAGCACCATGTGATCGCCGACCGCACCCGTCCACAGGACTTCGAAATTCATTCGCTGACCGAAATGACCGGCCATGGCAGTGGTCCCGAGCAGTCTTTCCAGCCGTTCTATGCGGTTCGCGATCCATCGCGTTACGGGCATGAGCGGGCCTGGTACACCGTGCGTCGCGAACCGCGCGTGTTGTCCAGCAATCAGCGACGCAACGGGCCACGCTCCACCTATATCGGCAGCGAAACCTTCGTCTCACTGGTGGACGCCAACCAGGCACCTTATCGCCATGACCTGCGCCAGTTGGGCGTCGCCGCGCTGTGCACCAATCGCGACCTGCCCCTGTTCATGCCGGTCGGCAGCGGACGCAGCGACTTCACCCTGGAAGACAGTGCGCCGATCCAGGCGGTGCGCTGCCTGGCTGGCCCGAGCCGCCCCCGGGCCAGCCGAGCCCATGACGCCAGTGCCTGGAGGCTGATCAGCCAACTGTCGCTGAACTACCTGTCGCTCACCGACCAGGGCCAGGGGGCCGCCGCGCTACGTGAACTGATGCGGCTTTATGGCGATGCCACCGACTCGGGCCTGCAGATGCAGATCGACGGCCTGCGCCAGGTAACCAGCAAACCCTGTACGCGTCGCCTGCCGATGCCAGGGCCTATCGTGTTCGGTCGCGGGCTGGAAATCGGTATCGAGTTCGATGAAAACGCCTTCCGTGGTACCGGGGTATTCGTGCTCGGAGCGGTACTCGAACGCTTCCTGACCCGCTACGTATCGATCAACAGTTTCACCGAAACCACGTTACGCACCACCGAACGTGGCGAGGTCATGCGCTGGAGGGCCAAGCCGGGATGTCGTCCGACACTCTGAATGCCATGACCAGCGCGCCCTGGGAGTACGACTTCTTCCAGGCCTTGCGCCGTATCGAGTCCGAATCGCCCGAATACCCTCGGCTGGGCCACTCTCTGCGCCTGGTGGATGACCCGTTGCGCCTGGGCCAGCAGCCTGACTGCGGTTTCGCGCCTTCGACCCTGGCCAGCGTGGTGCACGCTGCCAGCGTGCCGCGTGTCGAGCAGTTTTTCTTCGGCCTTACCGGTCCCAATGGCCCGCTGCCGCTGCACCTGACCGAATATGCGCGTGAGCGCCAGCGCAACCATGGCGACGCGACCTTCAAACGCTTTCTCGATATATTCAATCATCGCCTGCTGACGCTGTTCTATCGTGCCTGGGCCGAAGCACGCCCGACCGTCAGCCAGGATCGACCGGACGACGACTTCTGGTCGCACCGCCTGGGCGCCCTCTCCGGCCGTGGCATGCAAAGCCTGATGGGACAAGGGCCGATTGATAACGGGGCACGCTATCACTTCACCGGCCACCTTTCCGCGCCGACCCGTTATCCGGACGGACTGTGCGCAATCCTGGGCGATTATTTCGGTGTCCCCGTCCAACTGGAGGAATATGTCGGCCAGTGGTTGCAGTTGCCGGAATGCAGCCGCCTTGGCATTACAGCGACCACCCTGGGCAGCGATCTATGCCTGGGTACTCACGTGTGGGACCGCCAGCACAAGTTCCGCCTACGTATCGGCCCATTGAGCCTTGACCAGTACCGGCGCTTCCTGCCAGGCGGCAAACTGTTTCTTGAGTTGCAGGCTTGGGTCAGGGAATACCTGGGAGATGAACTGGACTGGGATGCGAACCTGGTCCTGAAACAACCTGAAGTGCCCACGGCCTCGCTCACCGGCGAATGCCGCCTCGGCTTCGACATGTGGCTCGACCCGCCCAGGGAAGACGCCGCCGACCTGCTACTCGCACCAGCCAGTGCAAGCGCACAGCAGGCCGCCAATCAATCACACGGCAGTAATTTCGATATCAATGGAGAGCGACATGAGTGAAATCAGCCGCGCGGCGCTGTTCGGCAAACTGAACAGCCTCGCCTACAAGGCCATCGAAGCGGCCACCGTATTCTGCAAGCTGCGTGGCAATCCTTATGTCGAACTGACCCATTGGCTGCACCAGATCCTGCAATTGCAGGACTCGGACCTGCATCAGATCATCCGCCAGTTCAACATCGAGCCGGCGCGTCTGGCCAAGGACATTACCGAAGCCCTGGATCGCCTGCCTCGTGGCTCTACCTCGATCACCGACCTGTCTTCCCACGTCGAAGAAGCCGTCGAGCGCGCCTGGGTCTACGGCAGCCTGATGTTCGGCGAAAACCAGGTACGTACTGGCTACCTGGTCGTCGGTATCCTCAAGACCCCGGGCCTGCGCAACTCGCTGCTGGCGATCTCCCGCGAGTTCGACAAGATCAAGGTCGAGACCTTGACCGAGCGCTTCGACGAGATCGTCGGCAACTCGCCGGAAAACGCCCTGGCGCCAACCGACGGTTTCAATGCGGGCGCTGCCCCCGGCGAAGCCAGCGGTGCCATGGCACCTAGCGCGATGGGCAAACAGGAAGCCCTCAAGCGTTTCACCGTCGACCTCACCGAACAGGCCCGCAGCGGCAAGCTGGACCCTATCGTTGGCCGTGACGACGAGATTCGCCAGTTGGTCGATATCCTCATGCGCCGCCGGCAGAACAACCCGATCCTTACCGGCGAAGCCGGCGTTGGCAAGACCGCGGTGGTCGAAGGGTTCGCCCTGCGTATCGTCGCCGGCGACGTACCGCCGAGCTTGCGTGACGTCGAGTTGCGCGCCCTGGATGTCGGCCTGTTGCAGGCCGGTGCCAGCATGAAAGGCGAATTCGAGCAGCGCCTGCGCCAGGTCATCGAGGACGTACAAAGCTCGGCCAAGCCGATCATCCTGTTCATCGACGAAGCCCACACCCTGGTCGGCGCGGGGGGCGCAGCCGGCACCGGCGACGCGGCCAACCTGCTCAAACCCGCCCTCGCCCGTGGCAGCCTGCGTACGGTCGCGGCCACCACCTGGGCCGAGTACAAGAAGCACATCGAAAAAGACCCCGCCCTGACCCGGCGTTTCCAGGTCGTACAGGTCGACGAACCGTCGGAGCATCGCGCGATCCTGATGATGCGCGGTGTTGCCTCGACCATGGAAAAGCACCACCAGGTGCAGATCCTCGACGAGGCGCTGGAAGCTTCGGTCAAGCTCTCGCATCGTTACATCCCTGCCCGCCAGTTGCCCGACAAATCCGTGAGCCTGCTGGACACCGCCTGCGCCCGCGTCGCCATCAGCCTGCATGCTGTGCCGGCCGAGGTCGACGACAGTCGCCGGCGTATCGAGGCACTGGAAACCGAGCTGGCGATCATCGGCCGTGAAGAAGCCATCGGCGTAGTCATCGGCAATCGCCGCGACGATACCCAGGCGGCGCTCGTAGAAGAACGTGCTCGCCTGACCGAGCTAGAGACTCGCTGGAGCGAAGAAAAGTCGCTGGTCGATGAATTGCTCACTACCCGTGCCAGCCTGCGCGCGGCGGCCGAGCCTGTCGATGAAACCAGCGACGAAGCTGGCGCGGCCCGCCTGAGCGAAGAGGAGCACGCCGCCCTGCGCGGCAAACTCGCCGACCTGCAACAGCGCCTGAATACCCTGCAAGGCGAGAATCCATTGATCCTGCCCACGGTCGACTACCAGGCGGTCGCCTCGGTGGTCGCCGACTGGACAGGCATTCCGGTCGGACGCATGGCCCGCAACGAAATCGAGACCGTGCTCAAGCTGGACCAACACCTGAAAAAACGCATCATCGGCCAGGATCATGCCCTGGAGATGATCGCCAAGCGCATCCAGACTTCACGTGCCGGCCTCGACAACCCGAGCAAGCCTATCGGCGTATTCATGCTCGCCGGCACCTCTGGCGTGGGCAAGACCGAAACCGCCCTGGCGCTGGCTGAAGCCATGTACGGCGGCGAGCAGAACGTCATCACCATCAACATGAGCGAGTTCCAGGAAGCGCACACCGTCTCCACCCTCAAAGGCGCCCCGCCCGGCTACATCGGCTACGGCGAAGGCGGTGTCCTGACCGAAGCAGTGCGTCGTAAACCCTACAGCGTGGTACTGCTCGACGAGGTGGAAAAAGCCCACCCGGACGTCCACGAAGTGTTCTTCCAGGTCTTCGACAAGGGCGTGATGGAAGACGGCGAAGGCCGGGTCATCGACTTCAAGAACACCCTGATCCTGCTCACCACCAACGCCGGCACCGATCTCATCGCCGGTCTGTGCAGCGACCCCGACCTGATGCCGGAGCCTGAAGGCATCGCCAAGGCGCTGCGTGACCCGCTGCTGAAGATCTTCCCTCCGGCACTGCTGGGACGCCTGGTAACCATCCCCTATTACCCGCTCTCGGATGACATGCTCAAGAGCATCACCGTCTTGCAGTTGGAGCGCATCAAGAAGCGCGTGGAAAGCACCCGCAAGGTGCCATTCAACTACAACCAGGCGGTGGTCGACCTGGTAGTGTCTCGCTGCACCGAGACCGAAAGCGGCGGTCGCCAGATCGATGCGATCCTGACCAACGGTATGCTGCCTGACCTCAGTCGTGAATTCCTCGGGCGCATGCTCGAAGGCCGCGAGATCAAGCAGGTCACCGTAAGCGTGGATAACGGCGAATTCGCCTACAGCTTCGACTGAAGCCTCAAGGATGTCTGGCGACTGGCCGCCACCAGTCGCTGGTCATATTCAAAGCCCTGTAGGTACATGATCTACAGGGCTTTTTGTTTACTGGATCGCTTGCAGCGAAAAGCCTTGCTGTATATAGTCCAGCCCTCGTCAAGCCCTTGCGATGGGGCGAGCGAGTCGCTACCGGAGAAAGGGAAGCCTGGACACGGAAGTAGTCAGCGTTCTGAACCGCGCAGGTTCGGTCACGCATGGCCTGGGTGGTGAAATTGGTATACACAGCGGACTTAAACTCCGCCGCCGCTAAAACGGCTTACGGGTTCGAGTCCCGTCCCAGGCACCATTTAGCTGTTTTAAGTAGTCTTAGATAGCCTACCAAGCCCGGTAAAATCAGGGATTTCAGCTAGAAAGCAGTCTTAATCAGTCTCTACTTGTCTCTACTCATATACTCCAAGTAGGTATACGTTTGGGTATACGCCGGTTCGGTGGGAGAGGCATATACCAATGGCACGTACAGTCACGCCGTTGTCCGACACAAAATGCGAAGCAGCCAAGCCGAAGGATAAGGACTACAGCCTGTTCGACGGCCAAGGGCTGTTTCTGCTTGTAAAGCGGACAGGGACCAAGGTCTGGCGCTTCAAATACAGAAGGCCTGACGGCCGTCCAGCACTCGCTACTTTCGGCAACTACCCAGCTCTAGGGCTTAAAGCTGCGCGCGGTCGTCGAGCTGCTGCTTTAGAAATTCTGGCCTCGGGAATTGATCCTGCTGCGCATGAGCAACAGCAGCGCGAACACGCTCAACTGGCAGCAGGTAATACCTTCAAGAGCATTGCCCTGGAATGGCATGCAGCTTGTGCCCGCAAATGGACCGATGATCATGCCGCCAAGGTACTGCGCCGAATGGAACTGTACCTATTCCCTCCGCTTGGTACTCGGCCAGTAGACAGTTTGAAGATCCGGGATCTGATGGCTCCCCTCAAAGCGACCGAGCAACTAGACACGCTAGAGTTGGCTAGCCGGTTGCGGCAATACACAACTGGGGTGATGCGCTATGCCGTTCAGCATGGGTATATCGAAACCAATCCTGCCTCTGACCTTCTAGGGGCTGTTGCGACCCGAAAGGCTCAGCATCGCCCCGCCCTGCCGTTTGAGAAGTTGCCAGATCTGCTTCAACGAATAGACGCATACAAAGGCCGGGCCTTAACGCGCATGGCAGTATCGCTGGCACTGCTTGTTTTCATTCGCTCAAGTGAGCTGCGGTTTGCTCGCTGGGCTGAGGTGGATCTGCCGCGTAGTCTCTGGACCATTCCAGGTGAACGAGAGGCTATTGAAGGCGTAAGGTTCTCCGAGCGAGGCGCCAAGATGCGCACACCTCACCTGGTACCACTGAGCCGACAATCGTCAAACCTGCTTGCCCAGGTACAGATACTGTCTGGTCGCTTCGATCTTGTTTTCCCTGGTGATCATTATCATCACAAACCCATGAGTGAAAATACTGTGAACGCCGCGCTCAGGCGAATGGGCTATGACACCAAGAGTGAAATCTGCGGGCACGGCTTCCGAACAATGGCCTGCTCCGCATTGATTGAGTCGGGACTATGGAGTCGTGATGCAGTAGAGAGGCAGATGAGCCATCAGGAGCGTAACGGAGTGCGGGCCGCCTACATCCACAAAGCCGAGCATCTGGAGGAACGACGGTTAATGATCCAGTGGTGGGCAGACTATCTCGACGCGAACCGAGAGACTCATATCACGCCATATGACTTTGCTCGACGGGGCTCTGACTCAAGCAATGTGGTGACGATGAAACGCACTCAAACAGGGATGGATAGAAATGGATGAGGGGCTAGCGCACACGCTTGCAGCTACAAGACAGCTTGAGCTTCAGGAATGGCTGAATATTACTGATGTTGGCCCAGGAGCACATAATGCGTATCTGATCACAACAGACGGTGTGTTCTTTCATCCAAACGAAAACGCTGAAAAGCACGGCTGGAGTGAGGAGCAAATCCAAGAAGCCTCTTCTGAGTATGCACTCGGTCACAAGAGCAGAACTTTTTCCAAGTCGACATCCAGGGCGCAAGTGGCTTCACGGATGCTCATCGAAAGCCAGCACCAGCTTTTATTTCCCTGCACGCCAAAGGCCTTGATCGACTTTATTGATGGCGATGTTACGGGTGATTTGTTCGGATGCCTTCCCGATACGTTCAGGAAGGCAGTGGATGAGCTACCCGATGAGGAGCCGCCAGATATAGATTCAGATGCTGCTTTAGGGGCCAGTCGTCGTCTGCAGGTAAAGGAGTTTTCTGCGCGCCCGCGGGAGTCGAGTGACGTAAGTAAAGAGAAGTGGGAGCGCTGGAAAAAATGCGCCAATGAAATACAAAGCGAAAATCCTAATCGGATAATCTCAAAACGAAGCCTGGCACCGCTCGTAAAAAAAAGGCTCAACCTTAATGATAGCGAAGAGACCATCCGGAGAAGGATTTAACAGACTGGGTAAGTAAATTTTGGGTTGGGTACCTCGGCCTTACCCATTCAGACCGAGCACATTGTCTCCCGTCGTCTACTGATATACGGGTGAATACAGTGCTTAACGCTACAGCCTTTCCCATTGCCTCAAACCTGCCAATTAGCAGCCTAGATCCTACGACCACAATCATACGCATGCCGGTGGTGCTGGCGATGACCGGGTACAGCAGGCCCGCAATTTATAAGCTGCTGAAGAGCGACGCGAGCTTTCCTCGACCCGTTCCCTTGAGCAATGGGAAGTCGCGCAACTCACCAGTTGGCTTTGTTCTCAGTGAAGTTCAGCAGTGGGTTAAGTCGCGGATCGCCATGCGTGAGGTGGCTGCATGAGCCACGTCAACGACGGCATCACCACCTGCCAATTCGGCAACCACGTCCTGGCTTTCGATGACTCCGGCATGATCAACGCCAGCCTGCTGGTAAAGCCGCTTCGCGTGGCGCAGGTCAAAGAGTTTTTCCGCGCCACTGGCGTTATTGATGAGGTGGCCGATCTGGTCAAGAGCTCGGGCCGTATGCTGCCACCGCAATGGCTCGATCCTCATTACGCGAGAGCTAACCGCAAGGATCTCATTCTTTATCTAGGCAAGATCAAGATCCTTCGAGAGGAACCGGGCTCGGTAGGCGGCCATGTCCCGGCAGCACCTGGCGTACCTGGCTCGGGCGTGATCAACCTTCGCGCCGGATTGTGGGTGCGGCATGAGCTGGCTGTCAGGCTGGTCCGTTGGGCTGAGTCGAGGCAAGACGACTCGCGCGAAAGCCCCCTAGCTGATTTCGTAAAGCAGGCGCTGAGCAAACCCAGGGCGAAAGCCCGCAATGTGCGTGACGCCATGGATGGTTATGAGGTGGCTGACGAGTTTACCTATCAGGTGAGCGCCGAAACGCTGGAGCACCTTCGCGCGATTGATCGGCAACTGATCAACAGCGGCATTGACGCTGAGCTGCGTCGCGTCGCCCTGAAAGCGCGTGTCGACCGGCTGCCTAAGACGAGGGGGCTGAGCCCGGAGGACCGCCTTAAAGCTCTACAGGCCCGCATCGACCTGCTGACTTCGACAGAGGCCTGACCCATGAAAAAGAAAAAGGCCGACCCGAAGGCCAGCCCTAAAAATACGCAGCCCAATAATAGCAGTGCCGAGGCGCAACGCGCTCGTCTTCTTGAGCGCCTGCAGCAAGGTCCGGTGAGCACGATCGAGGCACGCCGTGACCTGAACATTCTGATGCCGGCCGCTCGCGTGAAAGAGCTACGCACTGCCGGTCATGTGCCACCACAGCCGATGACAGGAATCTTCACCGCTTGGGCGCACTGGTACGTCATGCGCAGCAGGATCGGCTTGATCGCCGGGCCGGTGATCCCGCCCATCACGTTGGCGACCTTGGGCAGGAAGGTTTCCACATCGATGGCCATGGCCAGCAGCGCATTGGACACCACCACGGCATCAGCACCGGCCTCTTCGGCTGCGAGGGCGATTTCGGCGATGTTGGCGGCGTTGGGGGTCATCTTCGGCCAGATGGGAACGTCGGTCGCGGCCTTCATCGCGCGGACCACCTGGTAAGTCGCATCGGCATCCATACCGAAAGCCAGGCCGTTCTTCTTCAGGTTCGGGCAGGAGATGTTCGCCTCGATGGCCCTCACCCCCGGAACGCTGATCTTGGCCGCCAGCTCACCAAACTGTTCGATGGAATCCGCCGAGATACTGGCCACCAGCGGCGGGCTGTAGGAACGGTAGAACGGCACGGTCTCGTTGATGTAGTAGTCGCCCCCCTTGCTTGGAGTGCCAATCGAAAACAGCGTCGAGTTCTTGAACTCGGCGATTCGCGGGGTGGGATTGCCTTCGCGCAGGTCATCGGTGATGGTTTTGGTGACGATCGCGCCCAGGCGATTCAGATCGAAGATCTGCGCCATTCCCTCGGCGAAGGTGCCAGAGGCTGGCATCACCGGATTCGCCAGTTGGAGGCTGCCGACATTGACGTTGAGGTTCACCATGTCAGGGCCTCCTCCAACGCGAAGACCGGACCATCCCAGCACACCCGTCGATAACTCAGTTCACCGCTACCCCCTGGTTTGCGGAATGGCCGCACGCAGGCATAGCACATGCCGACGGCGCAGCCCATGTGCTGCTCCATCGCGATCTGACCAGGCACGTCGAGTTCGACGGACAAGTGCTGCAGCAGTTTGAGCAAGCGATTGGAACCGCAGGTCGTCATGAAGTCGAATGGCTGCTGGCCATGCAACTGGCGAATCATCGAATCCAGACGCGGTACCGAGCTGCTGCCCGCCTCGTCAGTGACTGTGATGACCTGCGCTCCCGCTGCGGTCAGCTCGGCTTCGGACATGATCAACGCCGGGCTGCGCGCACTGAGAATCGCAGTGACCTTCGCCCCCTGGGCAATGGCCGCATCAGCCAGTGGCGTGAGTGTGGCCAGGCCGACACCACGCGCCACAAGAAGCACATGCCGGGTACGCGCTGGCAGCTCGAAGCCACGCCCCAACGGGCCCAGCATATCCAGGTACTGGCCGGGAACGAGGGTCGACAGCCCCCGGGTACCAGCGCCTTGAACCTTGTAGAGAAACTTCACCTGCCCCGCGTGGGGATCGACGCCATACAGGCTCATCGGACGGCGCAGGAAGGGTTGATCCTGTTCCGTCGCCGGGCACATCAGGTGAAAGAACTGGCCGGGCTGGGCTTTCAGCGCAGCCGGGTTGCCTTTGACTATCAGGTGTTTGTACTCGGCATTCACCGATCCCAACTGGACCCTTACACCTCTGCAGATCGGAGAGCTCAGCAGCGCGGCGTTGCTAGGTACGCTGTTCGGCGCTTACCTGATCGGCGTAATCAGCGACATGATCGGTCGAAAACCCTTGATCATCCTCTGCGTCTTCCTGTTCTCGGTCTCCATGATTGGGGCGGCCCTGGCGCCCAGCCTCGGTTGGTTCATTGCAGCACGTTTCATTGGCGGACTGGGGCTTGGCGGGGTTATATCCGTAGCGGCCGCACTCACCATCGAGTATTCACCGGTGGACAAGCGCAACAGAAACTTCGCGCTGATGTATTCCGGTTACCCATTGGGTGTGCTGCTTGCTTCACTGACTTCCATGGCCTGGCTTGAACGCTATGGCTGGGAGTTGATCGTGGCCCTCGGCGCCATGCCGCTGGTCCTGCTGCCGATCATGGCCAAGCTGCTACCGGAGTCCATTGAGTTCCTCCTGCATCAGGGACGTCTTGATCGAGCGAAGAGCCTTGCCAAGCGCCTCGGTGTATCTCTGTCCGACAGTCCAGAGGTCACAACAGCCGGCAATGCAGAACAGCCCAGCACAAGCTTCAAGGCCGTGTTAACCGAGGTGTTTGTTCGTAATGGCTACGGAACACTGTGCTTGTGGATCACCCAGTTCATGGCCGTCATGGTCATGTACGGCCTGGGCACCTGGCTTCCGCAGATCATGCGCAAGAGTGGCTACGACCTGGGGTCGAGCCTGTCATTCCTGGCGGTCTACAGCCTTGCCGCTGCCATAGGCGGTATCTTCATCGGCCGCGTTGCAGACCGATTCGGAGAACGGACCACCATCTCCTTCTTCTTCCTGCTGGGTGCTGCCGGTGTCGCAGCCCTTTCGCTCAAGACGTCCATCGTACTGAGCTACGTATTTGTCTCCTTCGCCGGTGTTGGCAGTGTTGGGGTCGCCTTGGTTCTGCTCGGCTACATCTCCAACTACTACGCCCCCCACGCTCGTGGTAGCGCCACGGGATGGGCGGTTGGCGTCGGTCGTTTCGGCGCGATGACCGGCCCGATACTGGGGGGGGTACATCGCCCACGCGGGTCTCCCTTTGTTCTGGAGCTTCATCATTTTTGCAGGCGCAGCCGTCCTGGCAGCCCTGGCGGTGATCTGCTCCCCGCTGCCCCACTGGCGTCGAGCATCCTCCTCTGAATCATCCGCCATGACTGGAGCTGAGCATCTACACAGCCGCTAACCGGCATCACGTGCATATTAATGCGAGGTGTTCCTTATCGCGTTAATCAACGTACGCAATGCTGAGCGTTGACAAGCTGCCTCCAGCTTCACGGAGGCAGTCTTATTTCCTTGCCAGCCAGATAAGTCATCTACCCCCCCCCGTAGGCTCATGCAATCAACGATATTGAACATCGAATCACGCTGACTTCGAGGTAACCTCTTCGCACAGCGCCTCAAGCCATAAGCCTGAGCGGACATCAGTAACACTGCATGGAGCCCCTGCCATGGCGTGGATCATCATCAAATACCTCCTGACGGCCGGCATCGTTGTGCTGGTGTCGGAACTGGCCAAGCGCAGTGACAAGCTCGGCGGTCTGGTCGCTGCGCTTCCCCTGGTGACGGTGCTCACGCTGATCTGGCTGTATCTGGAACATCAGAGCACGGAGAAAATCTCCAACCATGCCTGGTACACCTTCTGGTACGTCGTGCCGACGCTGCCGATGTTCCTGGCTTTTCCTCTCCTACTGCCACGCTTCGGTTTCTGGCCGACGCTAATCTGTAGCTGCATTGTCACGATGATCAGCTTCGGGCTCTTCGCGCTTTGCATGCGCCGCTTTGGAATCGAGCTGCTCTGACCAAGCAGAACCTCGATGTTTTCGACCTTATCGATATAACGGCAGAAAGTATCATTGCTACTGATATGTATCTTCGGATCATTCGATTCGTCGATGCGAGGGATCGACAGCAGACTCCGCCCACTCATAACTCAGACTGGCGGAGCCTTTCATGGAACAGTCAACCAAACTCGCCTTGCGCTTTCCCCTGGCCCTGGCAGCCTTACTGGTCCTCAGCGCTTGCGGCAAGAACGAGCAAGCCAGCCAGCCCCAGCAAGCCGCGGCCAAGGTCAGCGTCGCAGAAGTCATTCAGCAGCCCGTCAACGAATGGGATGAACTGACCGGTCGCCTCGAAGCGCCGGAGTCGGTGGAGGTCCGGCCAAGGGTTTCCGGCTACATCGACAAGGTCGCCTTCCGCGAAGGCAGCCTGGTGAAGAAAGGCGATCTGCTGTTCCAGATCGACCCTCGCCCGTTCGAAGCCGAGGTCAAGCGCCTGCAAGCCCAGTTGCAACAGGCCAAGGCCGCATCCCTGCGCGCCGATAACGAAGCCCGTCGAGGCGAACGCCTGCGCCAGAGCAACGCGATTTCCGCCGAGCTGGCCGATGCACGGGTCAGCGGCGCCGAGGAGTCCAAGGCGGCAGCGGCGGCAATCCAGGCCGAGCTGGATAACGCCCGCCTCAACCTCAGTTTCACCCGCATTACCTCGCCGATCGATGGTCGCGTCAGCCGTGCCGAAATCACCGAAGGCAACCTGGTGAATGCCGGAGAATCACTGCTGACTTCGCTGGTCTCCACTGACAAGGTGTATGCCTATTTCGATGCCGATGAGCGCGTCTTTCTCAAGTACATCGACCTCGCCCGCCAACGCGGCGCCGACGCCCGCGACCAGAGCCCGGTGTACCTCGGCCTGTCCAGTGAGGACGGCAATCCGCACCTCGGCCAACTGGACTTCCTCGACAACCAGGTCAACCCGCGCACCGGCACCATCCGTGGCCGCGCCGTGTTCGACAATCGCGCTGGCGCTTTCACGCCTGGTCTGTATGCACGCCTGAAGCTGGTCGGCAGCAGCACCTACGACGCGACCCTGATCAAGGACATCGCGGTCGGCACCGACCTCGGCAAGAAGTTCGTGCTGGTCATCGACCAGAACAACACCGCCCAGTATCGCAACGTCGAACTCGGCCCCAAGCTCGAAGGCCTGCGCATCGTTCGCAGCGGCCTGAGCAAGGGTGATCGCATCGTGGTCAACGGCCTGCAACGCACCATGCCGGGCGCCCCGGTCGATCCGCAGAACGTGGCGATGGCCGACGCCGACACCCTTGCCGCGCTGGATCGCATGCGCAAGGAAGTCGAAGGCCGCTCGGCGCCCAAGGTCGCCGCGCAGAACGCCCAGCCCAAGCCCGCGCCACGCGGCTGACAGGTAGACGCCATGAATTTCTCGCAATTCTTCATCAAGCGGCCGATCTTCGCCGCCGTGCTGTCGCTGATCATCCTGATCGGCGGCGCCATCTCGCTGTTCCAACTACCGATCAGCGAATACCCGGAAGTGGTGCCGCCGACCGTGGTGGTGCGCGCCAACTTCCCCGGAGCCAACCCCAAGGTCATCGGCGAAACCGTCGCCGCGCCGCTGGAGCAAGCCATCACCGGCGTCGAAGGCATGCTCTACATGTCGTCCCAGGCGACCTCCGACGGCAAGATGACCCTGACCATCACCTTCGCCCTCGGCACCGACCTGGACAACGCCCAGGTCCAGGTGCAGAACCGCGTGACCCGCACCGAGCCCAAGCTCCCGGAGGAAGTCACCCGCATCGGCATCACGGTGGACAAGGCCTCGCCCGACCTGACCATGGTCGTGCACCTGACCTCGCCGGATAAGCGTTACGACATGCTCTACCTGTCGAACTACGCGCTGATCAACGTCAAGGACGAACTGGCACGCCTCGGCGGCGTCGGCGACGTGCAACTGTTCGGCATGGGCGATTACTCGCTGCGCGTCTGGCTCGACCCGAACAAGACCGCCCAGCGCAACCTGACCGCCACCGACGTGGTCAACGCTATCCGCGAACAGAACCGCCAGGTCGCCGCCGGCCAACTGGGCGCACCGCCCTCGCCCAGCGCCACCAGCTTCCAGTTGTCGATCAACACCCAGGGCCGTCTGGTCACTGAGGAAGAGTTCGAAAACGTCATTATCCGCGCCGGCGACGGCGGCGAAATCACGCGCCTGCGCGATATCGCCCGGGTCGAGCTGGGCTCCAGCCAGTACGCCCTACGTTCGCAACTGAACAACCAGCCGGCGGTGGCGATCCCGATCTTCCAGCGCCCTGGCTCCAACGCCATCCAACTGTCCAATGACGTGCGCGCGCGCATGGCCGAACTGAAGAAGTCTTTCCCGCAAGGCATGGACTACGACATCGTCTATGACCCGACCATCTTCGTCCGTGGCTCCATCGAAGCGGTGGTGCACACCCTGCTCGAAGCCCTGGTGCTGGTGGTGCTGGTGGTGGTGCTGTTCCTGCAGACCTGGCGCGCCTCGATCATTCCGCTGGCCGCCGTGCCGGTGTCGCTGATCGGTACCTTCGCGGTGATGCACGCTTTCGGCTTCTCGCTCAACGCCCTGTCGCTGTTCGGCCTGGTGCTGGCCATCGGTATCGTGGTGGACGACGCCATCGTGGTAGTGGAGAACGTCGAGCGCAACATCGAACTCGGCCTCAAACCGCTGGAGGCGACGCGCAAGGCCATGACCGAGGTGACCGGCCCGATCATCGCCACCGCCCTGGTGCTGTGCGCCGTGTTCATCCCGACCGCGTTCATTTCCGGCCTCACCGGCCAGTTCTATCGACAGTTCGCCCTGACCATCGCCATCTCCACGGTGATCTCCGCGTTCAACTCGCTGACCCTGTCGCCAGCACTGGCCGCCGTGCTGCTCAAAGGGCACCACGAACCCAAGGACGGCTTCTCGCGCTTCCTCGACAAGCTGTTCGGCGCCTGGTTGTTCCGCCCGTTCAACCGCTTCTTCGAACGTGCCAGCCACGGCTACGTCGGCACCGTGCGCCGCGTGTTGCGCGGCAGCTCCATCGCCCTGCTGGTGTATGGCGGCCTGATGGTGCTGACCTGGTTCGGCTTCTCCAGCACCCCGACCGGCTTCGTGCCGCAGCAGGACAAGCAATACCTGGTGGCTTTCGCCCAGTTGCCCGATGCGGCCAGCCTGGACCGCAGCGAATCGGTGATCACCCGCATGTCGGAGATCGCCAGCAAGAACCCTGGCATCGCCAACAGCGTCGCGTTTCCCGGCCTGTCGATCAACGGTTTCACCAACAGCCCGAACAGCGGCATCGTGTTCTTCCCACTCAAGCCATTCGACGAGCGCACCGATCCATCGTTGTCGGCAGGTGCCATCGCGGCTGACCTGAACGGCAAGTTCGCCGAGATCCAGGACGCCTACATCGCCATCTTCCCGCCACCTCCGGTGATGGGCCTGGGCACCATCGGCGGTTTCCGCCTGCAAGTGGAGGACCGTGGCAACCAGGGTTACGACGAGCTGTACAAGCAGACGCAGAACATCCTCAACAAGGCCCGTCAGGCACCCGAGCTGGCGCCGATGTCGCTGTTCTCCAGCTACCAGGTGAACGTGCCGCAGGTGGACGCCAATATCGACCGCGACAAGGCCAAGACCCATGGCGTGGCGATCAGCGACATCTTCGACACCCTGCAGGTCTACCTCGGTTCGTTGTACGCCAATGACTTCAACCGCTTCGGCCGGACCTTCCAGGTCAATGTGCAGGCTGACCAGCAGTTCCGCCTGGAAGCCGACCAGATCGGCCAGTTGAAGGTGCGCAACAACCGTGGCGAGATGATTCCGCTGTCGACCTTCGTCAAGGTGCAGGATGGCTCCGGCCCGGATCGGGTGATGCACTACAACGGCTTCATCACCGCCGAGATCAACGGCGCCCCTGCGCCCGGCTACAGCTCCGGCCAGGCCGAAGCCGCCATCGAGCGCATCCTCAAGGAAGAACTGCCCAACGGCATGACCTACGAGTGGACCGACCTGACCTACCAGCAGATCCTCGCCGGCAACACCGCGCTGTTCGTGTTCCCGCTCTGCGTGCTGCTGGCCTTCCTGGTGCTGGCCGCGCAGTACGAGAGCTGGAGCCTGCCGCTGGCGGTGATCCTGATCGTGCCGACGGTGCTGCTGTCGGCCATCACCGGGGTGATCCTGTCCGGTAGCGACAACAACATCTTCACCCAGATCGGCCTGATCGTGCTGGTGGGGCTGGCGTGCAAGAACGCGATCCTCATCGTCGAGTTCGCCAAGGACAAGCAGCAGGAAGGCATGGATCGCGTCAGCGCGGTCCTGGAAGCCTGCCGCCTGCGCCTGCGGCCGATCCTGATGACCTCCATCGCCTTCATCATGGGTGTGGTGCCACTGGTGATATCCACCGGCGCCGGCGCCGAGATGCGCCACGCCATGGGTGTCGCGGTGTTCTCCGGGATGATCGGCGTGACCTTCTTCGGCCTGCTGCTGACGCCGGTGTTCTACACCCTGATCCGCGCCTTCGTGGAAAAACGCGAAGCGCGCAAGGCCAACGCCGCGGGTAA
This sequence comes from Pseudomonas sp. LRF_L74, assembly GCF_965644255.1. Taxonomy (NCBI): domain Bacteria; kingdom Pseudomonadati; phylum Pseudomonadota; class Gammaproteobacteria; order Pseudomonadales; family Pseudomonadaceae; genus Pseudomonas; species Pseudomonas sp. LRF_L74. The sequence continues at coordinate 89,776 of NZ_CBFFRH010000005.1, read as the reverse complement.
CTCCACTGGTAACGAGGTGCATGCATGAACCGCTTCTTCCCCGCCCGCCTCGCCCTGGCGCCGCTGTTCCTGGCCCTGGCCGCCTGTGCCGTGGGCCCGGACTACAAGGCGCCGGACACGTCGCCGGCAGTGGTCGCCAGTGCCACGTCAGCCGAGATTGATCGTGGCCGCTTCGAAGCGACCTGGTGGCAACAGTTCGATGACCCGACCCTGAACCAGTTGGTGCAGCAGTCGCTGAAGGAGAACCGCGACCTGCGTGTGGCGTTTTCCCGCCTGAAATCGGCGCGGGCGATTCGTGACGACGTGGGCAACGACCTGTTCCCCACCGTCACCAGTCGTGCTGGCTCGACCATCGGCAAGGCCCAGCAACCCGAGTCGAACATCGAGGAGCGGATCAAGACCGAACGCTACGATCTCGGCCTGGACATGGCCTGGGAGCTGGACCTGTTCGGCCGCATCCAGCGCCAGATCGAAGCCAGCGACGCGCAGATCGACGCCGCCGAGGCCGACTACTACCAGTTGCAGGTCAGTCTGATCGCCGAGTTGGTCGATGCCTACGGCGACCTGCGCGGCGCGCAACTGCGTGAGCGCATCGCCCGGGAAAACCTGAAGAACCAGCAGGAGTCTCGCGGGCTCACCGAGCAGTTGCGCGATGCCGGAGTTGGCACAGAGCTGGACGTGCTGCGATCCGATGCGCGCCTGGCGGCCACCGAAGCGACCCTGCCGCAACTGCAGGCGCAGGAAGCACGTTCGCGCAACCGTATCGCCACCCTCCTCGGCCAGCGCCCAGAGCAGTTGCACGTCGATCTCTCGGCCAGGCCGCTGCCGGTGATCGCCAAGGCGCTGCCCATCGGTGACCCGGCCGAACTGCTGCGCCGGCGGCCCGATGTGCGTGCCGCCGAGCGCCGCCTGGCCGCCGCCACGGCGAATGTCGGCGTGGCCACCGCCGACCTGTTTCCACGGGTCAGCCTCAGTGGTTTCCTCGGTTTCACCGCTGGTCGCGGGTCGCGATTGGGCGCCGCCGATGCGCGGGCGTGGAGCGTGGCACCGAGCATCAGTTGGGCCGCCTTCGACCTGGGCAGCGTGCGAGCCCGGATTCGCGGTTCCAAGGCCGATGCCGAAGGTGCCCTGAGCAGCTACGAGCAGCAAGTGCTGCTGGCCCTTGAAGAGTCGGAAAACGCCTTCACCGACTATGCAAAACGCCAGCAGCGCCTGGTCTCGCTGGTGCGCCAGTCGGAAGCCAGCCGTGCCGCGGCCCAGCAAGCCAGCGTGCGTTACCGCGAAGGCACCGAGAACTTCCTCGTGCTGCTGGATGCCGAACGCGAACGCCTGGCCGCCGAAGACGCCCAGGCCCAGGCCGAAGTCGACCTGTATCGCGGTATCGTGGCGATCTACAAAGCGCTCGGAGGTGGCTGGCAGCCTTCGGCATAGACCTGGCTCCGCTGCTTTTCGACAACGCATATCCCCACGAGCCGGTATGGTCGTGGGGTTTTCCATAGATAATCTAAGCCACAGCTTAGATTCGTACATTTAATGAACATGAAATATTGAAATCTAAGCTGCAGCTTAGATTTGGTTGAAAAATGCTCTCAAACGCCGATAATCTAAGCCACAGCTTAGATTATTGGTGCACGCATGAACTTCCTTCCCCTTCAGGACCCCGCCCAACTTGGCCAGCTCGTGCGAACCCTGCGCCGTAGCCAAGGCATTCGCCAGGATGATCTGGCCAGCATGGTCGGTGTCAGTCATGTGTTCCTGCGCGATGTGGAGTCAGGCAAAGGCACCGTCCAGTTAGGCAAGGTTCTGGCCCTGTTGCAGGAGCTTGGCGTACGCCTGCATGCCGAGGTTCCCGAATGAGAAACCTGCAGGTCTGGCTGAATGAGCAACCGGTTGGCGAACTCACTGAGCAGGACAATCTCTGGCGCTTCACCTATGACGCGGCCTGGCAAACAGCGCCGGACGGTTTCGACCTTTCGCCCCAGTTGCCTCGTGCGGCAGGTCGCATCGTCGACGGTGGCAGCCTGCGGCCGGTGCAGTGGTTCTTCGACAACCTGCTGCCCGAAGAGCAGGCCCGTGAGCTGCTGGCCCAGGATGCCCACGTCGACATTGCTGATGCCTTCGCCCTGCTCGCCCAATATGGTGCCGAATCGGCAGGTGCCCTGACCTTGCTCGATAGCCGTCAATTGCCGCCCGACGGCGACCTTCAGCCACTCTCCAGCGAAGCCCTGTCGCAGCGCATCGATGCCCTGCCCCGTGTCGGCCTCACCCAGGCCGCGCCCAAGCGCATGTCGCTGGCTGGCGCGCAACACAAGCTGGCCGTGGTCCTGCGTCATGACCTGCTGTTCGAACCGGTCGGCCAGACGCCTTCGACCCATATCCTCAAGCCCGACCACACGGATCTGGATCACTATCCGCACAGTGCCGCCAACGAATGGTTCGTCATGTCGTTGGCCGCGCGCCTCAAGCTTCCCGTGCCCACGGTGGCGTTGTGGCGCATTCCACAATCGGTATACCTGGTCGAACGTTTCGACCGCACCGGCCCTGCCGATGGACTGCAGCGACGGCATGTGCTCGATGCCTGCCAGTTGCTGTCCATCGATCGTGCCTACAAATACCGCATGGCCACCCTGGAAACCCTGCAGCGCCTGGTCGAGTCGTGCCGCAGCCGCGCCCTCGCACGCCAGACGCTGTTTCGCTGGGCACTGTTCAACGCGCTGCTCGGCAACAACGATGCCCACCTGAAAAACCTGTCGTTCTTCGTCGGCGCCGGCGGTGTCGAGCTGGCACCGCATTACGACCTGCTAAGCACCAGCGTATATGCCCGCGACCATGCCTGGGGCAGCGAAGAACTGTCCTGGCCAATGGGCAAGGCCCGGCGCTTTGCCGAACTCGAACGCCACGATGTACTCGCTTTCGGCGAAGTTCTGGGGCTACCCGGGAAAGTCGCCACGCGCCTGATGGACACGCTGCTGTCGGCAATGCCCCACGCTGCCGACGAGCAACTCCAGGCTGCCCGCAGCCTTGGCGTGGATGCCGGGGAAATGCGCCTGCTGCTACAGATCCGCCATGGCGTGCTGGCCGACATGCTCAAGCAACTGAGGCCTGCGCCCGCGCCAGAATGAGGGGCAACACGCCCCTCAAACGGCAAGTCAAAGCGGCTCGGCGAGCTCCAGGCTCTTGCTTGCAGTTCGCCTCGGCCTCAGGTGGCAGCCACTCTGGCCGAATCAGGCAAGCCGAAGGCCTTGTCGAAGCTCCACTGGAAGACGAAGGCATAGAAGAAGAAAAACACCAGCAGCCCAAGGTCGGCGATAAAGGCATCCAACAGGCTGATACCCAGCCACCAGGCCATCAGCGGCACCAGCAACACCACCAGTCCGCCCTCGAAACCCGCGGCATGCAGCAAACGCCGGAGAAAACCACGGCGACGGTTGTGCTGGCGCGCTTCCCAGCGTTCGAACAACAGGCTGAACAGCATGTTCCAGGCCAGCGCAACCCCTGAAAGCATCAGCGCCAGGGCACCGGAAGCGAACAGGCTCTTGCCGAATACCATTGCCATGACAGGTGAAATAAAAGCGATGGCTCCAACCTCATACAGCACAGCCTGAAGCACCTTGCGCAGTGGACCTTGCATGATCTAATGCCTCCACATGTGGATTTGACGGCATCATTGTGCTGAGCTCACCCTCTCCGGACAAATGACCTATAGTCGCCCTGGATGAATCAATCTCATCCATCTGGAGCCATGATGTTCGCCCGCCTGCCTCTCAACGCCCTGCGTACATTCGAATCGGCCGCACGCCTATGCAGCTTCAAGGCGGCGGCTGCCGAGCTGAATGTCACACCTACCGCCGTATCCCACCAGGTGCGCATGCTCGAAGCCGAGATCGGCTGCCTGCTATTCGAGCGACTGGGGCGCGGTGTGCGCCTGAGCGATGCCGGCGAACGCTTGCAGCGCAGCCTGCACGGAGCCCTGCTGGAAATGCAGCACGGCCTCGATGCCCTGCGCCCACGCCAGGACGACACGAGTCTGGTCGTCAGCATCACCCCAGCCTTCGCTGCGCTTTGGCTGATTCCGCGCCTAGGCCATTTCTACCGGCAGCATCCCGGTATTCGCGTGCGCATGGAGACCACCAATGAACTGACCGATTTGCTGCGCGATTCGAATACAGACCTGGCCATCCGGTGTGGCTTCGGCAGCTACCCGCACTTGTTCCAGCAGGCGCTGATGGCGGAATGGTTCGCTACCTATGCCACTGCGTCAGTGCTCGAGCGTCTGCCTCAGCAAACCGATCTGATCGACGTTGCCTGGGCGATGCCACAACCCGGGTTACCCAATTGGCAGGACTGGCGCGTGGCGAGTGGCGAGGACTGGACGGAACAGGCTCACCGGCGCGACTACCCGGACGAGCACTATGCGTTGCAGGCCGCCCTATCCGGCCAGGGCCTGGTGCTAGCCAGTTCGGTGCTGGTCAGCGACGCGCTATCCAATGGCCTGCTCACCCCCTATCGAGCGGACGTGCGTTTGCCTGGCGCGCGCTACCTCGCCGTCTGCGTGCCCGGTAAAGAAAGAAGGCCTGCGGTACAGGCCTTTCTCAGGTGGCTGGAAACGCAGGCACTCAATCCAAGCGATTGTCGCGACTGAGCGCCTGGATCGGCAACTTGTCCGCCGGCATCGGTTTGCCCAGCAAAAAGCCCTGCAGGGAGTCACACCCCAGGTCAGTGAGAAAATCCCGCTGGCCACTGGTTTCCACGCCTTCGGCAACGATTCGCAGATTCAGGGCCTGACCCAGCGCCACGATGGCCGAGACGATGGCCGCATCATCGCTATCCTGCTCCAGGTCGCTGACGAAACCACGATCGATCTTCAACTCGTTGGCAGGAAGACGCTTGAGATAGAGCAGGCTGGAATATCCCGTGCCGAAATCGTCGATGGACAGGTCTACGCCCATCTCCGCCAGTTCGCCGAGAATCAGCATGCTATTGTCGGCGTCCTGCATCGCCGTGCTTTCGGTGATTTCCAGGGTCAGGCAATTGGCCGGCAGATCATGGCGTTCCAGGGTCGCGGCTACGATGCGCACCAGGCCGGCATGGGCGAACTGCAGGGCAGACAGGTTGACCGCCACCCGCCAGTCGTCATGGCCCATGTCGTGCCACTCGCGCATCTGCCGGCAAGCCTCGTCGAGCACCCACTCGCCAATGCCGATGATCAGTCCGGTCCTCTCGGCGAGCGGGATGAACTCGTCCGGCATGAGCAGGCCACGCTCAGGATGCTGCCAGCGCAGCAAGGCTTCGGCCCCGATGGCACGCTGCCCGTCGGCGGAGAATTTCAGTTGGTAATAAAGAATGAACTGCCTTTCTTCCTGGGCGATGCGCAGGTCCTGCAGCAGTTGCAACTGCTTGCGCGCGTTGATGTTCATCGACTGTTCGAAGAAGCTGTAGCCGTTCTTGCCGTTGGCCTTGGCGTGATACATCGCCGCATCGGCGTTTATCAGCAGCTCATGCCCCGTGGTTCCGTCGCCGGGGTACAGGACGATGCCGATACTGGCGGAAACGCGCAGGTCGTGCTGATCGATGTTGAACGGCCGGCTGATGAGTTGCAGCTGATTACCCGCCACGGTGACGGCATCCTCGCGCTCCGCCAGTTCCACCAACAGGACGAACTCGTCGCCACCGATACGCGCCAGGGTGTCGGTGTTGCGCAGTTGCCCACGCAGACGCGCCGCCAGCTCGCGCAGGAGTTGATCGCCCGTGTGGTGGCCAAAGGCATCGTTGATCGGCTTGAAACCATCGAGATCGATGAACAGCAGTGCAAAGCAACCATTCTCTCGCTGCACCTTGGCCATGGCCTGGAGCGTGCGATCCTCCAGCAACATGCGGTTGGGCAAACGGGTCAGGTTGTCGTGCAAGGCCAGTTGGGTCAGTTCCTGGTTCGCCGCGGTCAGCGAACGAGTCAGGATCGAGGTGCGGGCTTCAAGGCGGGCATCGAGGACCGAGGTCAGCAAAGCGATACCGGTTACGGCAAGGGTCACGACGATGACCAGAATCGCCATCCAGGTATTGTCCAGCCCACTGGGCGCCGCGCCACAGTAACTGCCTTCGGGAAACACCGCAGCGGCCATGCCGGTGTAGTGCATGCCGACGATGGCGCAGCCCATCACCGTCGAGGCCGCGAGGCGCAATTGCAGGACTCGCGGGCTGTGGCGGCGCAAGCGAAAGGCGATCCACAGCGCCGCGCCGGATGCCAGCACCGCGATGAGCAGCGAGAGGATGAACAACCCGGCCTGGTAGTCGATGCCTGGCGACATCAGCATCGCGTGCATGCCCAGGTAGTGCATGCAGGCGATGCCCAGTCCCATGGCCAATGCACCGCAGAGCAATTGCCAGCGCGGCAGGGTCTTCTGGCTGATGAGGAATAGCGCCAGGCCGGAACTGGCCACCGCAATGAGGAACGAAAGGATCGTCCAGCCCAGGTCATAGCCAAGCGGGATCGGCAGGCTGAAGGCCAGCATGCCGATGAAGTGCATCGACCAGATGCCCATGCCCATCGCCAGCGAACCACCGGCCATCCATAGCCAGACGGCACGCCCCTTGGAAGTTACGATGCGACCGGCGAGATCCAGAGCGGTGTAGGACGCAAGAATGGCAACCAGGAGTGAAACCAGTACCAGCGTGGTGTTGTAACTGCCGATCAGCATCCGAAAAGCTCATTCAAGACGAAGAATGGGCCAAGTCTAGTCCACCAGCCGCTCACTGCTCCAGCCCGTTCCAGCCGCCCCCCATGGCGGCGATCAGTTGCACGCTGGCGGTCAGCCGATTGCCTTGCAGGCTCAAGCGCGTACGTTCGTTGGCAAGCGTGCTGGTCTGCACGCTGACCACGTCGGTGAACGCCACCGTGCCGGCCTTGTACTGGTTGAGGATAAGGCGCAGCGATTCGCGCGCGGCGTCCAGCGCCTGCTGCTGCACCAGCGCCTCGCGTTCGAATACCGCAAGCTGGACCAGATAGTCCTCGACCTCGCGCAACCCCGTGAGCACGGTCTGCCGGTACTGGGCCACGGTCTGGTCGTAGCTGGCCTCGGCCTGCTCGACCTGAGCACTGATCCGGCCAGCATCGAACAGGGTCATGGCGAATTGCGGGCCGATCGACCAGAAACGGTTCGGCGTGCTGATCCAGTCGTCCAGGCCGCCGCTGCGGTAACCGCCAGTGGCGCTCAGGGTCAGGTCCGGGTAATAGGCGGCCTTGGCCACGCCGATGCTGGCGTTGGCGGCAATCACGCGGCGCTCGGCGGCGGCGATGTCGGGCCGGCGCTCCAGCAACGCACTGGGGATACTGAGCGGCACGGAAGGCAGCGCCGGTATGTTGGAAACAGTGGCCAGGCTGAACGTCGAAGGCGCCACGCCGACCAGCACGGCAATCGCATGCTCCAGTTGCGCGCGCTGGTATTGCAGATCCACCGCTTCGGCTTCGGTACTGCGCAACTGGGTCAAGGCCTGGCTGATGTCCGAGCGCGGCACGATGCCGGCCTTGTACTGGTTTTCAGCGATGCGATAGGCACGCCGATAGGCCTCGACCGTGGCCTCGAGCAGGCGGCCCTGCTCATCCAGTACGCGCAGTTGCAGGTAGCTCTGCACCAGTTCGGACTGTTGGCTCAGGCGCATCGCCGCGAGATCGGCGGCACTGGCCTGCAGGCTGGCATCGTCGGATTCGAGCTGGCGGCGCAGCTTGCCCCAGATATCCAGCTCCCAGCTTACGCCGAGACTGGCGTTGTAACTCTTGGAGATGCCACCGGAACCGCTGCTGCTGATGGTCGAGCCATCGGACAAACGCACACTGCTTTCGCCGGTCCCCTGGCCCGAGCGGCTGACGCTGCTGTCGAGGCTGAGCGTCGGAAAGAAGGCGGCCCTCGCTCCGCGCGCCAGGGCCCTGGCCTGGCGGAACTGGGCCTCGGAACCGGCCACGCTCTGGTTGCTGCTGTTGAGGAGCTCGACCAGGCCATTGAGCTCGGCATCGCCATACAGCTCCCACCAGTTGCTGCGCAGTCCCAAGTCGGCCGGTTCGGCGGATTTCCAGCCTGCCGCCTGTTTGAACTCAGCCGCAGACGCCGACTCTGGGCGCTGGTAGTCAGGCCCGACGGCGCAGCCAGCCAACAGCATGGCCAGCATCAGGGCCAGCATCAGGGCCAGCGGTCGACGGGAGAATGACAGGCTTGGCGGAACGGATCGGTTCATAACGGAGTTTCCAGAGCGGCATCGGTGCGCCGACCCCGCCAGCCATTGACGCGATGGCGCAGGCGGTCGAGATAGAGGTAGACAACCGGGGTGGTGAACAGGGTGAGCAACTGGCTGAGCAGCAGACCGCCAACGATGGCCAGGCCGAGCGGCCGCCGCATCTCGGCGCCGTCGGCCATGCTCAGCAACAAGGGCAAGGCGCCAAGCATCGCCGCCAGGGTGGTCATCATGATCGGCCGGAAGCGCAGCATGCAGGCCTGGCGGATCGACTCCCGTGGCGTCAGCCCCGCACTGCGCTCCAGCGACAGGGCCTGGTCGATCATCAGGATCGCGTTCTTCTTCACCACGCCGATCAACAGGAACAGCCCCAGCAGCGAGATCAGGCTGAACTCGCCCCCGGTGAGCAGGATCGCCAGCAGCGCGCCGACCCCCGCCGACGGCAGGGTCGAGAGAATGGTCAAGGGGTGGACATAGCTCTCGTAGAGGATGCCGAGGACGATATACACCACCACCAGCGCGCTGAGGATCATCAGTGGCTGGCCGCCGGCGCTCTTGGTGAAGGCACTGGCGGTACCGCTGCTCATGCCTTGCACTTCGGTCGGCAGGTTGAGCAGCGCGATGGCCCTCTCGATGGCGTTGTTGGCCTGCTCCAGGGTGTAGCCGGGCGCCACGGCATAGCCGACGCTCTCGGAGGCGAACTGGCCCTGGTGATTGACCCGGTCATCCTCCAGGCTGCGCTCCCAGTGCGAGAAGGTCGACAGCGGCACACGCGAACCTTCGGCGGTGACCACCTGAATCTGGTCGAGCGACTCGGGATACAGCGCGTACTGCGGATTGATCTCCATGACCACGCTGTACTGGTTGAGGCGATCGTAGATCCGTGAAATCTGCCGTTGGCTGAAGGCGTTGTTCAGCACGCTGGTGACCATGCTCATGTCCACGCCCAGGCGCTTTGCCGTGGCCCGGTCCACCACCAGGCGAATCTGCTGGGTACCCTCGCCTTCCTTGGCGTCGATGTCGGTCAGTTCGGGCAACGCGCGCAGCGCCTCGCGTACCTTGGGCAACCATTCGTTGAGCAATTGCAGGTCGTCGGTGAGCAACACGTATTCGTTCTCCGTGCTGCGTCCCTGGCGCCCGCTGAACTGCAGATCCTGGTCTGGCATCAGCATCAGGCGGCCACCCGGCACCTTGGGCACGGTCACCCGCAGCCGGTCGATCACCTGCTGGGCGGACAGCTTGCGCTCGCTGATCGGCTTGAGGCGCACGATCAGTTGCGCATTGTTGATGCCACTGTCGCCACCGATGAAGCCGGCCACGCTTTCCACCGCAGGGTCCTTGAGGATCGCCCGCCGATAGATTTCCAGCTTCGGTTGCATGATCTGGAACGACAGGCCGTCGTCGCCGCGCACGAAGCCCATCAGTTGCCCGGTGTCCTGCTGCGGGAAGAAGGTCTTCGGCACTTCGACATACAGGTAGACGTTGAAGCCGATGGTGACGAACAGGCTCAGCAGGGTCAGCCGCGAATGCCGCAGCGCCCAGTCCAGGCCACGGCCATAGGCCTCGAGCATGCGCGCCTGCAGGCGCTGGCCAGCCAGTTGCCAGCGGCCTGGCTGGCGCGCTTCGCGGTCAGGCCTCAACCAGCGCGCGCAAAGCATCGGCGTGAGGGTCAACGACACCACCAGCGAGACGAGAATCGCCGCGGTCAGGGTGATGGAGAACTCATGGAACAGATTGGAAACGATACCGCCCATGAACAGGATCGAGAGGAATACCGCGACCAGCGACAGGTTCATCGACAACAGGGTGAAGCCGACCTCCTTGGAACCCTTGAACGCAGCCTTGAGCGGCGTTTCGCCAGCCTCCATGTGGCGGGAAATGTTCTCCAGCACCACGATGGCATCGTCCACCACCAGGCCGGTGGCGATGATCAGCGCCATCAGCGACAGGTTGTTCAGCGAGAAGCCCAGCACATACATGACGGCGAAGCTGCCGACCAGCGAGACCGGCACCGCCAGGGCGGGAATCAGCGACGCGCGCCAACGACCGAGGAAGGCGAACACCACCAGGACCACCAGGCCCACGGCGATCAGCAACGTATGTTCGGCTTCGTAGAGGGTGGCCTTGATCACCGACGAACGATCCATCGCCACTTGCAGCTCGACGCTGGCGGGAATTACCGCTTCCAGCGAGGGCAACTGGGCATGGATGGCGGCAATGGTCTCGATGATGTTGGCCCCCGACTGGCGGTTGATCACCATCAGCACGGCTTCGCTGTCGTCGTTGTAGAAGCCGCTGTTGTAGCGATCCTCGACGCCATCGCTGACCGTCGCCACATCGCTCAGGCGCACCGGCGCACCGTTCTGGTAGCGCAGCACCAGCGGTCGATAGTCGCTGGCTTTTTCCAACTGGTCGTTGGCCTGCAGTTGCCAGTGCTGCTGGCCGCTCTCCAGGGCGCCCTTGGGACGGTCGACGTTGGCCTGGCTGATCGCCTCGCGGACATCGTCCAGGGCGATGCCGTACTGGTCCAGCAGCCTGGGCTCCAGGGAAACCCGTACCGCCGGCAGCGAGCTGCCGCCGATATGCACTTCGCCCACGCCGGGCACTTGCGCCAGTTTCTGCGCCAGGATCGTCGAGGCGACATCGTAGAGCTGGCCCTTGTTCAGCACCTTGGAGGTCAGCGACATGACCATGATCGGCGCTTGCGAAGGGTTGAACTTGCGGTAGGTCGGCATGCTGCGCATGCCGCTGGGCAACAGGTTGCGCGACGCGTTGATCGCCGCCTGCACCTCACGCGCGGCCGCATCGATATCACGGCCGATATCGAACAGCAGAATGACGGTGGTACTGCCCTGGGAGCTGCGGCTGGTCATCTCGCTGATGCCGGCGATGGTCCCCAGCGAGCGTTCCAGCGGCGTGGCCACCGAAGACGCCATGATCTGCGGGCTGGCACCCGGCAGGTTGGCTTCTACCGCGATCACCGGGAAATCCATGTTCGGCAGGGACGCCACCGGCAGCAGGCCAAAGCTGATACCGCCCAGCAACAGGATCGCCAGGCTCAGCAGCAGCGTCGCCACCGGGCGGATGATGAAAGGCGCGGAAATGTTCATGGCCGCGGGCTATCCCCGCTCAACATCTCCGCGGTATGGGCTGGAACCCTCATACCGCCACTCCCGCCGCGCTGCGACCCGTGAAACGCTTGGCCGCGCGGTCGAAATACAGGTAGATCACCGGCGTGGTGAACAGGGTCAGGACCTGGCTGAGCAGCAGCCCGCCGACCATCACCAGGCCAAGCGGTTGGCGCAGCTCGGCGCCGGAGCCGCTGGCCAGCATCAGTGGCACGGCGCCGAACAAGGCGGCCAGGGTGGTCATCAGGATCGGCCGGAAGCGCAAGAGTGCCGCCTGGTAGATCGCCGCCTCCGGCTGCATGCCCTGGTTGCGCTCGGCGTCCAGAGCGAAGTCGATCATCATGATCGCGTTCTTCTTGACGATACCGATCAGCAGGATGATGCCGATGATCGCGATCAGCCCCAGGTCGTTGCCGGTGAGCAACAGCGCCAGCAATGCGCCGACCCCGGCGGATGGCAGGGTCGAGAGAATGGTGATCGGATGGATGTAGCTCTCGTAGAGCACGCCGAGGACGATGTACATGGTCACCACCGCGGCCAGGATCAGCAGCAGGGTCGACGAAAGCGAGGCGCGGAACGCTTGCGCGGCGCCCTGGAACTCGCTCTGGATTCCGCCCGGCAGGGCGATCTCGCGCTGCACCTGCTCGATCACCTCCACCGCCTGGCCGAGGGAGACGCCCTTGGCCAGGTTGAACGACACCGTCACCGCCGGGAACTGGCCGATATGATTGACGACCAGCGAACTGGCGCGCTCCTCGACCTTGACCAGTGAGGTCAGCGGCACTTGCGCGCCACTTGCCGTCGCCACATGGATCTGCCGCAACGCCTGCAGGCCCTGGTTGCTGGCCCCCTGGCTCTCGAGCACCACCCGATACTGGTTGGCCTGGGTGAAGATGGTGGAGATCTGCCGCTGCCCGAACGCGTCATACAGCGCATCGTCGATGGTGCCGACATTCACCCCCAGGCGCGAGGCGGCATCGCGGTCGATGCGCAGGTAGGCCTGCAGACCGCGCACCTGCAGGTCGCTGGCGACATCGAGCAACTCGGGGCGCTGGCCGAGGGCATCGATCAGGCGTGGCGTCCACTCCTCCAGCAGGCTGGCATCGGGCGACTCCAGGCTGAACTGGAACTGGGTACGGCTGACCCGGTCCTCGATGGTCAGGTCCTGCACCGGTTGCAGGAAGAGCTGGATGCCAGGCACCTTGGCCAGCTCCGGACGCAGGCGCTCGATCACCTCGCTGGCGGTGACGTCGCGCTCGGCGTGGCGCTTGAGGTTGATCAGCATGCGCCCGCTGTTGAGCGTGGTGTTCTCGCCATCCACGCCAATGTAGGACGACAGGCTGGCGACCGACGGATCACGCAGGATCACCTCGGCCAGGCGTTGCTGGCGCTGGCTCATGGCGCTGAAGGAAATGCTCTGCGGCGCCTCGGATATGCCCTGGATCACCCCGGTATCCTGGACCGGAAAGAAGCCCTTGGGCACCGCCAGGTAGAGCACGACGGTCAACGCCAGCGTGCCAATCGCCACCAGCAGGGTCAGGAACTGGTTCTTCAGCACCCAGCGCAGGCCGGTTGCGTAGTGCTCGATCATACGCTCGATGAAAGCACCGCTGGCCCGGTAGAAACGCCCCTGGTCCTCGTCTTTCTCCTGCTTGAGCAGGCGCGCGCACATCATCGGGGTGAGGGTCAGCGACACCACCAGGGAAATCAGGATGGCCACCGCCAGGGTGATGGCGAATTCGCGGAACAGGCGCCCGACCACATCGGCCATGAACAGCAGCGGGATCAGCACGGCGATCAGCGACAGGGTCAGCGAGACCAGGGTGAAACCGATCTGCCTCGCGCCTTTCAGGGCGGCGTTGAGCGGCGTCTCGCCCTCCTCCAGGTGACGCGCGATGTTTTCCAGCATGACGATGGCGTCGTCGACCACGAAACCGGTGGCGATGGTCAGCGCCATGAGGCTCAGGTTATTGATCGAGAACCCGGCCAGGTACATGACCCCGAACGTGCCGATCAGCGACAGCGGCACGGCGATGGACGGAATGATCGTGGCCGAGACCTTGCGCAGGAACAGGAAGGTCACCAGTACCACCAGGCCGATGGCCAGTACCAGTTCGAACTGCACGTCCTTGACCGCCGCGCGGATGGTCTGGGTGCGGTCGGTCAGGATCTTCACGTCGACGCTGGCCGGCAGCGAGGCGGTGATGGCCGGCAGCAACGCCTGGATGCGATCCACCACGTCGATGACGTTGGCTCCCGGCTGGCGCTGGATATTGATCAGCACCGTCTGGTTGCCATCGGCCCAGGCCGCGAGGCGCTCGTTCTCGGCGCCGTCGATGATGGTCGAGACATCGCGCAAGCGCAGTGGCGCATTGTTCTCGTACTTGAGCACCAGGTCCAGATAAGCCTCGGCCGACTCCAACTGGTCGTTGGCGTCGAGCTGGGACACCTTGGTCGGGCCGTCGAAATTGCCCTTGGGCTGGTTGACGTTGGACGCGGCGATCAGGCTGCGCACGTCCGACAGGTTCAGGCCATGGCTGGCCAGCGCCTCGGCGTTGACCTTGATCCGCACCGCCGGGCGTTGCCCGCCGGACAGGCCAACCAGACCGACACCGGCGATCTGGGCGATCTTCTGGCTCATGCGCGTATCGACCAGGTCATGGACCTTGGTCAGCGGCATGCTCGGCGAGCTGACCGCGAGGGTCAGCACCGGGGTATCGGCCGGGTTGACCTTGTTGTAGACGGGGGGCGTCGGCAGGTCCGTCGGCAGCAGGTTGTCCGCAGCATTGATCGCGGCCTGCACCTCCTGCTCGGCGACATCCAGGCTCACCGCCAGGCTGAAGCGCAGGGTGATCACCGAGGCGCCGCCCGAACTGGTCGAGCTCATCTGTTGCAGCCCGGCCATCTGCCCGAACTGGCGCTCCAGCGGCGCGGTGACGGCGCTGGTCATCACATCCGGGCTGGCGCCGGGATAGAGGGTCAGCACGCGAATGGTCGGATAGTCCACCTCGGGCAACGCCGACACCGGCAACAGCCGGTAGGCGATCAGGCCGGAGATGAAGATCGCCACCATCAACAGCGTGGTGGCGACCGGCCGCAGAATGAACAGGCGCGATGCGTTCATGTGCCGCTCTTGAGCGGAATGCGCGGGTTGTCCTGGTCGACGCCAGGATCGGCGACCACTTCGACAGCGCTGCCTTCCTTCAGTTTGTCGGTGCCTTCCAGGACGATGCGTTCACCGACCTTGAGCCCGGCATCGATCACTACCTGCGCACCGTTGCTGGCACCGGCGGTGACATCGCGCAACTGAATCTTCTGATCGTCACCGAGGACGAAGACGAAGGTGCCTCTTGAACCGTACTGCAGGGCGGCCGATGGAATCAGAACCACATCGTTGCGGGTCTCGACCCGCAGGCGCACGTTGACGAACTGATTGGGGAACAGGCTCTCGCTGTCATTGCTGAAACGTGCCTTGAGTTTGACCGTTCCGGTCGCCGTGTCGATCTGGTTGTCCAGGCTGTGCAGCACGCCTTCGGCCAACACCTGTTTCTCGTTGCGATCCCAGGCCTGGACCAGCAGCTTCTCGCCCTTGCGTACGCGTTCAAGCACAGGCGGCAGCTCGTTTTCGGGCAGGGTGAAGGCCACCGAGATCGGTTTCACCTGAGTGATCACCACCAGTGGCGTGGTGTCGCTGCTGGTGAGCAGGTTGCCGATATCCACCTGACGCAGGCCCAGGCGTCCGTCGATGGGCGCGCGGATGCGGGTGAAGTCGAGATTCAGCCGGGCGTCTGCCACCGCGCCCTGGTTGCTCTTCAGCGTGCCGCGGTACTGGCCAACCAGCGCTTCCTGGGTGTCCAGGGTCTGCTTGGCGATCGAGTCCTCGGCATACAGGCCCTTGTAGCGCGCCAGATCGATCTCGGCATTCTTCAACTGCGCCTGGCTCTGCGCCAGGGTGCCTTCGGCCTGCTGCAAGGCCACTTCATACGGGCGCGGATCGATCAGCGCCAACAGCTCGCCAGCCTTGACCTGCTGGCCTTCCTCGAACATCACCTTGGCCAATTGCCCGCTGACCCGTGGCCGCACGTTCACCGTATTGATCGCGGTGACGGTACCCAGCGCCTTGAGTTCGACATCGAAACGCCCTTGTGCCACCGCCCCCACACGCACCGGCACCGGGCCGCTCCAGGGCCCCGGAGCCTCCTTGTGCTGCGGCTCGGCCGGTTTCGGCCAGAGCCACCAGGCCAGCAGGGCTATGACAAGGAGCAACACAACGACCATCCACTTGCGGGAGGCACGCGACGAAGAACGGGTATCGGACATGGTCAAGGGGGTCATCGGTCTGGGGAGGGTGAACGATAAGTACTATCAGCTCGCAAGCAAAGCCTCTTTACGGCCTATTTACCCTTTTTGATACAAAGCAAGTACCTGAGCGGTAATGAAAAAGCATATCCAGCAGGATTTTCACCGCCTGACCAGCCGCCAATCGCAGCCCGTCACGGCAACGGTCACAAGGCATGAAACGAAAACGGCCTGCATCAAGCAGGCCGTTGTCACTACACGCTTACGTTTACTTGAGTACGGCCAGGGCCGCGTCGTAATTAGGCTCCTGGCCGATTTCGGCGACCAGTTCGCTGTGCAGCACCTTGTCGTTCTCGTCCAGCACCACCACCGCACGGGCGGCGACACCGACCAGCGGGCCGCTGGCCAGAGCCACGCCATAGTCCTTGAGGAAGCTGGCGCCACGCATGGTCGACAGGCTGATCACGTTCTCCAGGCCTTCGGCGCCGCAGAAACGCGCCTGGGCGAATGGCAGGTCGGCGGAAATGCACAGCACCACGGTGTTGTCCAGCTTGCTCGCTTCGGCGTTGAACTTACGCACGGAAGTGGCGCAGGTCGGGGTATCGATGCTGGGGAAAATGTTCAGGACTTTGCGCTTGCCACTCAGGCTGGCCAGGCTCACGTCAGCCAGGTCCTTGCCGACCAGGCTGAACGCCGGGGCCTGTTGGCCAGCTTGCGGCAGTTGGCCGTCGACTTGAACCGGGTTGCCACGCAGGGTTACTTGACTCATGGATTGCGTCCTTATGGTGTAGTTGCGCAAACAAGGGGCTGAGAGTTTCCCGCAGTGACTGCTGGAAATCCACCGCCCCGGAGGAAGGTTATGAACTCAGTCGTCGCTGATGGTGATGGTCGGCATCGCCATGCCACCACTCTGGGCGATACGCGCCCCGACGCTACGTGCCATGGCCTGGTAGAGCATGGCGATCTGGCTTTCCGGGTCGGCCACCGTGGTCGGCTTGCCACCGTCTGATTGCAGGCGGATAGCCATCGACAATGGCAGCGAGGCCAGCAGGTCGACGCCATATTGCCCGGCCAGCTTGGCGCCGCCGCCCTCGCCGAACAGATGCTCGGCATGGCCGCAGTTGGAACAGATGTGCACGGCCATGTTCTCGACCACGCCGAGCACCGGGATGTTGACCTTGCGGAACATTTCCACGCCCTTGCGCGCATCGAGCAATGCCAGGTCTTGCGGCGTGGTGACGATCACCGAACCGGCAACCGGCACTTTCTGCGCCAGGGTCAGGTGGATATCGCCAGTGCCGGGCGGCATGTCGATGACCAGGTAATCGAGATTGTCCCAGGCGGTCTGGGTGATCAGCTGGATCAGCGCGCCGGAGACCATCGGCCCGCGCCACACCACTGGCGTGTTGTCGTCGGTGAGAAAGGCCATGGACATCACTTGTACGCCATGGCTCTCGACCGGCACGAAGAACTTCTCGTCGCGAACCTTGGGCCGCGTGCCTTCGGCGATGCCGAACATGATGCCCTGGCTCGGCCCGTAGATGTCCGCATCGAGAATACCGACCCGCGCGCCCTCGCGGGCCAACGCCAGGGCCAGGTTGGCGGCGGTGGTCGACTTGCCGACGCCGCCCTTGCCCGACGCCACGGCGATGATGTTCTTCACGCTGGCCAGGGCAGGTATCTGCTCCTGGGCCTTGTGCGGCTCGATGCGCACATCGACCTGCACGCTGGCACTGTCGACGCCGTCGAGGTTCTCCAGGGCCATCTGCAGCATCTGGCTCCAGCCGTTCTTGAACAAGCCGGCGGCGTAGCCCAGCTCCAGGCGCACGCTGACCTTGCCGCCCTGGATGGCGATATCGCGCAGGCAACCGGCGCTGACCGGGTCCTGATTGAGATGGGGATCGGTGAACTGGCGCAGGGCCGTTTCGACCGCTTCGCGGGTGACGCTCATGGGGACGACTCCGAAAGACTGAGCAAAACAGGCGGGCATCATAGCAGCAGCGCAGTTGCTGATTCGCTACCGACAATGACTTACGCAGCGATGAATGCGCGCTTTTTCTCGCTCAGGTGGCCTGAGCCGTGCCGCATCCTTTATAGTTCCAGGCTTTCCAATAGCCATAGCCTCTGCGAACGACCATGTCCGAAGCCCGCAAGATTCTCGTTACCAGCGCCCTGCCCTACGCCAACGGTTCGATCCACCTCGGCCACATGCTCGAGTACATCCAGACCGACATGTGGGTGCGCTTCCAGAAGCTGCGCGGCAACCAGGCCATCTACGTCTGCGCGGACGATGCTCACGGCTCGGCGATCATGCTGCGCGCGGAGAAGGAAGGCATCACCCCCGAGCAACTGATCGACGGGGTCAAGGCCGAGCACAGCGCCGACTTCGCCGATTTCCTGGTCGATTTCGACAATTTCCACTCCACCCACTCGCCGGAGAACCGCGAGCTGTCGGAGTCGATCTACCTGGCCCTGCGCGAGAACGGTCATATTTCCACGCGCTCGGTGACCCAGTATTTCGACCCGGAAAAAGGCATGTTCCTGGCCGACCGCTTCATCAAGGGCACCTGCCCGAAATGCGCGGCCGACGACCAGTACGGCGACAATTGCGAGAAATGCGGCGCCACCTACGCGCCGACCGAGCTGAAGAACCCGCGCTCGGCGATTTCCGGCGCCGTGCCGGTGCTCAAGGACTCCAAGCACTTCTTCTTCAGGCTGCCGGACTTCCAGGCCATGCTGGAAAAATGGACCCGCAGCGGCACCCTGCAGGAATCCATGGCCAACAAGCTCGCCGAGTGGCTCGACGCGGGCCTGCAGGAATGGGACATCAGCCGCGATGCGCCTTACTTCGGCTTCGAGATTCCCGACGAGCCAGGCAAGTACTTCTATGTCTGGCTGGACGCGCCGATCGGCTACATGGCCAGCTTCAAGAACCTCTGCGCGCGCCGCCCGGAACTGGACTTCGACACGTTCTGGAACAAGGACTCCAAGGCCGAGGTGTACCACTTCATCGGCAAGGACATCGTCAACTTCCACGCCCTGTTCTGGCCGGCCATGCTCGAAGGCGCCGGCTACCGCAAGCCGACCGCGATCAACGTGCACGGCTACCTGACGGTCAATGGCCAGAAGATGTCCAAGTCGCGCGGCACCTTCATCAAGGCGCGCACCTACCTGGATCACCTGAACCCGGAATACCTGCGCTACTACTACGCCAGCAAGCTGGGCCGTGGCGTCGACGACCTCGACCTGAACCTCGACGACTTCGTGCAGAAGGTCAATTCCGACCTGGTCGGCAAGGTGGTCAACATCGCCAGCCGTTGCGCCGGCTTCATCCACAAGGGCAACGATGGCGTGCTGGTCGCGGCCAACCCGGAGCCGGAGTTGTGGAATGCCTTCCAGGGCGCCGCGCCGAGCATCGCCGAAGCCTACGAGCAACGCGACTTCTCCCGCGCCATGCGCGAGATCATGGCGCTGGCCGACCGCGCCAACGCCTGGATCGCCGACAAGGCGCCGTGGGCGCTCAACAAACAGGCAGGCAAGCAGGCCGAAGTCCAGGACATCTGTGCCCTGGGCGTCAACCTGTTCCGCCAGCTGGTGATCCTGCTCAAGCCGGTGCTGCCGAACCTGGCCCGCGACGCCGAGGCCTTCCTCAACGTCGCGCCGCTGGCCTGGGCCGACCTGAGCGCACCGCTGGCCAACCATCAGCTCAACCCGTTCAACGCCCTGCTCACCCGCATCGAGCCGGCGAAGATCGAGGCCATGGTCGAAGCGTCCAAGGAAGACCTGGCCGCCGCCGAAGCGCCCAAGGAGGACGCTCCCCGAGGCAACGGCGAGCTGAAAAAAGACCCTCTGGCTGCCGAGATCGCCTTCGACGCATTCGCCGCCGTGGACCTGCGCATCGCCCTGATCGAGAAATGCGAGTTCGTCGAAGGCGCGGACAAGCTGCTGCGCCTGACCCTGGATATCGGCGACGAAAAGCGCAACGTGTTCAGTGGCATCAAGAGCGCCTACCCGGAGCCGAGCAAGCTCGAAGGTCGCCTGACCCTGTACGTGGCCAACCTGGCCGCGCGCAAGATGAAGTTCGGCGTATCCGAAGGCATGGTCCTGGCCGCCGGCCCCGGCGGCGAAGATATCTACCTGCTCAGCCCCGACAGCGGCGCCAAGCCGGGTCAGCGAGTGAAGTAAACACAAGAACGGCGCCTCAGGGCGCCGTTCTTGTTTTATTGATCGCCATTCCCGCGCAGGTGGGAGTGACGGGCAACGGCTCTACTCCAGCTCGAACGTCTCCTGCTGCACGTTCTGCGAGTCCAGGCCGATCTGCACGTTGAACTCGCCAGGCTCGGCACGGTACTGCATCTGCAGGTTGTAGAACTTCAGGTCATCCTCGTTGATGTCGAAGCGCACCACTTTCTCCTCGCCAGCCTTCAGGCTGACTTTCTGGAAGTTCTTCAGCTCCTTGATCGGACGGATCATCGAAGCGGCAACATCCTGCAGATAAAGCTGGACCACGGTAGCGCCATCACGAGAGCCAGTGTTCTTCACCGTCACGCTGGCCTCGACCTTGCCGCCACGCCTGACCTTGGTCGCCGACAGGCGCACCGGCGACAGCTCGAAGTCGGTGTAGCTCAGTCCGTAGCCGAACGGGTACAACGGGCCATTGGGTTCCTCGAAGTATTGCGAGGTGTAGTTGCCCGGCTTGCCCACCTGGTACGGCCGGCCAATGCGCGGATGGTTGTAGTAGGTCGGGATCTGCCCCACGGAGCGCGGGAACGAGATCGGCAGCTTGCCCGACGGGTTGTAGTCGCCGAACAGCACATCGGCGATGGCATTGCCGCCCTCGGTGCCGGTGTACCAGGTTTCCAGGATCGCATCGGCGTTGGCCTGTTCCCATTTCAGGGTCAGCGGACGGCCGTTCATCAACACCAGGACCAGCGGTTTGCCGGTGGCCTTGAGCGCACGCAGCAGTTCGCGCTGGCTTTCCGGCAGGTCGAGGCTGGTGCGGCTGGACGATTCATGGGACATGCCGCGCGATTCCCCGACCGCCGCAACGATCACATCGGCCTGCTGCGCGACTTTCAGTGCCTCGGCAATCATCGCCTCAGGCGTGCGCGGGTCCTGCACCACCTCCGGGTCGTCCCAGTTGAGGAAGTTCAGGTACTCGACGATATGGCTGTCGTTGGTGACGTTGGCGCCACGTGCGTAAAGCAGCCTGGCCTGGTCACCCAGGGCGGCCTGCATGCCCTGGCGCAAGGTCACGGTCTGCTTCGCCGCGCCAGAGGCCGACCAACTGCCAAGCATGTCGATGTGCGAATCGGCCAGCGGACCGATCAGGGCGATGGTGCCCTGCTTCTCCAGCGGCAGCGTATTGCGACGGTTTTCCAGCAACACCATCGACTTGCGCGCGACATCACGGGCCACATCGCGGTGCTGGAGGTTCTCCACCCCCGGGTCGGCCGAGTCGTCCTGGGCCTTGCCGATACGCAGGAACGGGTCGGCGAACAGGCCCATGTCCCATTTGGCGCCCAGCACCTCGCGCACCGCGTTGTCGACTTCGCGGATGTCCACTTCGCCAGACTCGATCAGGCCCGGCAGCTCGCTGGCGTACAGCTCGTCGTGCATGCTCAGGTCGACGCCGGCCTTGATCGCCAGCTTCGCCGCCTCGCGGCCATCGCGCGCCACGCCATGGCGCATCAGTTCGCTGATTGCACCATGGTCGCTGATGGTCACGCCCTTGAAGCCCCACTCCTTGCGCAGCAGGTCTTGCAGCAGCCAGGTGTTGGAAGTCGCCGGCGTGCCGTTGATCGAGTTCAGCGCGACCATCACGCCGCCAGCGCCGGCATCCAGTCCCGCCTTGTAGGGCGGCAGGTAGTCCTGGTACATGCGCATCGGGCTCATGTCCACGGCGTTGTAGTCGCGTCCGCCTTCCACCGCGCCATACAGGGCGAAGTGCTTGACACTGGCCATGATGCTGTCGGCCTGGTTCGGGGTCGCACCGCCCTGATAGGCCTTGACCATGACCTCGGCGATACGCGACACCAGGTACGGGTCTTCACCGAAACCCTCCGAAGTCCGCCCCCAGCGCGGGTCGCGGGAAATATCGACCATTGGCGCGAAGGTCATGTCGAGGCCATCGGCGGCACTCTCGATGGCCGAAATCCGGCCACCGCGCTCGATGGCCTCCATGTCCCAGCTGGAAGCCTGGGCCAGGCTGATCGGGAAAATGGTGCGGTGGCCATGGACCACGTCGTAGGCAAAGAAGATCGGTATCTTCAGGCGGCTGTTGTTGGCCGCGGCCTCCTGCAATGGACGGTTTTCCTGGCGGGTGACGCTGTTGAAGGTCCCGCCAATGCGCCCGGCGGCGATTTCCTTGAGGATCTGCGGCTTGGGCATCTCCTTGCCGATGCTGATCAGGCGCAATTGGCCGATCTTCTCGTCGAGGGTCATGCGGCTCATCAGGTCGGCGATGAACGCCTGCTTGTCCTGCGGCGGTTTCGGTTGGGTATCGGCGAACGCGGGAGCCATCAGCAAGGTCGTGACCAAGCCAAGGAGATGCAGCCTATTCATTGACATAGGTTCTCGGGCGGCAGTAATGGAAGAAGCGAGCATAGCCGACACGCCGTAGCGGTGCGGTCTGGCCGCCCCTTTTACCTGAGCCGGCGCCCTGGCGAAAGGGCCCTCTCAGGATAAAAACGACAGTCGGACCGGGCGAGGTTGTAGCGCCATGCCAGGGCCGGGATAATACGAGCCCTTTCCGTCGATCCCGCACCACCCGGCATGAGCGTTTCTTCCATCACTTTCGCCTTGTTAACCTGCTCGCCACGGCGGCCATTCGCATGAGTCTTGCCCAGCGTATCGAGGCCATTGATGCCCTGTTGCCGCAGACTCAGTGCGGCAAATGTGGCCATCCGGGCTGCCTGCCCTACGCACGGGGCATGGCCGAAGGGGAAGCGATCAACAAATGCCCGCCAGGCGGTAGTGCCACCGTGCACGCCCTGGCCGACCTCCTGCGGGTGCCGGTACTGCCGCTGGAGCAGCCGGAAGTCCCCGCGCAACTGGCGCTGATCCGCGAGGACGAATGCATCGGCTGCACCAAGTGCATCCAGGCCTGCCCGGTGGACGCCATCGTCGGCGCGGCCAAATTGATGCACACCGTGATCGCCGCCGAATGCACAGGCTGCGAACTCTGCGTGGCGCCCTGCCCGGTCGACTGTATAGACATCGTGCCGCTAGCCGCGCCCCAGGCTCGCGCCCAGCGCGAGATGGCCGGGCATTTCCGCCGCCGGCATGACGCACGCCAGGAGCGCCTGGCACGCCTGGAGGCCCAGCGGCGCGCCGAACGGGAAGCCCGTAGCGCCCCGGCGACCACCAGGCCAGCAGCGGCAGTGCCTGCCAGCAACGGAGATCAGGCGCGTTACAAACGCCTGAAGATCGAGGCGGCCATGGCACGCGTAGCGCTGGCCAAGGCCGAGAAACAGTTCGCCCAGCACGGCACCGACGTATTGCGCGCCCAGGTCGACAGCTTGCGTCTGGCGGCCGAAGCGAGCCAGCGTGACCTCGACAACGCCCAGCCTGCGGCGCCCAGCCTCGGCGAAGCGGCATTGAAACAGGCCAAGATTGCCCTGGCCGGGCGCCGCGCCGAACTGGCCAGGGGGCAGCGCCAGGGCGCCGACGAAGCGACCTTGCAGGCATTGCGCCAGGCCCTGGCCGATGCCGAGGCGGCCCTGCACCAGGCCGAAGACGCCAGCGGCAAACCGCCGCCCAACCTGCAACGCATCGACAAGCGCCCGGTGGATAGCCGCCTGCGCGAACTGAAGACCGAGCTGGCCTACGCCCGTGCCGACCTGAGCCGCCTGCAGCGGCGCCAGGATGTGCCAGCCACACAACTACAACAGGCCCGGGTACGCTTCGATGAAGCCCAGCGCCAGCTGGATGCCCATGGCACCTGACTTGACCGGACGACCTGATGAACGCCGCCAAACGCCTGGAGATCTTTCGTCGCCTGCACGAAGACAACCCCGAACCCAAGACCGAACTGGCCTATACCACGCCCTTTGAGTTGCTGATCGCCGTGATCCTTTCGGCCCAGGCCACCGACGTCAGTGTGAACAAGGCGACCGCCAGGCTCTACCCGGTCGCCAATACG
This sequence comes from Pseudomonas sp. LRF_L74, assembly GCF_965644255.1. Taxonomy (NCBI): domain Bacteria; kingdom Pseudomonadati; phylum Pseudomonadota; class Gammaproteobacteria; order Pseudomonadales; family Pseudomonadaceae; genus Pseudomonas; species Pseudomonas sp. LRF_L74. The sequence continues at coordinate 65,983 of NZ_CBFFRH010000005.1, read as the reverse complement.
CCCGAGGCGATCTACGCCCTCGGCGTCGAAGGACTGTCCGAGTACATCAAGACCATCGGTCTCTACAACAGCAAGGCGAAGAACGTCATCGAGACCTGCCGCCTGCTGATCGAGAAGCACGCCAGCCAGGTCCCGGATAACCGCGAAGACCTGGAAGCCCTGCCGGGGGTGGGACGCAAGACGGCCAACGTGGTGCTCAACACCGCCTTCCGGCAATTGGCCATGGCCGTGGACACCCACATTTTTCGCGTGAGCAACCGCACCGGCATCGCCCCCGGCAAGAACGTGATCGAGGTGGAAAACAAACTGCTCAAGTTCGTCCCCCGTGATTATCTACTGGATGCGCATCACTGGCTGATCCTGCATGGCCGCTACGTTTGCCAGGCGCGCAAGCCACGTTGCGGCAGTTGCCGGATCGAAGATTTGTGCGAGTACAAGGCAAAAACCTCCGACTGATTGATCTTTATCAGTGTTTTGGCCTTGACCGATTGAAAAAATCTTTTTTACCACCTTCGTCTTTGCCGCTATAAGGTCGCCAACATCGCCCCGAATGCTGGAGTGACAATGAGCACAGGCAAAGAAGAACTCGACCTCGAAGAAGACTTTGTCGCGGAAGACACCGAAGACAACAACGAGCGCCCGGTCGAGGTCGCCAAGACCAACCTGACCAAGCGCCGCATCATCGACAACTACCTCGATGAGCGCCGCCTGCAGAAGCAATTGGGCGATTACGACTACGATCTCTGAGTCACTGCAACGGCCGGCAAAGGCCAGATAGCCGATCCGGGTGAATGGCCGGGATCGGCTTTTTCATACCTGCTACCCAGGGCCTGTTGGCCTTTCGGTGCACGCCACGTCGTCGCGCAAGCGGGTCTCGAAACACCTGGGCTTTTCAGGCCCCTGGCGCTCGCCTTATCGCTTCCTGCCCGAGTCCCATCCCTGCGCAGTTTTCCCACTGCATGCGGTTCTCGCTTGAAAACACCGCAACTAAATTACAAATAAAAATAACATAAGCATATTTCTATACGGTTTTTGCATATTCAAACCGCCTTCCCTAGTATCCCGTTCAATGCCCTGACGTGCCCACGCCGCTGCCCATAGAGGCGGCTCTCATTGAACAGGAGTTACCCATGAGTCTCGAATTTATCGGCCTGATCGGCCCTCAGGAAGGCAGTGAATCGCAAGCGCCCCGTGGCCCCATCGTCGACGTGGAGTTCGTCAAGGCATTCGCCCAGGCCCAGGAATACGGCGGTTTCGACAAGGCGCTGCTGGCGGTCAATACCAGTGCGCCGGACTCGATGATCCTGGCCAGCTACGTCGCCGCCCTGACCGACAAGCTCGGCCTGCTGGTCGCGCATCGCCCTGGCTTCCAGGCACCGACCTTCGCCGCCCGCCAGTTCGCCACCCTCGACCACCTCAGCGGTGGTCGGGCCTCGATCAACGTGATCACCGGTGGCGACAGCGGCGACCTGCAACGCGATGGCGACTTCCTCGACAAGGACGCTCGCTACGCCCGCACCGAGGAATACCTCGACATCTTCCGCAAGACCTGGACCAGCACGGAGCCCTTCGACCATCACGGCGAGCACTACCGGGTCGAAGACAACCTGACCCTGGTCAAGCCCATACAGAAGCCACATGTGCCGATCTACTTCTCCGGCGCCTCCGACGCCGCCGTGGAAGTCGCCGCCAAGCACGCCGATGTGTACATGATGTGGGGCGAGCCGGTGGAGCAGATTCGCGAACGCATTGCCAAGGTGCGCAAGGCGGCAGCCAAGTACGGTCGGGAAAAGCACATCCGTTTCAGCCTGTCGCTGCGACCGATCCTCGGCGCCACCGAGGATGAGGCCTGGGCACGCGCCGAGCGCATCCTCGAAGACGCCCGCGCGCTGATCAACCTGCGCCAGAGCAAGCGTCGCGACAAGAACTTCGGCACCAGCAACGCCGGCTCCTCGCGCCTGGTCGAACTGGCCAGCCAGCGCAAGGTCCACGACAAGCGCCTGTGGACCGAGATCGCCGCGCTGACCGGCGCCGCCGGCAACTCCACGTCGCTGGTCGGCACGGCGGATCAGGTCGCCGAGGCGGCGCTGGACTACTACAACGTTGGCGTCACCACCTTCCTGTTCCGCGGCTTCGAGCAGTTGCGCGATGCCGTGGAGTACGGCCAGGACCTGCTGCCGCGCATTCGAGCCCTGGTCGCCCAGCAGGACGGCGCCAAGAAAGTACAGAACGGCTGAAACTCCGCCGGCCAGGAGCGCCCTCGATGTCTCTCTGGCCGGCATCGCCCCGGACCAAGGATCGCCCCATGACTCAACGACAACTGCATTTCGGCGCCATTCTCACCGGCGTCGGCACCAGCCAGCAGGAATGGCTGCACCCGGACATCCCAGGCGATGCGAGCATCGATATCGACTGGTACAAGCAGCAGGCTCGCGCCGCCGAAGCGGCCAAGTTCGACTTCGTGTTCATCGTCGACAGCCCCTACATAACCCCCGAGTCGGCACCGCACTTTCTCAATCGCCTGGAGCCACTGACCCTGCTCTCGGCCCTGGCCGGCGCCACCGAGCGCATCGGCCTGGTCGGCACCCTGACCACCTCCTACACCGAACCGTTCAACGTCGCCCGCCAGTTCGGCTCGCTGGACCAGATCAGCCACGGCCGCGCAGGCTGGAACGTGGTCACCACCGGCCTGGAAGGCGCTGCCGGCAACTTCGGCCGCGAGCAACATATCGACCATGGCGAACGCTATCGCCGTGCCCATGAGCATGTCGCCGTGGTGCAGGGCCTGTGGGATTCCTACGAAGACGATGCCTTCCCCCGGGACAAAGCCAACAAGCGCTTCCTCGACCCCGGCAAACAGCATCGCCTCGATCATCAGGGCGAGTTCTTCTCGGTCACCGGGCCGTTGAACATCTCCCGCTCCCCCCAGGGCCAGCCGGTGATCTTCCAGGCCGGCGTATCCGAGTCGGGTCGAGGATTGGCGGCTGAGATCGCCGAAGGCATCTTCGCCGGCGTCGATAACTTCGACGATGCCCGCGAGTACTACGCCGACATCAAGCGCCGGGCCGCCGAGACCGGGCGCAACCCGGAACATGTGCTGTTGTTCCCGGGCATCGAGCCGATCATCGCCGACACCGATGAACAGGCCCAGGCCATCCAGCGTGAACGCAAGGGCGAGCTGGACCTGCGCAAGGCCCTGGTGCAACTCGGCCGCCCGTTCAATTACCACGACTTCAGCCAATACGACCTGGACGCCCCCTTTCCTGACCTCGGCGACCTTGGCGTCAATGGCTATCGCGGCCACGCCGAGCGCATCAAGCGCGTCGCCCGCGAGCAGAACCTGACGCTACGCCAGGCCGCCCTGCGTTTTGGCCAGCCCTATTCCAGCTTCGTCGGCTCGCCGCTGACCGTGGCCAACGAGATCGAGCGCTGGTTCCGCGAAGGCGCGGTGGACGGTTTCAATATCCATGTCGGCCCTCCCCGCGAATTCGCCCGCTTCACCGATGAAGTGCTGCCGATCCTGCGCGAGCGCGGCCTGTTCCGCAGCGAGTACGAGGCACGCACCCTGCGTGGCCATCTTGGCCTCGCAGTACCACGCAACCGCTACGCCGCCACGGCCAGTGGCGCGCTCAAGCAAGAACCCGCCACGGCCTGAACACACTTATGAGCAGCCCATTCGAAACCCTCTGGCAGCAACGCTACCGCGATCTGCGCAACCAACCTCCGGCGATTGCCGACAGCCCCGTGCTCGAAGCGTTGCTCGGCCATCGCAGCGTGCGGCGTTATCTCGACCGGCCATTGCCGCCCGGCACCCTGGAGACCCTGCTGGCCGCCGCGCAATCGGCGGCGTCCTCATCCAACCTGCAAGCCTGGAGCCTGATCGCCGTACAAGACCCGCAGCGCAAGGCACGCCTGGCGGCCTTGGCCAACGACCAGGCACATATCCGCCAGGCACCGCTGTTCCTGGTCTGGCTCGCCGATTTCTCGCGAGCACAACGGATCGCCGACAACCAGGGCGCGACGCTGCAGGCACCGGCTTATCTGGACAGCCTGCTGGTCGGCAGCATCGATGCCGCACTGGCTGCGCAGAATGCGGTGGTCGCGGCGGAAAACCTCGGCCTGGGCACCGTCTATATAGGTGCCCTGCGCAACGACCTGCAGGCCGTCATCGATGAACTGCAATTGCCGCCACTGGTGTTTCCGGTATTCGGCCTGTGCGTGGGTTACCCCGATCCACAGCAACCGGCGGCGATCAAGCCGCGCCTGTCCCAGGAGGTGGTCCTGCACCGGGAAACCTACCGGCCCGGGGAAGGCGAAGCCCAGGCCATCGCCGACTATGAAAGCGCAGCCGCCGCGTTCAGCCGCGAGCAAGGGCAAGACAGCCCCGGCTGGAGCCGGCAGGTGATTGATCGCCTGCAGGGCGTCGCGGCCCTTCACGGCCGCGAGCGCATCGCCCAGACCCTGCGCGGGCGTGGCCTGGCCCAACGCTGAACCACGAACCACAGGCCGCCGATGAAGGCGGCTACGGACGTCTCTCCTGAACAGCATCTCCCCCGCGCCACCAGAGGAAAGAACCTTCCAGCGCAAGGTGCCGATGATCATCGGCTGCGCGCTGTTCATGGAACTGCTCGACTCCACCGCCGTGCTCACCGCCCTGGCGCAGATCGCCGGGGACTTCGGCGAATCCAGCGTGCACATGAACCTGGTGGTGACCCTGTACCTGCTGGCGGTGGCGATGTTCATCCCGATCAGTGGCTGGCTGGCCGAGCGCCTCGGGCCACGCCGGGTATTCATCGCCGCCATCGCCCTGTTCATCCTCAGCTCGCTGGCTTGCGCCGCCTCCACCTCGTTGTTGCAATTGTCCCTCGCGCGTTTCTGCCAGGGCACGGCCGGCGCGATGATGGTGCCGGTGGGCCAGGTGATCCTGCTGCGCTGGACCAGCAAGGCCCAGCTGATGCGCGCCATGGCCTTTCTCACCATGCCGGCCCTGATCGGCCCGGTGGTCGGCCCGCCACTCGGCGGCCTGCTGGTGACCTGGCTGTCGTGGCACTGGATCTTCCTGATCAACCTGCCGATCGGCCTGCTCGGCATCCTGCTGGTGCTGCGCCATATCCCCGACTATCCGGGCCACCGCCAGCAGCCGCTGGACCTCGCCGGCTTCCTGTTCAGCAGCATCGCCCTGGCCAGCCTGATGCTGGCCTTCGAATCGCTCGGTCATGGTTCCCTGGGCTGGACCTGGTCCTGCGCGCTGCTCGGCAACGGCCTGCTGTTCGGCCTCCTGTACACGCGCCATGCACGGCACAAGGCATTGCCGCTGCTGGACTTCTCCCTGCTGAAGATTCCCACGTTCGGCATCGTGCTGTGGGGCGGCGTGCTGTTTCGCCTGGGCAGCGCGGCACTGCCTTTCCTGCTGGTACTGCTGTTCCAGGTCGGTTATGGCCTGAGCGCCTTGCAGGCTGGCCTGCTGACCTTCGCCGGCGGGGTCGGCGCACTCATGATCAAGTTCATTTCGGTACGCCTGGTCAGGCGCTTCGGCTTTCGTCGCATCCTGCTCCACAACAGCCTGCTGGCCACCGCCTCCATCGCCATCTGCGCCTTGCTCGACCCGCAACGCGCACCGCTGGCGGTGCTCCTGGTGCTGTTCGCCGGCGGCCTGTCGCGCTCCCTGCAGATGAGCACCATCGGCGCCCTGACCTATGCCGACATCAGCGCCAGTCGCGCCGGCCAGGCCAGCACCCTGTCGGCCATGAGCGTGCAACTGAGCCTGAGCATGGCGGTGTGCGTGGCGGCGATGCTGCTTGGCCTGATCCAGCGTATCAACGGCCATGTCACGCCCGGCATCGACGACATCGGCCTGACCATCGCCCTGACGAGCCTGCTTTGCCTGGCCTCGGGGCTGGTCTTCCGACGCCTGACCGAGACGGCCGGCATCGCCGTCTCAAAACCGCAAAACCTTGCATAAACAATAAAAACAAAATCAATAAAAGTTATATATCCATCGTTTATTGATCTTTTTCCCGGAAAAAACCCTTTGCTAGCATCGCCGCACCGGAACACCGGACTTATCCAATCGCCGTACACTTTTGGTGAGCCTAATGTCCGATGTCGCCACCCTGCACAAACATGCCGTGGGCCTGCTGTTTCGCGATCACTACCATTGGCTCTGCTCACGCATGCGTCGCTACGCCCAGTGCGCAGCCAGCGCCGAAGATATCTCCGCCGAAACCTTCGCGCAGATCCTGCAAGCCACTCCGGGCACGCCGATTCGCGAACCCCGCGCCCTGTTGACCACCATCGCCAAACGCCTGCTCTATCAACTGCAGCGCCGCCGCGACCTTGAACGCGCCTACCTGCAGACCCTCGCCCAGGAAGCCGAGGAACTGAGCCTGTCGACCGAGCACCTGGCCCAACTGGTGGAAGCGCTGGAGCGTATCGACCGTCTGCTGGAGCGCCTGCCGGCCAAGGTCAAGGCGACCTTCCTGCTGTCCATGGTCGACGGCATCAGCTATGCCGAGATAGCGACCACCCTGGGTATCTCCCTCAGTTCGGTGAAGGTCTACATGGAGCGGGCATTGCAGCAATGCTACCGGGTCGGCCTGGCATGAAGGCGCCACCCGCGAGCCAGGACCCGGTTGCCCAGCAGGCGATTCGCTGGATGGTACTGCTGCGCTCCGGCGAAGCCTCCGCCGAGGACCAACGAGCCTATCGGCAATGGCGCCAGGCCGACGCCAGGCACGAGAGAGCCTGCAGCCATCTCGAACAGCACCTGGGGGTATTCCAGGTTCCCATCGCCCGTGGCATCAGCGGCGGCATGCTGCAGAAAACCCTGGACACCTCGCTCGACCGTCGCCAACTGTTGCGTCGTACGGTGCTCGGCATCGGCCTGCTGGCGGGTGCAGGCAGCCTCTTCGATCGCCTGTCGCCCCTGCACAGGCCCCTGGCCGACCTGCGCACGGGCACCGGGGAGCGCCAGCGTTTCCAGCTCGTGGATGGCAGCCAGCTGACGCTCAATGCGCGCAGCCTGGCGGACCTGTATTTCGATGCCCACGAACGCCGTGTGCAGCTCTACGAAGGCAGCGTCCTCGCCAGAATCGCCAGCGACCCGCAGCGCCGTTTCGTCGTCAGCAGCCACGGCCAGCGCATCGAGGCGCTCGGCCCGGAGCTCATCGTGCAAAGCGACGCCAGCCAGGGCTGTGCAATCGCGCTGAACTGCGCCCTGCGTATCAGCAACGGGCATGACCAACTGGCGCTACGGGCCGGCGAGAAAGTCAGCTTCGACGAGTTCTCCTTCGGCCAGGCACAACCCCTGAGCGGCGGCGAGGCCGCCTGGATCGACGGCTTCACCGAAGCCCGCAACCGACCGCTGGCCGAAGTGGTAAACGACTTGCGCGCCTATCGGCCAGGCGTCATCCAGGTCGCCCCGGAAGTCGCCGGCCTGAGGGTCAGCGGCCTGTTCCCGCTCGATGACAGCGACCTGGCCCTGGCCGCCCTGGCCGAGATCCTGCCGATCCGCCTGGCCTGGCGGACATCGCTGTGGGTAAGCATTCTACCGGCCTGAAGCAGGCTGCCGGCTGGTTCTAGGCTGAGAACCAAATCGTCTAGCCTTTCGCCCCTCCTCGCGCCACATGAGAACAAGAGCCACCGGATGCAGTGGCCATTCGCGAGGAAACGCACGATGCCCCACCCCTTTGCAATACGCTTCAAACGAACGGCCCTGGCCATGCTGCTCGGCGCACCGCTGGCAGCACTGCCTGGCATGGTCCAGGCGCAGCAGGCCGAAAGCAGCCAGCAGCACTACCAGATTCCTGCCGGCCCGCTCGAACAGGCCCTGCTGAGCATCGCCCGGCAGAGCGGCCGGACGATCTCCTTCGCCCCGGAGCTGGGCAGCGTTCACTCGACGGCGGTCGACGGCACCTACTCGACCCAACAGGCCATCGACCAGGCCTTGCAGGGCACCGGCCTGGCCGTGCGGGTGAGCAAGGATGGCGTGTTCATCATCGTGCCGGCGCCCGCAGCCGTCGCCGCGCCGCCAGCCAACGCTGCGCAAGGCGACATCCCGACCCTGGACGTGGTCGTCTCCACCGGCGTGCGCGGGCGCAGCGCGCGCACGGTGACCAGCAGCCCGACGCCCATCGACGTGATTCGCGGCGACCAGCTCAGCGCCGGCGGCATCGGCCTCAAAGAGGCGCTGGACAAGGCCATCCCGTCGCTCTACATCCGCTCCTCGCATCGCAACAACAACGACAGCGTGATGAAGCCGACCGGACTGCGTGGCCTCAGCGCCGGCCACGTGCTGGTGCTGATCAACGGCAAGCGCCGCCACAACAGCTCGCTCTATCAGCGCACCGCCGAGGACGAGACCGGGGTCAACCCGGTCGACCTCGACCTGATTCCCACCAGTTCGATCGACCGCATCGAAGTGCTGCGCGATGGCGCGGCCGCCCAGTACGGTTCGGACGCCATCGCCGGGGTGGTCAATATCATCCTCAAGTCCAACGATCATGGCGGCGAACTGGTGTCGTCCCTGGGCCAGTACTACGCGGGCGACGGCGAAACCTACAAGCAGACCTGGAACCAGGGTTTCAGCCTGCCCAACGAAGGCTTCGTCAACCTGGCCCTCGATGCGCGCAAGAACGCCCGTACCGACCGCTCGATTTCCGCCACCGACCAGTTCTACGCGCGCCTGCCCGACGGCAGCCTCGACCCGCGCGAATCCGACAATCGCCATCGCGCGTACGGTGGCTCGCCGGAATCGAAGGGGATCAACGCCTCCTACAACGCCGAGTTGCCGATCAACGATGCGCTGCAACTGTATTCCTTCTCCACGATCAGCAAGCGCGAGCCAACGGTCTGGCACAACTACCGCCGCCCCAACTCGGTCAACAACATCCCGGAGGTCTATTCGAACGGCTTCGTGCCCAAGTACAGCTTCGAAGAAATCGACTACCAGGCGCTGTTCGGCGGCCGCGGCACCCTCGGCGAGTGGGATTGGGACCTGAGCAGCAGCTATGCCTACAGCCGGACCAAGCACAACGTCGATGAAACCCTCAACGCCTCGCTGGGGCCGAGCAGCCCGACCAGCTTCTGGCTGTATACCTGGAAGAACAAGGAGTGGACCAACAACCTCGACTTCAGCCGCACCTTCGAACTGGACGGCCTGAGCAAGCCCCTGCAATTCGCCTGGGGCCTGCAGCATCGCTACGAGAAGTACCAGATCGACGCGGGCGACCCGCTCTCCTACGCCATCGGCGACTACGTGTTCTCCAGCGGCCCACTGGCCGGACGGCCCGCCGCGCCCGGTGCCCAGGGCACCTACCAGGTCGGCGGCGCGGAAGCCGCCGATGCACGCTCGCGCAACAACTACTCCGCCTATTTCGACATCGGCCTCAACCCGACGGACAAATGGTTCGTCGGCTTCGCCGGGCGTCATGAACGCTTCGACGACAGTGCCGGCAACGTGACCATCGGCAAGCTGTCCAGCCGCTACGAACTGACCCCGACCCTGGCCATACGTGGCAACTTCGGCAACGGTTTCAAGGCGCCCTCCTTGTCGCAATCGATCGCCACCGACTCGACCTGCACCCTCGGCCGTATCAACGGCGTCAGCAGCCAGGTGTGCTCGCAGCGGGTCGGCGTATACACAGCGCTTGGCCAGGCCCTAGGCGCCCAACCGCTCAAGCCCGAGCGCTCGACCGACTTCAGCCTGGGCCTGACCTACGAGCCCGCGGCGAACCTGCGCTTCACCCTGGACGCCTACCGCATCGCCCTGCGCGATCGTATCGCCTCCACCGGCTACCTGGGCGGCAGCGCCGTTTCGCAGATCCTCAGCAACGCCGGGCTACCGGACTACTACCAGATCAAGTACTTCGCCAACGCCCTGGACACACGCACCCACGGCATCGACGCGGTCTCCGAATACCTGCAGGACGCCGGTGCCTGGGGCCAGGTGCGCTGGAACCTGGCGTACAACTGGAACGAAACCGACATCACCAAGATCCACGACACGCCCGCAGTCCTCCAGGCCACCGGCCTGACCCTGTTCGACCGGCAGAAACAGGGTTACCTGACCGAATCGCAACCGAAGAGCAAGCTGATCCTCGGGGTGAACTGGAAGTACCGCCAGATCGGCGTCGACCTCAAGCTGACCCGCTACAGCTCGATCAAGGAATTGGAGAACAACCCGCTCTACGACGCCTCCTACGGGGCCAAGTGGCTGACCGACCTGACGCTGTCCTGGCAGGCGCTGGACAACCTCACCCTGGAGCTGGGCGCCAACAACCTGTTCGACGTCAAGCCCGACGCCAACGGTTTCCCCGGCGGCAACCCCCAGGGCTTGCCGCCCTACGGCTACGTGTCGCCGTTCGGCTTCAACGGTGGCTACTACTTCACCAACCTGAAATTCACCTATTGAGGAGCGTGCCATGAGCATCATCATCGAGCCCATGCCCCGGCCCATCGAGGCACACCTCATCGAGCGCCTGGCGCGCTGCGAAACCGGCACCATCGGCCACTTCGAACACCAGGGTTTTCTCAACGGCAACCTGCGCCCGGTCACCCCCGGCGTGCGCGTCGCGGGCACCGCGATCACCCTGCGCACGCCGAGCATCCTGGCCAGCCCGATGGCCTATCTGCTCAGCGTCGCGCGCCCCGGCGACTTCATCGTGGTCGACCGCTGCGGCGAGAGCAAGCATGCCAACTGGGGCTACGTCACCAGCTACGCGGCGCGCCTGATCGGCATCGCCGGGATCATCATCGATGGCCCGAGCACCGACCTGCAGGAACAGCGCGAACAGGGCATTCCCTGCTGGTGCAGCGGCGCGTCGCCGATCACGGTCAAGGGCGACCAGCCGATCGATGGCGCGATCAACGTCCCGGTATCGGTGGGCGGCGTGGCGATCAACCCGGGCGATGCGGTGCTCGCCGACGACAGCGGCATCTTCGTCTGTTCGCCGCAGCGGCTGGTCGAGATCAGCGATGAAGCGTTGTCCCGCCAGGCCAGGGAACAGGTGACCCTGGAGCGCCTGGCGCGTGGCGAAAGCCTGCTCGAGATCTTCGGCCTGGCCCCCGCCATCGCCGCCGCCCTTGGAGAATCGCGATGATCAAGCGCCGTACCTTGCTCTACGGCGCTGGGCTCGGCCTGGCCGCCGGAGCCGGCTGGCTCGGCCTCTCGGGGCGCACGCCAACGGCCGAGCCGCTACGGGTGATCCATGGCCGTGACTCCTGGGACCGCTATTTCGCCGTGGCCGGTGTCGAGCCGCCCGACTACCCGGTGGAGCCGGTGCGCTTCCCCGGCGCCGGCGCGCCGCTGGAGGTGGAGGCGCTGAGCAACGGCTACCTCGACCTTGGCAGCATGAGCGAGATACCGCCGCTGTTCGCCAAGGAAAAGCACACCATCCTGCGCATCATCGCGGTGCAACAGACCGACGTGAACAACCAGGTCATCCTGGTTCCTCGCGGCTCGCCAATCCGCACGGCGGCGGACCTCGCCGGCAAGCGCATCGGCTACGCGCGCTCGACCACCTCGCATTACTTCCTGGCCCAGGTGCTGAAAAAGCATGGCCTGGACTTCGCCGCGATCCAGCCCAGCGCCCTCGGCGTGGAGGATGGCTTCGGCGCCTTCCAGAATGGCGGGCTGGATGCCTGGGTGGTCTGGGGCATCTATGCGTTACGCGCGCGCCGTGTGCTCGACGCCCAGGTGCTGCTCAATGCCGAGCACTACCTGTCCGGCAATTTGCTGCTGGTCTCCCAGCAACGCGCACTCGACGACCCGCAACGCCGCGCCCGCCTCGTCGACTACACGCGGCGCATCGGGCGGATGTGGCAATGGGTCGAACGCCACCCCCAGCAATGGGCGCGCCATAGCGCGGCGCTCACCGGCATTGCCGAGGAGGACTTCCTGACCCAGGTACGCGAGCAGAGCCGGCCAACGCGCCTGGTCCCGGTCAGCGAGGCGAGCATCGACTCGCAACGACAAGTGGCCGAGTTTCTCGCCGGCGCGGGCATCCTCAAGGGCGATACGCCGGTGGATTACCTGTGGAGCCGCGACTTCGACTTTACCGAGCCCGCCTGAGGGCGGGCTCGCGAGACATCAGCAAAAGGTCCTGGACAATGAACAAACCCCTGCACTTCACCGCCTTTCAAATGCTTTCGCCCGGCGACAATGGCGCCTGGCGCGACCCCGCCAACCAACGCCGGCACCTCGATCTCCACTACTGGATCGAGCAGGCGCAACTGCTGGAACGTGCGGGCTTCGACGCGCTGTTCTTCGCCGACATCCTCGGCGTCTTCGAAACCCGCGAATCAGGCCCCGAGCTGTCGATCCGCGATGCCCACGTGTTTCCCCTCGGCGACCCCTTCGTGCTGATCAGTGCGCTGGCCGCGGCCACCCGCCGGCTCGGCTTCGTGGTCACCGCTTCGACCACCTACGAGCCCCCCTTCCTGTTGGCCAGGCGCTTCAGCAGCCTCGATCACTTCAGCAATGGGCGGATCGGCTGGAACATCGTCACCTCCTACCTGGACAGCGCGGCGGCCAACTTCGGCCTGTCCGAGCAGGTCGGCCATGCCCAGCGCTATGCCCGCGCCGAGGAATACATCGAAGTGCTGGAAAAACTCTGGCTGCAGTCCTGGCAAGACGGCGCCCTGCAGGTCGACAGCGCGAGCGGCATCTACGCCGACCCGGCCAGGGTCCGCACCATCGATCACCACGGCGAGTACTATCAGGTGCGCGGCCCGCACCCGGTCGAGCCGTCGCCGCAAGGCAAGCCGGTGTACTTCCAGGCCACGGCGTCCGACACCGGCTTCGACTTCGCCATCCGCCATGCCGAGGCGCTCTATACCAACGCCGGCAACCCGCAACAGTTGAAAGCCAATATCCAACGCCTGGAGCGCCTCGCCAGCGATGCCGGGCGCCCGGCGCGACCGCTGGTATTCGCCGGCGTCGACCTGGCCGTCGCCAGCAGTCGCGCCGAAGCCGAGGAAAAACTGCAGCGTCGTACCCAGTACCGCAACGACGAAAGCATCCTGGCCTGGAACGGCATCGACATCCGCCACTACCCCCGCGACACCCTGCTCTCCAGCCTGGAAACCTACGGCACCACCCGCCCGCTGCGTTCGGTCAACGGCCGCCTCGACGTGACCATCCAGGACTATATCGACCACACCCGCCGACAGCGCTCGCCGTTCACCCTGGTCGGCACCCCCGACGAGGTGGTCGATGGCCTGGCCGAAATCGCCGCCGACACCGGCCTGGACGGTTTCAGCATCACCTCGGCGAACACCCCGGGCATCTACGAGGACTTCGCCGAACACCTCACGCCCCGGCTGCGCCAGCGTGGCCTCCTGGCCCAGCCGGACGAGCGACGCCTCACCCTGCGCCAGCGCCTGGGCGGGCAGTCGGCCGCGAGCGGGAAAAACGATTAGCGATGTGCATGTTATAAGCACATGAAATAAACATATTTATAAAAAATACCCCTGCGCCCTAGAATCCCCCGCTTTGCCGCCCCACCTGCCCCTGGCTTACGGCCAGGGGCAGCGTGCCGCCTGCCACGGCGTCGGTTCCGCCGGCCTGTGGCCCGCGCTCCAGAGTCCGCTCATCGCCAAGGAGGCCCCACGTGCACTGCCGTTCACAGGACCTGGACCGGACGGTTCATCGCGACGCGCCATCGATGCCTGGGAGTGATACCCTACCGCCCGCCTGCATATGCCGTGCTCGCAGGCCAATAACCGCTGAACGGATCGCCCGACACGGGATCGGAAGTGGCTACCGCTGCACGCCTCGCGCCTCCGCTGCTCGCCACCGGTTCCGCCAGCGCCTGAGTCCTGGCCACCTCTTGGGCCATGGCCCGCGTCCCTTGGCCATGTCGGCGCACGCGAAGCCAGCCAGGACAACGAGGAGGAAACATTCATAGACAGCCTGGCCGTCCCCGGCCACGCCTCGACCCACGGTTACCACGATCCTGCCCATTTCCTCAGCGGCAGGCCCTGAGCCAACGTCAACGGAGTTTTTCATGCAGACACGCAATCTCGGCCGTACCGACCTGAAAGTCAGCGTCATCGCGCTCGGCACCATGACCTGGGGCGAGCAGAATACCGAGGCCGAAGCCTTCGAGCAGATCCGCCTGGCCAAGGACGCCGGGGTCAACTTCCTCGACACCGCCGAGATGTACCCGGTGCCGCCGAACGGCAAGACCTACGGCAGCACCGAGGCCATCATCGGCAACTATTTCAAGCGCTTCGGCGACCGCAGCGACTGGGTGCTGGCCAGCAAGGTCGCCGGGCCGGGGCGCATGGAACACATCCGCGACGGCAACCCGCGCCTCGACCGCAAGAACATCACCGCCGCCCTGGACGCCAGCCTCGACCGCCTGCAGACCGACTACCTCGACCTGTATCAACTGCACTGGCCGGATCGCAAGACCAACTTCTTCGGCCAGCTCGGCTTCAGCCATGACCCGGACGACCAGTTCGTCGCCATCGAAGACACCCTCGAAGTGCTCGATGAACTGGTCAAGGCCGGCAAGATCCGCCACATCGGCCTGTCCAACGAAACCCCGTGGGGCACCGCGCAGTTCCTGCACCTGGCCGAGTCGCGCGGCTGGCCACGGGCAGTGTCGATCCAGAACCCCTACAGCCTGCTCAACCGCACCTTCGAGATCGGCCTGGCGGAAATCGCCCTGCGTGAACAGATCGGCCTGCTCGCCTACTCGCCGCTGGCATTCGGCGTGCTGTCCGGCAAGTACCTCGACGGCGCCCGTCCGGCCAAAGGCCGCCTGACCCTGTTCGACCGCTTCCAGCGCTACAACAACCCGCAGGCGGAAATCGCCGCCAGGCGCTACGTCGAGCTGGCCCGCGACCACGGCCTGGACGCCGCGCAGCTGGCCCTGGCCTTCGTCACCTCGCGGCCGTTCGTGACCAGCAACATCATCGGTGCGACCACCCTGGAACAGTTGCGCAGCAACCTGGCCAGCGTCGAACTGACGCTGAATGACGAATTGCTCGAATCCCTGGAAGCCATCCATATCAGCCAGCCCAACCCCGCTCCCTGATGACCCAGCGGGCAGGCGCTGCCTGCCCGCGACTGCCTGCGAGTCCCGAAGTGTCCAGCGCAACCCGTTCCGCTCCACGCAATGTCTATCGCCAACCCGGTTTTCTCGCTTTTCTGATTGCCCGCATGGCCGCCGTCGGCGCCATGCAGATCCAGGCCGTCGTCGTCGCCTGGCAGGTCTACGACATGACCCGCGATCCCCTGTCGCTGGCCTACGTCGGCCTGGCCCAGTTCATTCCGATGGTCCTGCTGCTGATGCCCGCCGGCGACCTGATCGACCGCTTCGACCGCAAGCTGATTCTCGCGCTGAGCTGGGCGGTTTCCTCGCTATGCAGTGGCATCCTCGCCTGGCTGTCCATCTCCGGCGCCGAAAGCCCGCATGCGATCTATGCGGTGCTGGCCCTGTTCGGTTGCAGCCGTGCCTTCACCGGGCCGGCCTTGCAGAGCCTGCTGCCCCAGGTCGTGCCGCGCGAGCACCTGGCCGCGGCCATCGCCGCCAACAGCATGATCATGCGCGGCGCCACCATCCTCGGGCCGCTGCTCGGTGGCGGGCTGTACGCCATCGGCGGCGGTGGCCTGACCTATGGCCTCTGCCTGGCCTGCTTCCTGCTCGGCCTGGTCCTGCTGCGCCAGGTCCGGGTCGCGTTCGCCGAACAGCGCCAGCCGCTGGAAGGCACCGCCTGGACGCGCTTCACCGCCGGCATCCATTTCATCCGTTCGCGGCCGATCATCCTCGGCACCATTTCCCTGGACCTGTTCGCCGTGCTGCTGGGCGGCGTGGTCGCCCTGTTGCCGATCTACGCCCAGGACGTGCTGCAGGTCGGCCCGGAAGGCCTGGGTGCGCTGCGTAGCGCGGTGGCCATCGGCGAACTGTCGGTCGGCCTGTACCTGAGCCTGCATCCGTTCGACCGCAATGTCGGCCTGACCATGTTCGGCGCAGTGGCGGTATTCGGCCTGGCCAACCTGGTGTTTTCCCTGTCCAGCCTGTTCTGGCTGTCCTTCGTCGCCCTGGCGGTGGCCGGTGCCGCCGATATGGTCAGTGTCTACATCCGCTCGACCCTGGTGCAGTTTTCCACGCCGGATGCCATGCGCGGCCGGGTCAACGCGGTGAACATGCTGTTCATCGGCTCGTCCAACGAACTCGGCGAGTTTCGCGCCGGCAGCATGGCCTCGTGGTTTGGCGTGATCGGCGCGGCCGTGGCCGGCAGCCTGTGCACCCTCGGCGTGGTCGGCGGCTGGATGTACGGCTTCAAGCAATTGCGCCAGCTCAACCATTTCGCCGACGCCTCGCCTGGTGACGAGGGATCGCTGCCAACCGATAAAAAGCCGGCATGATAGACAGTACCGCAGGCTGCCCTCCTGTGGCGCCCTTCGCCATTAGATTCAAAAGTCGCATATTAGCTTATGCCTAAATTGACTTTTTATAATCAATAGCGAATTGCTACCCTTCGGCTCGAACCGTAGTTGGATGAGAGCCACCATGACCGCCCCCCTTCGCCTGGACCGGCTACGCACCTTCATCGGTGCGTTGGCCGACCTGCTGGATACGTCGCCTGACGAGAGCGTGATACTGGACCAAGGCAAGACGTTGCTCGCAGAACTGGTCGCCCATGACGACTGGCTGCCCGAGGCGTTCGCCCAGCCCGATCCTGCGCGCTACCAGCAATTCCTCCTGCATGCGGACTCGCAGCAGCGCTTTTCCATCGTCAGCTTCGTCTGGGGGCCGGGCCAGGAAACCCCCGTCCACGACCACCGTGTGTGGGGCCTGATCGGCATGCTGCGTGGCGCGGAAGCCTCGCAGTCGTTCGAGCGCCACGCCGATGGTTCGCTGCACCCTGAGGGCCAGGCGATACGCCTGTTGCCGGGACATGTCGAAGCGGTGTCGCCCACGGTCGGCGACATCCACCGTGTCAGCAATGCGCACCAGGACCGTACCTCCATCAGCATCCATGTCTATGGCGCCAACATCGGCGCGGTCAAGCGTGCCGTTTTCCTCCCGGATGGAACGGAGAAACCGTTCATTTCCGGTTACTCCAACCCCTACCTGCCCAATCTCTGGGACCTGTCGAAAGAGAGCCTTGCCTCATGAGTCAAATCGTCACCCGCTCGTTCCAGAATATCCGCCAAGCCTTGCTGGAGCGCCGTGAAACCGCTCTGATCGACGTACGTGAAGAAGCGCCATTCGCCGAGGAACATCCACTGTTCGCGGCGAATATCCCGCTGTCCAAGCTGGAGCTGGAAATCCATGCCCGTGTGCCTCGGCGCGATACCGCGATAACCGTCTATGACGATAGCGAAAAACTCGCCGAGATCGCCGCCGAACGCCTGATCGAACTGGGCTACACCGATGTGGCCCTGCTCAAGGGCGGCCTCGCCGGCTGGCGTGATGGCGGCGGCGAACTGTTCCGCGACGTCAACGTGCCGAGCAAGGCCTTCGGCGAACTGGTGGAAAGCGAGCGTCACACGCCGTCGCTGGCCGCCGAGGAAGTCCAGGCGCTGCTCGATGCCAAGGCCGACGTGGTGGTACTCGACGCCCGCCGCTTCGATGAATACAACACCATGAGCATTCCCACCGGCATCAGCGTGCCCGGCGCGGAATTGGTGCTGCGCGCCCGTGAGCTGGCGCCGGACCCGCACACCCGGGTCATCGTCAACTGCGCCGGACGCACCCGCAGCATCATCGGCACCCAATCGCTGGTGAATGCCGGCCTGCCCAATCCGGTGGCGGCCCTGCGCAACGGCACCATCGGCTGGACCCTGGCCGGGCAGAAACTGGAGCATGGCCAGCAGCGTCGTTTCGCCGAGGTCTCCGCCGCCACCCGCGAGCAGGCATCCGCCTCCGCCCGCCAGGTCGCCGACAAGGCCCGGGTGGGCCGCGCCAGCCTTGAAGACCTGCGGCGCTGGCAGGCCGAGGCCGCTCGCACGACCTACCTGTTCGACGTGCGCACCCCGGAAGAATACGAAGCCGGCCACCTGCCTGGCGCACGCTCCACGCCAGGCGGCCAGTTGGTCCAGGAGACCGACCACTTCGCCAGCGTGCGCGGCGCGCGCCTCGTCCTCGTCGATGACGACGGCGTGCGCGCCAACATGAGCGCATCCTGGCTGGCCCAGCTGGGCTGGGAGGTGCATGTGCTCGACGGCCTTGCAGCCGAAGCCTTCACTGAACAAGGCGCCTACGCCGCGCCGCTGCCTCCGCTGCCCCAGGCCGAGGAGATCGAGCCAGCCCGGCTCCAGGCCTGGCTGGCCGAAGGCAGCACCCAGGTGCTGGACTTCACCGCCAGCGCCAACTACGTCAAACGCCACATTCCGGGGGCCTGGTGGGCGATTCGCGCACAGTTGCCGCAAGCGCTGGAACGCATCCCGGTCGCCGAGCGCTACGTACTGACCTGCGGCAGCAGCCTGCTGGCGCGTTTCGCCGTGGCCGACCTGCAGGCGCTGACCGGCAAGCCGGTGTTCCTGCTCAAGGGCGGCACCGCGAGCTGGGTTGCCGCCGGCCTGCCGAGCGAAGAAGGCGAGACGGCCCTGGCCGTGCCCCGCAGTGACCGTTACCGGCGGCCCTACGAGGGCACCGACAACCCACGCGAGGCCATGCAGGCTTATCTGGATTGGGAGTTCGGCCTGGTCGAGCAGCTTGGCCGTGATGGCACCCACGGGTTCTTCGTGATCTGAGCCATTTAGAGGCAATTGCAGACATTCGTGCGATGACCGTTTAGTCGTCATTCCCGCGAAGGCGGGAATCCAAATACTCTGAGTTTTCTGGATTCCCGCCTTCGCGGGAATGGCGGTATAACGAACGCCCGCTCCTGCCTCAGAGCGGCCTTTTAAAGGCTGGAAGCAAGCCTCCAGCCTTTCAGTCGAAACGCTCTACTTGCCGCGCCAAACTGCCCCAGCGACATCCACCCGTTTCGGGATCAAGCGGTTTTCCAGGAACAGGTCAGCCGTGCGCTGCTGGGCGGCGGCGATCTCATCGCTCACCGGCAGGATCGGCGATGGCGGACGATGGGTGAAGGTGCGCTGCACCACCGCCTCCGGCAGGCCCATGAATTGGGCCAGGATCTTCACGCTGCCCGCCTCGTCGCTGCGGGTCAGGCCCTCGGCGTTGCTCAGTTCGCCGAGCAACTCGCGGATGAACACCGGATGCTGTTCGGCATAGGGCCGCGCGGCCAGATAGAACGGGCCGATGAAACCCAGCCCTTCGCCGTTGGCCAGCAGGCGCGACTTGCCCTCCAGGTCGATGGCCGAATAGAACGGGTCCCAGATTGCCCAGGCATCCACGCTGCCGCGTTCGAAAGCGGCGCGGGCGTCGGCTGGCGCCAGGTAGACCGGCTGGATGTCACTGATGCTCAGGCCTGCTTTGACCAGCGCGCGCAACAACAGATTGTGGGCGCTGGAGCCTTTCTGAAACGCAACCCGCTTGCCTTTCAGCTCCGCGACGGATTGCAACGAACTGTCCTTCGGTACGAGGATCACTTCAGCCTGGGGCTTAGGCGGCTCAGCACCGATGTACAGCAAATCGGCACCAGCGGCCTGGGCGAAGATCGGCGGGATATCGCCAGTGGAACCGACGTCCAACGCGCCAACGTTCAAGGCTTCAAGCATCTGCGGGCCAGCCGGAAATTCGATCCACTTGACCTGCGTGTCTGGAAAACGCTTCTCCAGCATTTCATGCTGCTTGGCCAGCACCAGGCTGGTGGAACCTTTCTGGTAGCCGATGCGCAACGTCTGCGGATCGGCCGCCAGGGCCAGGCCAGACAAGCCCATGAGCGCCAGCAAGGCGCCCAGTCGAAACCGCTTCATGCTCACTCCTGCCAGTCGGTCGAAGGTTTTTCCCAAAGATTGATCCCGCCTTCCACGGCGTAGCGGTCGATCTCGGCCAGTTCGCTGGTGCTGAACGCCAGGTTGTCCAGCGCGGCGACGTTCTCGACGATCTGCTCCGGCTTGCTCGCGCCGATCAGTGCCGAGGTCACCCGTGGGTCGCGCAGGGTCCAGGCCAGCGCCAGTTGCGCCAGGCTCTGGCCGCGTCGCAGGGCAATTTCGTTGAGTGCGCGGGCGCGGGCGATGTTGTCGTCCGACAGATGCTCGGGCCGCAGCGAGGCGCCGCCCGGGCGATTGACCCGTGCATCGGCCGGGATGCCGTTGAGGTACTTGTCGCTGAGCAGCCCCTGGGCCAGGGCGGTGAAGACGATGACGCCAGCGCCCTCTTCGTCCGTGGCCTCCAGCAGGTCTTTCTCGATCCAGCGGTTGAACAGGTTGTAGGCCGGCTGGTGGATCAGCAGCGGCACGTTGCGCGCGCGCAGCAGCGCGGCGATCTCGCGGGTCTTGCCCGCCGAGTAGGACGAGATGCCGATGTACAGCGCCTTGCCCTGCTCGACGATGCTGGCCAGGGCAGCGGCCGTCTCCTCCAGCGGCGTGTGCGGGTCGAAACGGTGCGAGTAGAAGATATCGACGTAATCCAGGCCCAGGCGCCGCAGGCTCTGGTCGAGGCTGGCGACGAGGTATTTGCGCGAACCGCCACCCTGCCCGTACGGCCCCGGCCACATGTCCCAGCCGGCCTTGGTCGAGATGATCAGTTCGTCGCGATAGGCCTTGAAGTCCTCGCGCAGCAGGCGGCCGAAATTGCTCTCGGCGCTGCCGTAGGGCGGGCCGTAGTTATTGGCCAGGTCGAAGTGATTGATGCCCAGGTCGAACGCCGTGCGCAACAGTGCACGCTGGGTATCGACGGGCGTGGCGTCGCCGAAGTTGTGCCACAGGCCGAGAGACAGCGCCGGCAGCACCAGGCCACTACGACCCACACGGCGATAGGGAATGCGCTCATAGCGATCGGGGGCGGCAAGATAGGTCATGCGATTCTCCTTCAAGCGGGTGGAGCGTTCTGAGTTAGAAAGTAGTTGCAGGCGATTTAGGGACGCCTCTGAGGCAAAAGCGGACGTTCGTGGGATGACCGTTCTTACGCTGTGTGTTTAGCCGTCATTCCCGCGAAGGCGGGAATGACGATAAATAGAAACGAACGTCCGCTCCTGCCTCGAAACAGTCATCTCACCTGGGATACATCCTGGAAAAAACGATTGGCAGGTCGCCGCAACCCCAGATGTTCACGCAAGGTGCGGCCTTGGTAGTCCTCGCGGAACAGGCCGCGACGCTGCAACTCGGGAACCACCTGAGTAGCGAAGTCCTCCAGACCCAGCGGCAGGTGCGGCACCAGTACATTGAAACCATCGGCGCCACGGCCTTCGAACCAGGCCTGCAACTCGTCGGCGATCTGCGTCGGCGTGCCGATCAGGCTGTAGTGGCCACGACCGCCGGCGATCCGCCGGCCTAGCTGGGCGAGGCTCAGGTTCTCCGCGCCGGCCAGTTCGGTCAGCAGTTTCTGCCGACTCTGCTGGCCGCTCTCGGTCAACGGCAGCTCCGGCAGCGGACCCTCCAGCGGGTAGCCGGAGAGGTCGAAGTTGCCGAGCATGCGCCCGAGCAGGGCGACGCCCACTTCAGGCTCGACCAGTTCCTGGAAGCCTTCGAACTTCTCCCGCGCCTCACCCTCGCTCTGGCCAACCACGACGAACACGCCAGGCATGATTTTCAGCGAATCCTCGCTGCGCCCGTAGCCTTCCAGGCGTCCTTTCAGATCCTTGTAGAACGCCTGGGCATTGGCCAGGGAAGTCTGCGCGGTGAACACCACTTCGGCGGTCTGCGCCGCCAGATCACGGCCGATCTCCGACGAACCGGCCTGGACCACCACCGGCCGGCCCTGGGGCGAACGTGCCACGTTCAATGGTCCGCGCACCTTGAAGTGCTTGCCCTGGTGGTCGAGCACATGCAACCGCGCCGGATCATGGAACTGCCCACTGGCCTTGTCGCGAATGAAGGCATCGTCGGCCCAGCTATCCCACAGGCCCGTGACCACCTCGTGGAACTCGCGGGCCCTGGCGTAGCGCTGGGCATGCGGGATATGCGCATCGAGCCCGAAATTGTGTGCCTCGGCAGCGGCATCGGAGGTCACCAGGTTCCAGCCTGCCCGGCCGCCGGAAAGATGATCGAGCGACGCGAACTTGCGCGCCACATGGTAAGGCTCGTTGTAGCTGGTGGTGACGGTTCCGACCAGGCCGATGCGCTCGGTCACCGCGCTCAACGCGGCAAGCAGCGTGAGCGGCTCGAAGTGGGCGGAACGCGCCATGTGGCCGGCGATTTGATCGACCGGCGCGGCCACGCTGTCAGCCACGAACAACGCATCGAACCTGGCCGCTTCGGCGATCTGCGCGGTGCGCCTGTACACGGAAAAATCCAGCGGATCGGCCGGCACGTCGGGATGGCGCCAGGCCGCGACGTGGTGACCGGTGGCCATGAGGAAAGCGCCGAGGCTGAGCTGCCTGTTGGATCGAGTCATGATGAATTACCTGAAGGGATGCATGACCGCCCTGCCGTTCTCTGCCGGCTCGGGCGGGTTGTGCACGCAGGACCAGGCGCACCGGGCATTCGCTGCGCCTGCCTGATCAGAAGTCCTTGCGCAGTTGCACACCGAAGTAGCGTTCGTCGTCGCGCGGCACCGAGCGATAGATGTAGCTACCGCCCGAGGCCAGAAGCGGCGAATAGGATTTGTCAGCCAGGTTCTTGGCCAACAGCGCCACTCGCCAACCATCGTTGTAATTGGCCAAGGCCACGCTGGCGTTCCAGATACCGTAGGCGCCCTGGATCGTGTCCGCGTTCTGGTCGAGGCTGTACTGCACCTTGTCCTGCCAGCTGTAGTCGGTGCTCAACTCGACATCCAGGCCATTGGCCAGGGGAATGCTGTAGTCGGCGCGCACATAGCTCTTCCAGTCCGGGGTGAAGGGCAGTGGCGCGCCATCGATATCGCAGGTCGCCGCCGCGCCTGCCGGACACTGGAAGCTGTCGACCCGGGCCTTGGTGTAGGCGACCGCGCCAGAGAACTTGAGATTGCGCGTGGCCTGCAGGCTGTAGTCGAGTTCGACGCCTTGGGTTTTCACACTGCCGGCGTTGATCAGGCGAGTCACCACCTGATTGGCGACCGTGTCGTAGAAGTTCGCCTGGTAGTTGTCGTAATCGGTGTGAAAGATCGCCAGGTTGGCCGTCAGGCGATTATTCCAGGCACTGCTCTTCAAGCCGACTTCGTAGGAGTCGGACGTTTCCGGCTTCAACGCATCGATGTCGCGCGGCTGCATATTGAAGAACACGTTGTACGCCGGTCCC
Organism: Pseudomonas sp. LRF_L74; assembly: GCF_965644255.1. Classification (NCBI taxonomy): domain Bacteria; kingdom Pseudomonadati; phylum Pseudomonadota; class Gammaproteobacteria; order Pseudomonadales; family Pseudomonadaceae; genus Pseudomonas; species Pseudomonas sp. LRF_L74. The sequence continues at coordinate 42,741 of NZ_CBFFRH010000005.1, read as the reverse complement.
TTGTAGCCACGCGAATAGGTCGCGTAGCCCGTCAGCGCGTCCGTGAAGTCGTACTGCACGCCCAGGCGGCCGGTCCAGCCATCCTCGTCCACCGAGCCGGAACTGCTGGTGGAGGGCTGTACCCCCGTGACCGCAGTGGCCGAGCTGGAGACGCGGCGATGGTCATATTCGACGTCATCGTGAGTCCAGCGCAGCCCCACGATGCCACGTAAATCGTCGGTGAAATTGAAGGTGTTCTCGCCGAACAGCGCATAGCTGTCGTTACTCACGCTGTAGTCGGCGCGCCCGTTGTTGGCGACGCCGCCGTTAACCGACAGGCGCCGATAGGTTTCGTCGGAACGGCCGTGCATGTAGAAGGCGCCAACCACGTATTCGAGGAACTCGCCCTTCGGCGAGGCCAGGCGCAACTCCTGGGAATACTGGTCGTAATCGACATCGCCCCGGTCATGCGAGGCGGTCGTCGGCAACGCGGCGCGACGGTCGCCATCCTGGTACTGGGTGTTATCCCAGCCACGCCAGGCGGTGATCGAGGTCAAGGTGAAATCACCGAGCTGCCAGTCAGCCTGACCGGAAATACCGGTGTTGGTGTCTTCGACATGCGTCGTGTAGTCGCTGTTGATCTCGCGGTTGTGTGCGCTCGGGCGCAGGCCAACGGCATACACCGGGTCGGTGGTCGACGAAATCACCCCGCTGGGAATGCTGTCATCGCCCTTGGTGTAATCGCCGATCAGGGTGAATCGGAAATCCTCGTTCGGCTCGAACTGCAACTTGCCACGCACGCCCTTGCGGTCGTAGCCGTTGACCTCGTGGCCATTGGCGACGTTCTCGACGTTGCCGTCGTACTTGCCGAACAAGGTGCTCAACGAACCTTTCAAGGTATCGCTCAGGCGCCCGCCAATGCCAAAGCGCAGGCGGTTTTCGTTGCCGCCGCCGAAGTGCGAATAATCGACGTAACCGTGGGTTTCGTCGTCGATGTCCTTGGAGACGATATTGAGCACGCCGGCCGAAGCGTTCTTGCCGAACAACGTGCCCTGCGGCCCGCGCAACACTTCGATGCGCTGCAGATCGAGCAGGTCCAGGGTCGACTGGCCCGGACGACCGTAGACCACGCCATCGATGACAGTGGCCACGGTCGGCTCGACGCCCGGCGAGGTGGAAATGGTGCCGACGCCACGGATGAACAGCGAGGTGTCCTTGTTCGATGCGCCGGTGCGGTAGTTCAGGGTCGGCACCTGCTGGACGATGCTCGACACGTTGTTGCGATTATCGCGCTCCAGCTGTTCGCCATCGACCACCGAGACGGCGACCGGCACCTTCTGCAGCGACTCTTCGCGACGGGTGGCGGTGACCGTCACGGTCTTCAACGCGGTGGCTTGCTCGTCCTGCTCGGCGGCATCCTGGGCGAAAGCGCCCTGCCCCAATGTGGCCAGGAGAACCGCCACGGCCAGCGGTGTACGGTGATGAATGGGTGCTTGCATGAAATGTCACTGCCCTGGTTTGACCTGATCGCGCCCGCTCCCCGCAGGCATCCAATGCGCTGTCGATCTGGTCTCGCTCGTGCGAGTGGCAGTTTCGATGAAGGCGATCGCTCGCTTGTTAGCGCTAACAGCGAGAAGTATCAGAGCCAACCAAATAGAGCGTCAAATAATAAAAAATTACTTTTATATTCCATATTTAAAATATAAGACCCTGCCCAAAGGTTATTTTGTTAGCGCTAACAAACGCAGTATGGTTGCTCACTTTTCGACTCGCGGCACAAGGACACTCGATGACCGTCGATAAACCCGCTCGCAAACGCCGTGGCGCGGGGCGCGTCACGCTCAGCCAGGTGGCGTCGCATGTAGGCGTTTCAGCGATCACCATTTCTCGCTACTTCAACCAGCCAGAGCAGGTCAGCGAGGAACTGCGCGAACGCATCCAGAGTGCCGTGGCCGAGCTTGGCTACGTTCCCAACCTGGTCGCCGGTGGCCTGGCCTCGGCCCGCGGGCGCATCGTCGGCATGGTCATCCCCAACATCTCCGGACCGATCTTCGCCAACACCATCCAGGGCTTCAGCGACACCCTTGCCCGCCATGGCTATCAGTTGCTGCTGGCTTCCAGCTATTTCTCCGAAGAGCAGGAAGAAAACGCGGTGCGTGCCTTCCTCGGCTGGTCGCCCGCTGCCCTCGTGGTCACCAGCCACTTCCATAGCCCGGCCACGGAGAAAATGCTGGCGGAGGCCGACATCCCGGTGGTGGAAATCTGGGACTACCGGCCCGAGCGCACGCCGCTGCAGATTGGCTTCCTGCACTACGAGGTCGGCGTCAGCGCCGCCCGCTACCTGCTGGACAAAGGCTACCGGCGCATCGCCTTCGTGCAGAACAGCGCAGCGGGCGACTTCAGCGCCCTGGAGCGGCGTGATGGCTATGCCGACACGCTGCGCCAGGCCGGTTTGCAGCCCCAGGTGTTCGCGCCATCCGCCGACCTGCCACCGTTCGAGGCCGGCAAGCAGGCGATGGACCAGTTGATGAACGGTGCTTCACCGCCGCACGCAATCATCTTTGCCAACGATAACCTCGCCGCTGGTGGCCAACTGGCGGCCCAACGCGCCGGCCTGCGGATTCCCGGGGATTGCGCGGTGATGGGCTTCGGCGACTACGCCTTCGCCGAGATGCTGCTGCCCAGCCTGACCACCATCAGGCCCCCCGCCCTGCAGATCGGCCAGCAGGCCGCCACCAGCATCCTGCAGGCACTCGGCGTGATCGAGCCCCCTGGCGAGCCGCCAGCGCCCTCTCCCCTGCAGTGCCACATCATGGAGCGTGAAAGCGCCTGAACCATCAGTCGCCCCAATCGACCCGGGCGAAGCGCTGGGCCAGGTAGTCGACCAGCGCTCGCACCCGGGGCGCCAGGAATTTACGCGACGGGTACACGGCATACACGCCCAGCGTCACCGAGCGATAGTCCGGCAATACCTCCACCAGCGCACCGCGGCGCAGATCATCGTGCAGCATGAAGCTCGGCTGCAGCAGAATGCCGCCGCCCTCCAGCGCGATTGCCCGGCAGGTATCGCCGTTGTTGCAGCGCACCACCGAGTGCGTCTGCACACTGACCTCGCCCTCCGGCCCGGTGAAACTCCAGGCATTGCCCGAGGCGAAGTGGCTGTAGGCGATCACCCGGTGTTCGAGCAGGTTTCGCGGATGCGCCAGTGCAGGATGACTCGCCAGATACCCGGGGGATGCGCATAAGCGCATGCGCGTAGTCGCCAGGCGCCGACCGACCAGCGATGAGTTTTCCATCCGCGCGATCCGCACCGCCAGGTCGTAGCCCTCCTCCAGCAGGTCGACCAGGCGGTCGTTCAGGGTGATATCCAGCTCGATCTTCGGATAGCGGGAGATGAACGCCGACCACAGCGGTCCGAGATGCTGGATGCCGAAGCTGACCGGCGCATTGATGCGCAATGTTCCACTCGGCTCCTGTTCATCCGAAGCCACCGAGCGCTCGGCAAGGTCCATCAGCTCCAACACCTCGCGCGCCCGCTGATGGAACAGCCGGCCTTCCTCGGTCAGCGCGATACGCCGGGTCGTGCGCTGCAACAGGCGCACGCCAAGGCGCTCCTCCAGCGCCGCCACATGACGGGAAACAGCCGCTTTGGAAAGTCCCAGCGGCTCGCTGGCAGCGATGAAACTGCCCTTGTCGATGACCGAACAGAACACCTGCATTTCCAGTGCACGATCCATTTTTGTCTCACTAATCGGAACGGTAATTCACATTAAATACCGTTTATCCCGGAAATCGAATCGATAAAACTCCATCTCACGAACCAAGCCACCTATCGAGGTCAAGAGATGAACATTACCGTTATCGGCACCGGCAACATGGGTTCTGCCTTCGTGTCGCAACTGTCGAAAGCAGGCCACGCCGTTCGCGTGACGGGGCGTGATATCGGCAAGGCCCGTGACCTCGCCGCCCGCCATGCGCATGCACAAGCCCACGAGGCGAGCACCGCGCTGGGCGACAGCGAGGTGATCATCGTCGCCACCGCCTATCAGGATGCCATCCAGGCCCTGCGCGGATTGGGCGATATCAGCGGGCGGGTGGTGATCGATATCACCAATCCACTGAGCGCCGACTACATGAGCCTGACCATCGGCCATGACAGCAGCGCCGCCGAGGAAATCGCCCGGGCCGTACCGGAGGTGCAGTTGGTCAAAGCCTTCAATACCCTGTTCGCCCAGGTCCTGGCCGACGGCCCACTGTTCGCCGATGGCCAGCGTGGCAGTGTATTCGTCGCCAGCGACAGCGAACGGGCCAGGCAAAGCGCAATCAGCCTGGCACTGAGCCTGGGCTTCGACAGCATCGATGCGGGTCCTTTGCGCAATGCCCGATACCTGGAGCCGCTGGCGGGTCTGAACATCTATCTGGGCTATGGCGCCGGCCTGGGTACCGGCATCGCCCCCACCTGGCTACACAAGACCGAGGCCTGATCATGCACACCGTCATGCCAACCCTGTTCATTTCCCATGGCGCCCCGACCTTCGCCATCGAACCAGGACTTGCCGGGAGGAGCCTGGGCGAACTGGGCCAGGAGCTGCCACGACCACGGGCGATCCTGGTGATATCCCCGCACTGGATGACCAATGCCACGATTCGCGTCGGCGCAAGCGCGGCGCCTCGGACCATCCACGACTTCGGCGGTTTTCCGGACGCGCTCTATCGTCTCGACTATCCGGCCCCCGGACACCCCCAACTCGCGGAACAGGCCTGCGCCCTGCTTGCAGAGGCCGGCTGGCGCGCCCAGGTCGATACGCAGCGCGGCCTGGATCATGGTGCCTGGGTGCCGCTCCTGCACCTGTACCCGCAAGCCGATATCCCGGTGGTACAGGTGTCCCTGCCGATGCCCATCACCCCGGCCGGGGCATGGCGACTGGGCCAGGCCCTGCAGCCACTGCGCGACCAGGAGGTGCTGATCATCGGTTCCGACAGCCTGACCCACAATCTTTACGAGTTCCGTGGCGGGCAAGGCCCCGCGGCCGGCTATGTCACCGCGTTCGCCCACTGGACCGCCGAACGGTTGACGGCTGCCGACCTGGATAGCCTGCTCGACTATCGTCGCCAGGCGCCACATGCCGAGCGCGCCCATCCCAGCGAGGAACACCTGTTGCCGTTGTTCATTGCCCTGGGTGCCGCGGGAAACCGCTATGCCATGCGCCTTATCGAGGGCGGCGTGAGCTACGGAGTGCTCGCCATGGACAGCTACCTGTTCGCCAACACGCCCCAACACGAGAGGCATGCCGCATGAGCCGAGCGTCTTTTTCCGACCTGCAACGAGAGCCGGCATCGGGACTTCGTTTCCGCCGCCGGGAAGATGTCCGCGCACCACGCGCCCGGTTGCTGTTGCTGCATGGCGTGGGCGGTAACGAAAGCAACCTCGCCGCCCTGGCCGATTATCTGCCAGGCGATGTCGAGGTCCTGCTTTTACAGGCCCCACTGCCGATCGGTGTGCAAGCCTATGCCTGGTTTCAGGTAAGTTTTACCGCCAGCGGCCCCCGGATCGACGCAGGACAGGCCGAGTCCAGCCGCGAACGACTGCTGGCATTCATCAGTGCCCAGGCAACGCTGCCAACGGTGATCGCCGGCTTCAGCCAGGGCGGCATCATGAGTGCCAGCGTCGGCCTCAGTGCACCAGAGCTGGTTACGGGGTTTGGCCTGCTCAGCGGGCGAATCCTTCCCGAGCTGGAGCCCAGGATCGCCGCCAGCGAAGCGCTACGAGGACTGTCCGCCTTCGTCGCCCATGGCCGTCATGACGACAAGTTGCCGCTGTTCTGGGCCGAGCGCGCCACGCAGCGGTTGCAAAGCCTGCAGGTCAGCCACCAGACACGGCTCTACGACATGGGGCACGAACTCATTCACGAGGAAATTCAGGACTTCGCCGACTGGCTGAAACAACCGCTGCGGCTCGACTGACCCTCTTGCCCAAAAGAAACCCCGGCGCCTGGCCGGGGTTTCTTCATCACGCCAAGCCGATCAGATCAGATCAGATCAGATCAGATCAGCTTGCGATCCTTGCCGGCGGCGATGCGCAGGCGCAGGGCATTGAGCTTGATGAAGCCCGCCGCGTCGGCCTGGTTGTAGGCGCCGCCGTCTTCTTCGAAGGTGGCGATGTTGGCGTCGAACAGCGAATCGTCGGACTTGCGGCCGGTGACGATGACGTTGCCCTTGTACAGTTTCAGGCGTACCACGCCATTCACGTTGGCCTGGGAGGCGTCGATCATCTGCTGCAGCATCAGACGCTCCGGGCTCCACCAGAAACCGTTGTAGATCAGGCTGGCGTATTTCGGCATCAGCTCGTCTTTCAGGTGCGCGACTTCGCGGTCCAGGGTGATCGACTCGATGGCACGGTGGGCGCGCAGCATGATGGTGCCGCCGGGGGTCTCGTAGCAGCCACGGGACTTCATGCCGACGAAACGGTTCTCGACGATGTCCAGACGGCCAATGCCGTTCTCGCCGCCGATGCGGTTCAGTTCGGCCAGCACCTGGGCTGGGCTCAACTCCTTGCCGTCGATGGCGACGATGTCACCCTTGCGGTAGGTCAGTTCGATGTAGGTCGGGCTGTCCGGCGCCGCTTCCGGCGACTTGGTCCAACGCCACATGTCCTCTTCGTGCTCGGTCCAGGTGTCCTCCAGCACGCCGCCCTCGTAGGAGATGTGCAGCAGGTTGGCGTCCATCGAGTACGGCGACTTCTTCTTGCCATGGCGTTCGATCGGGATGGCGTGCTTCTCGGCGTAGTCCATCAGCTTCTCGCGCGACAGCAGGTCCCACTCGCGCCACGGCGCGATGACCTTGACGCCCGGCTTCAGCGCATAGGCGCCCAGCTCGAAACGCACCTGATCGTTGCCCTTGCCGGTAGCGCCGTGGGAGATGGCGTCGGCGCCGGTCTCGTTGGCGATCTCGATCAGGCGCTTGGCGATCAGCGGACGAGCGATGGAGGTCCCCAGCAGGTACTCGCCTTCATAGATGGTGTTGGCGCGGAACATCGGGAACACGAAATCGCGCACGAACTCTTCGCGCAGATCGTCGATGTAGATTTCCTTGACGCCCATGGCCTGAGCCTTGGCGCGGGCCGGCTCGACCTCCTCGCCTTGGCCGAGGTCGGCGGTGAAGGTCACCACTTCACAGTTATAGGTATCTTGCAGCCATTTGAGGATCACCGAGGTGTCCAGGCCACCGGAATAAGCCAGGACAACCTTCTTTACGTCCGCCATGCCAATCAACTCCCAGGGGGTTGCCACGAAAACCCGCGATTCTACCGGCCACTGCGGACGATTTACAGGGGTGCGACAGCAACGACTGACAAAGCGACAGTCAGGAAATAGCTGCCGGGTTGGCCGGGGCACTCGCCGGCGGTTGGGCGGCCGGGGTCGGAGCGGGCTCGGGAGCACTCGGCGCCTCGCTTGGCGGCACCTTGGACAAGGTCATGGTCACCCGGCGGTTCTTCGTCCGGTTGGCCTCATTGAGGTTCGGCACCAGCGGATAACGCTCGCCATGGAAACGCACGATGATCTGCTCGGCCGGCACGCCGTGGGCCTTGAGGTAATCCTCCACCGCGAGGGCGCGACGCCTGGACGTGTCGCGGTTGGTCAGGCGGCTGCCGCTGTTGTCGGAGTGACCATCCAGCTCGATGCGATTGATGGCCGGGTCCTGCTTCATGAAATCGAGAATGATGTCCAGCTTGGCGCGCGACAGGGCATCGAGCGTTACGCCATTGTCAGGAAACCCGATCTGCGACTTGCTCACCTGGTCGAAGTTGACCGGCAACAGCTTGGCGGTACATGCCAGGTAATCGTGGTAGGCCTGGTTGAACTTGGCCGGCAACAGGCGCACTTCCAGAGGATCGCCACCCACCTGGGTGCGATGGCGCACCACTGGGCTGCGCCCTTCCATCAAGCCAGTCAGCAAACGGCCGGCCTGCTCCTGGGAACTGTTGAACGGCACGGCACCACTGGCAATCACGGTGACCGAGCCCAGGTTGATGTCGCCACGACCTGGCTGCCAGGGCGCGGCCGCAGCCAACAGGGTCGCGGTACCAGCGCCCATCCAGCGGTCATCGGGCTTGAGACGGAACGTCGCCTGCTCGCCAGCGCGCCGGACGAACTCGCCCACCCCGAAATCGGCCACTGGCTGTGACAGGCGGCACTCGAACTTGTCGCCCTCGACCTTCCATTCGACCTTTTCCAAGCGTGTCTGAAAGCTGATGGCCGCCGCCGATGCACTGAAGCCCAGACAAGCCAGCAGACTGAAAAAGGTGATATGAGGCTGGCGCACGATAGGCTCCACGGCAAAAACGGCTATCCCTCCTCATATCGGTCGGCTCCCCGGAAACTTGATAGCCCGTGCCGCGCAAAAGCATTTCCGGTAGCATGCGACCACGTTTGACCCGCCTGGAACTCCCCATGTCCGACCGTTTGACCCTGCTGCGTCCCGACGACTGGCACATCCATCTGCGCGATGGCGCTGCCCTGCCCCATACCGTTGCCGACGCCGCGCGCACCTTCAGCCGCGCCATCATCATGCCCAACCTGGTGCCGCCGGTACGCAATGCCGAACAGGCGGACGCCTACCGCCAGCGCATTCTCGCCGCCCGCCCCGCCGGTAGCCGCTTCGAACCGCTGATGGTGCTGTACCTCACCGACCGCACCACGCCCGATGAAGTACGCGAGGCCAAGGCCAGTGGCTTCGTGCATGCGGCCAAGCTGTACCCGGCCGGCGCCACGACCAACTCCGACTCGGGCGTGACCAGTATCGACAAGATATTCCCGGTCCTGGAAGCCATGGCCGAGGTCGGCATGCTGCTGCTGGTGCATGGTGAAGTCACCCGCCCGGAAGTCGACGTGTTCGATCGGGAAAAACGCTTCATCGATGAACATATGGTCCGTGTGGTCGAGCGTTTCCCGACCCTGAAGATCGTCTTCGAACACATCACCACCCGCGATGCCGCCCAGTTCGTCACCGCGGGCCCGGCCAACCTCGGGGCGACCATCACCGTCCATCACCTGCTCTACAACCGCAACCACATGCTGGTCGGCGGCATTCGCCCGCACTTCTATTGCCTGCCGATCCTCAAGCGCAACACCCACCAGGAAGCCCTGCTGGATGCGGCTACCAGCGGCAATCCGAAGTTCTTTATCGGCACCGACTCGGCCCCCCACGCCCAGCATGCCAAGGAAGCCGCCTGCGGCTGTGCTGGCTGCTACACCGCCTACGCTGCCATCGAGCTGTATGCCGAAGCCTTCGAGCAGCGCAACGCGCTGGACAAGCTGGAAGCCTTCTCCAGCCACTTCGGCCCGGACTTCTATGGCATGCCGCGCAACACCGACCACATCACCCTGGTCCGCGAGGACTGGAAGGCTCCGGCCAGCCTGCCGTTCGGCGAGCTGACCGTGATTCCGCTACGTGCTGGCGAGCCCCTGCGCTGGCGCCTGCTGGAGGATAACGCGTGAGCGAAGAAAACTTCGACGACGAACTCGACGGCAGCCTGCCATCTGGCCCGCGCCACCCGATGGCGGCACGTTTCCGTGGCTACCTGCCGGTGGTCGTGGACGTCGAGACCGGCGGCTTCAACGCCGCCACCGACGCCCTGCTGGAGATCGCAGCGACCACCATCGCCATGGACGAAGGCGGCTTTCTCTATCCGGATCACACCCATTTCTTCCGGGTCGAACCGTTCGAGGGCGCCAACATCGAACAGGCGGCCTTGGAGTTCACCGGGATCAAACTCGATCATCCGCTGCGCCAGGCGGTCAGCGAGGAGCACGCGCTGACGGAAATCTTCCGCGGCCTGCGCAAGTCGATCAAGGCCAACGGCTGCAAGCGCGCGATCCTGGTCGGCCACAACAGCAGCTTCGACCTGGGCTTCCTCAATGCCGCCGTGGCCCGCTGCGAGATGAAGCGCAATCCGTTCCATCCGTTCTCCAGCTTCGACACCGCGACGCTGGCCGGCCTCGCCTACGGCCAGACAGTATTGGCCAAGGCCTGCCAGACCGCCGGCATCGAGTTCGACGGGCGCGAAGCGCATTCGGCGCGCTACGACACCGAGAAGACCGCCGAACTGTTCTGCGGAATCGTCAACCGCTGGAAGGAAATGGGCGGCTGGGACGAGTTCGACCACTGAGCGAAGGAGCGTGGGCCGTTCATCCGTAGCCCGCGCTGATTGCTTGGCAACGCCGACGCTTCACTATACTGCGAGAATATTTCTCACCTTGCAGAAACGGAGCGTGGCGATGCGCCATTTCCTGCGTCACCCCAGCACCATGCCCATCGAGCTGAGCGAGCGCAAGCATGCGTTCCTGCCACGCATGCGCCTGCACAACATCAGCCTGGGCGGCATCGCCTGCCACTCCTCCAAAGGCTTTCGCAAAGGCACCGCCGTGCAGATGCGTGTGCCCCTGCTCGGCCAGGACGCCAGTTACCCCGGCGTGGTCGCCTGGTGTCGCAAGCAGACCGACGAATACCTGGTCGGCATCGCCTTCGTCGACGAGGACGCCTTGTTCAGGGCGCGGATGGTCGAGCAGATCTGCCTGATCGAGCAGTTTCGCCAGGAACGCGAACAGAGCAGCGGAACCGCAGTGGAAACCGAGACCATTGCCAAGGAATGGATCGACCTGCATGCCGCCGGCTTTTACCGCGACCACCCCGCCTGACTGCCTTGTCGAGTCATCCCGTTACAGGCTAAGGTGCCGCCTCCAACGGCACCCGCAAGATGCCGACCACGGCACGTAACTGATGAGTAACACGATGGCTGACTTACCAATCGATGACCTTAACGTCTCGTCGAACGAGACGCTGATCACTCCGGCCCAACTCAAACGCGAGATTCCGTTGACCACGGAGGCCGAAAGAACCGTCGCCCATGGCCGCCAGGTCGTGCGTGACATCCTCGACGGCAAGGATCAGCGACTGTTCATCGTGGTTGGCCCCTGCTCGATCCACGACGTCAAGGCGGCGCACGAGTATGCCCAGCGCCTCAAGGCGCTCTCGGCAAAGGTCTCCGACACGCTGTTCCTGGTCATGCGCGTGTACTTCGAGAAGCCGCGCACCACGGTCGGCTGGAAAGGCCTGATCAACGATCCGTACCTGGATGATTCGTTCAAGATCCAGGATGGCCTGCATATCGGCCGCAAACTACTGCTGGACCTGGCGGAAATGGGCCTGCCCACTGCCAGCGAAGCGCTCGACCCGATCTCGCCGCAGTACCTGCAGGACCTGATCAGTTGGTCGGCGATCGGCGCACGCACCACCGAATCGCAGACCCACCGGGAAATGGCTTCCGGCCTGTCGTCGGCGGTAGGTTTCAAGAACGGCACCGATGGTGGCCTGACCGTCGCCATCAACGCCCTGCAGTCGGTATCCAGCCCACACCGTTTCCTCGGCATCAACCAGGAAGGCGGCGTGTCCATTGTCAGCACCAAGGGCAACGCTTATGGCCATGTGGTCCTGCGCGGCGGCAACGGCAAGCCGAACTACGATTCGGTAAGCATCGCCATCTGCGAGCAGGAACTGCAAAAGGCCAGGATCAAGCCGAACATCATGGTCGACTGCAGCCACGCCAACTCCAACAAGGACCCGGCCCTGCAGCCGCTGGTGGTGGAGAATGTCGCCAACCAAATCCTCGAGGGCAACCGCTCGATCGTCGGCCTCATGGTGGAAAGCCACCTGGGTTGGGGCAGCCAGTCGATTCCGAAGGACCTCGGCGAACTGAAGTACGGCATATCCGTCACCGACGCCTGCATCGACTGGGAAACCACCGAGAAGACCCTGCTCGCCATGCACGACAAACTCAAGACCGTGCTACCCAAGCGCCAGCGCTTCTGATCGACTGCCTCGGAAATGAAAAACGCCGGACAATTCCGGCGTTTTTTCATTCAGACGTTGGCATCAGGCCTGACGTTGGCGGCGTTCCATGTAACGCTCAACGTAGGAGCAGGAAGGAATGACGCTGTAACCGAGGCGCTCCGCATACTCCAGCGCCTGTTCGGTCAGGGCGGCGGCAATGCCACGCCCACGCAGCGCATTCGGCACGAACGTCCGATAGATGTCCAGGGTCTGCTGACCCAGATCCATATAGGCCAGGTAGGCCCGATGACCATCGATCACGGCCTCGAACTGGTGGCCTGCCTGATCATGGTGAATGGGGAGCGCATCGCTCATCTCTTCTCCTTAGTGGGTCTTCAGCGCAGGACCCTTACCTTATCGATCTTGTTCAAACTAAGGAACATCTCCGCAGAGCCGCTACCGAACTGGACGGTCAAAAACACCTTGTTCCCCTGCACCTTGTGCAGAATGCCCTGGTAATAGGCCCCGTCATAGGTGATGAACTGGAGGCGTTTGCCAGCATGGCTGGACAGGCTCGAGACCGGCACGAAATCGTACTGCGGGCCTCGTGCATTCTGCTCCACTATGGCTGCTGGCACCAGCGCGTTTTCCTCCTCGACAGGATTGCCGGTCGACGGATTGAACCAGGCGAACGAGACATCCACCGCCTGCTGATTGATCAACAGCACCGGACGCAACATGTCGATCACATCCGCCGCATCGAAGAACTCCAGGCCATTCCAGTGCACGCCCTCGGTCGGACGCAACTCCAGGCGTAGCGAGCGAGGGTCCTGGTAATAAGCCTTCATCGCCTGCAAAACCTTATCGTCCAGGGCAACGCGCTGGCTCTTCAGCGACGCATCCAACTTGCCCACCGCGGTATCCAGGTAGGTCTTCTCGTCCTGCCCCATCTTGGCCGCACAATAGGCATGCACCTTGCGCTGGTACTCGTTGTCATCGACCTCGACGGTAATGGTTGAGAGCCGTGGCGGATTAACACGCAGATCGCCCGGCTTGTCCGACATGTTGGCCAGGCCCATGCTGACTTTGTAGCGCCCCATCCCGCGCGCATCGGCAGTCAGGCTGAAGATCAGGCTCTGGGCCGCCGGCTGGTAGGTGTATGAAAACTCGGCATCGCTCTCAAGGCTGCGATAACCCATGTTCAGCAGATCGTCCGCGTCGATCGACGTGGAATCGCCACAGGCAACTTGCGACATGGCGGTGTAGATCGAACGTTCGGCAGGTTGCTGACTGAGCACTTCCATCAACGGGCCATGTATGTCCAGCTTGATGCCCTTGAATGCCATGGCCAACTGTTCAGGAACTTTGCCCTGGCCAAGACTTTCCCGGAAACGCAGCAACTCCAGCAGGCTCTTGAACTTCAACTCGGCCTGTTCGACCTTGATGCGATCGCCTATTGCTGGAATCTTCACATCCAGCCCGGTCAGTCCGACGCGCCCATCCAGGGACGAGGTAATACCCTCGTAACTTACCTCCATGATCGGAGAAAGCCGCGCCGCCGTATCGTTCATGATCGAACGAACCGATAGCCATAAAGACACCTTGATGATTACTGCAATCGCCAGTACGGCAAGCAGCCCCCACTTGACAAGTTTCGACATCCCGTACGCCTCAAACGAAAGCTCCCTCGATCGACGCATATTAATGAAGCCGCCAATTATTCGGAACCATTTTCCCATGCACCTGTCAGGGAGTGCGTAGCGCGCGGCGAACTGTATGTTTTTTAAGCAGAAACATCGATATGAGGCGTAAATTCAAAAAAAACCGCCTGTCTTGCATCAGGTCAGTTTACTTACTACAACTAATGAGTAGTATGTAGCCGGCTAATTTCCCGGCGTGGGAGATTGCTTTATATGATGTCCACCTTAAGGGGAACACGATGAACAACGTTCTGAAATTCTCTGCTCTGGCCCTGGCTGCTGTTCTGGCCACCGGTTGCAGCAGCGTATCCAAAGAAACTGAAGCCCGTCTGACTGCTACCGAAGACGCAGCTGCCCGCGCTCAGGCTCGTGCTGACGAAGCCTATCGCAAAGCTGACGAAGCTCTGGCCGCAGCTCAGAAAGCTCAGCAGACCGCTGACGAAGCCAACGAGCGCGCTCTGCGCATGTTGGAAAAAGCCAGCCGCAAGTAATATTGCCAGGCTTGAAAAAGCCGGCCTTGGTGCAAACCAGGCCGGCTTTTTTATTGGTATTGCCTAGTCCTGAAATAGGCTCACACCGTTTCAGCCAGGTTTGCGGTACCCAAAAACGCTCGATGCACCGCATCGGGCGTTTTGTATTTCAGGGCTAGCTGTGGCTGCTCCGAGTTATAGATCCTGACCGCCTCGCTAACCGTCGATCTGGCCTGCTCTAAATCATTGGGGCTACGCAGTCTCAGCCATGAAGTCGAAGGCCAGCGGCAACTGGTGCGCGCGGTACGCAAGATCGGCTCGTTCGCCTGAACGCTGGCCCGGGATGGCCTGCCGATGGAACCGAGGGAGATGGCGAACCACATAAGTGCAACGCGCCGCTGATCAATGCAAACCGTTCACCGCAGAGGCGGACGCGTCGGTGAACGCTGTCACCCGTGCCAGCGCTCATGTGCGTGTTAAGCGGAGCTCACCGGGCCCGTTTATAACGCTGTCTCACCTGCCCGAATCCCATTGCCCATGCGACAAGGAGACACCCCACAATGGACATCAGTGGATCCCAGACCACGAATTTACAGCCCGTCAATACCCAGCAGACTAACACCCAGCGCACCGCGCAGACCCAAGCAGTGCGGGCTATCACCGATCCGGCGGAGCGGACGGCCGTACGCGATTATATGCGGGGTCACTTTGCTCAGTACCAACTGCAAACTCCAGCCAATGCGACCGATGGAGAGGTGCGCGTGGCGAGAGCTCAGCATCATTACCTGCAATTGATCGCAGACAGTCGCAGCGAACGGCTGTTACAGGAGGGCGAGAACATGGCCGCGATCCGCACGACCATGGAGAATGCCAGACACCTCGATCGGTATGCCACCAATGGCACCGCCATGGTGGGCGGTCTACCGTTTACCGGCGTGGTCGCCGCCCAGTTCGCCAAGCCTGAGATCGTCGACAAGGTGACCAACTACGTGTTCGGCGAGATTGAGAACGGGCTGCTCAAAGCCGCGGCCGATGGAGCCGTAGGGGGTATGGAGGCCCATTTTCCCGATGAATTCTTCCAGCGCCTGTTCGCGGAAGCCAAGGCGGATTCGTTCTTCCTCAAGCCGCCTTTGGAAAAGCTTCACCCCGAATTGGCCATGGGATTGGAACAAAAGAAACTGGGGCACCTTGGCGAGGCGATGGAGGATGCCAAGCAGATTCAGACCTACCTCTTAGGCGCGGTCATCACGGGAGCCGTTTCCGCCGCGTTGACCATTTCCGGTCGGACGGAGGCCGCCGAGCTATTCAATCAAATCGCGGTGCCGCTGCGTAACTACATATCTGGTCTGGCGACGGCCAATCTCAAGTATAACGCCCAGGACAGCCGGCAAGAGCGGGGCGAAGCCTTGCTGTTCGGCCTGCGTGACACCGATACGGTTTTAAGCGGTTCTCCCGATGCCAATACCATCCAAAGGCTTGCCGGTGAGCAGGACTGGCTCTCGGTCTACAAAGCTGCCAAGGAAGGCAGTATCCTCTCCGCGACCAGGCACGGCGCCGAGCGGATAGGTAACAGTCTTTGGGGCGCTGCCGCCAATGGTTTAGACGCCGCCGGCAAAGCAATCATCAGCGCCAACAGCCTCGGCGGAGGCTATGTCGGGCTGGGAGCAACATTTGCAGGCCGAGCCGCGGCTCAATACGCGGGCACCAATGCATTACCCAGCTCCAGCCCTCACGCCAGGACCGTCGTGGGAACGACCATTAACACCATCGGCACCGGTGCAGCGTTCGGTATCTGGGCTTTCGTCGCGTCGCTGACGAGCAAGTTGTCCGATGAGGGCAAGGCCTGGCTCAACGATGACAACCATGCCAAGCCGAAAGCCGCGATACGCGCTACCCCCGGTGCCATCGGCAACGTCGCGCTAACTGGCGCGCAAACCGGATATGACCTGGGACGGGCCGGAATGAGCCTGGGGGCCGAAGTTGGGCGCCGCGGACGGGATGCGGGTATGGAGTTTGGGCGTAATGCCTTGCAGAGCGGTCAACAGGCATGGGAGCGTGGCTCGGTGGCTACCGGCAGGTTCGTTGATGATATGGCCGCTGGTGCAAGCAATTTGACCCGTAGGTTCCGTGGACCGGTAGATAACGACGACCTGGAAGCACAGGTGCGCGACGGCCGCGAAGCTTCCGAAACCCATGAGATGCGCACGCGCAGCAATGCTCGGGATGGGGGCGGCAGCGCGGGTTGACGGTAATGCCGTAGGCCAGCCAAAGGGTGATCTCGAAAGATCGTCCGGGCTGGCCATGGCAGCAACGATCCGAAATAATCAGAACTCAGCCCGCCATGGTGACATGCCGTGGATGGCTCGCCACTCGATCCAGCCAGGCAAGAATCGCCGGGAATCCACCCAGGTCGAAACCGCCCTCGTCTGCCACATGGGTGTAGGCGTACAGAGCGATATCGGCAATCGAATAGCGATCACCCACCAGGTACGGCGTACGGCTCAGTTGCTGCTCCATGACCTTGAACGCCTTGTAGCCACGCGCCTGGCAGACCTTGAACTCCTCGACGCGCTCTTGCGGCATGCCCTGGTAGCGCTTGATGAACCGCGCCACGGCGACGTAAGGCTCATGGCTGTACTGCTCGAAGAACTGCCACTGCAGCACCTGGGTGCGCAGACGCGGCTCAGTCGGCAGCAACTCACTGCCATCGGCCAGGTAATTGAGGATCGCATTGGACTCCCAAAGCGTCGAGCCATCCTCGAGCTCCAGCACTGGGATCTTGCCATTGGGATTCTTTGCCAGGAACGCTTCGCTCTGGGTCTCGCCCTTGAGGATATCGACAGCGATCCACTCATAGGGCTTGTCCAGCAGATGCAAGGCCAGCTTGACCTTGTAGCAGTTGCCGGAAATCACATCACCATGAACCTTGAGCATCGAACATCTCCCTATTGAGTGGATTGGCCCTGGCGAACGACTTCGGCCAAACGACCAAGCCCTTCATCAAGACGCTCCGGCGCCACATGACTGAAATTCAACCGCAGGTGCCCATGGTTGCCCTCGGGCTCGGCGAAGAACGGCTCGCCGGGCATGAAGGCGACGTTCTGTGCCAGCGCGGCATCAAGCAGCGTACGGGTGTCCAACGGCTGCCTGAGGGTCAGCCAGAAGAACAAGCCACCTTGCGGAACCTGCCAGTCGGCCAATTCGCCAAAATGCCGCTCCAGCGCAGTCTGCATGGCATCGCGACGGACGCGGTAGAAGTCGCGCAGCGCTTGCAGGTGCTGGCTGTATTGTTCGCTGCCCAGCCATTGCAGCGCCTGCCACTGGCCGATGCGGTTGGTGTGCAGGTCGGCACACTGTTTCAGGCGCAGCAAGTGCGGGAACAGGTCCGGCGAAGCGATCAGGTAACCGACGCGCAAGCCTGGCAGCAGCGTCTTCGACACGGTGCCGGTGTAGATCCAGCTGGCGCGCTTGAGACGGCTGACGATGGGCGTGGCACTGCCGGCATCGAACACCAGCTCACGGTACGGTTCGTCTTCGATCAGGGTCACACCGAATTCGTCGAGCAGCGCGGCGACCGCTTCGCGTTTGGCTTCGCTGTAGCGCACTGCCGACGGATTCTGGAAGGTCGGGATGAAATAGGCGAACGCCGGCTTGCTCCGCTCCAGGCGCTGGCGCAAGGCATCCAGCTGTGGGCCGTCCGCCTCCTGGGGAACGCTCAGGCAGTTGGCGCCGAATAACTGGAAGGATTGCAGCGCAGCCAGGTAGGTCGGGGCTTCGACCAGGATCTCGGTGCCCGGGTCGATGAACAGCTTGCTGGCCAGGTCCAGGGTTTGCTGGGAGCCGGACACGATCAGCACCTGGCTGGCATCACAGGGCACACCCAAGGCGCGGGCTTCGGCGGCGATCTTCTCGCGCAGCGCCGGTTCGCCTTCGCTCATCCCGTATTGGCCCACGCTCGCCGGCATCTCGCTCCAATCGACCTTCGGCAGCATCGGCTCCGCCGGCAGGCCTCCGGCGAACGACATCACTTCCGGACGCTGGGCCGCGGCAAGGATCTCACGGATCAGGGAGCTTTTGAGGCGGGTAATACGTTCGGAAAAAGCCATTGAAATCACCGGTAGCGAAGGCAGGACAATTGGGTCAAACTCATTGACCGAAATTACGACGCCACGGACAGATACGTCAATATGCTTGACCTGAAAAAAAGCGCTGACCAACAAGCTGCCATGGCCGCCTTCTTCTTCGGTTACCAGGCGTTCACCAACAAGGCCGACGAAATACTCGCGCGCCGGGGGCTGTCACGCGTGCACCATCGCATCCTGTTCTTCGTCGCCCTGTATCCGGGGCTGAGCGTGACCCAGTTGCTGGGTTATCTCAGCGTAAGCAAGCAGGCACTGAACATTCCTCTGCGGCAGGTCCAGGAAATGCGCCTGGTGGAGAGCGTCGCCGCCGAGGACGACAAGCGCAAGCGCCTGCTCGGCCTGACCGCCGAGGGCGCACGCCTGGAGCAGGCACTGCGCCGCGAGCAGAGCAAATTGCTGGAGCGGGTGTTCGCCGAGGTCGGCATGCAAAGCGCAAGCAACTGGCTATCGGTCAATCAGGCGCTCGGCAACACCCTGGCCGCCTCCTGAACACGCCCTCCGTGGGACAGCATGGCCACCAGCAGCGGCGGCACGACGCTGGCGAACATGATACCGACGACGATCTCCAACCGACCTGCGACCAGGCCACCCCAGCCCTGTATCCGTTACCAGCCCGGCTCAGTCGCGCAAACGCATGAAAGACAAAGCAAGGCCTGCGTTATGACGCCCTGTAACAGATTCAGTCGCGGAGAAAAACAGTTACCAAACAGGCCGCATCGGAATACGACTGTACTGTCGATTGGCCTGCTGGCTGTATAGCGACGCAATCGCCGCCGGGGCATAGGCTGCCTTCCATTCTGGAGCAATGCCATGACCTTCGAACTTCTTCTCGCTTTCGTTCTATTCGCCCTGGTGACGTCCATCACACCTGGGCCCAATAACATGATGCTGCTTGCCTCCGGGGTGAATTTCGGGGTGCGTCGCAGCATTCCGCACATGCTGGGCATCAGCCTGGGCTTCATGGTGCTGGTGATCGCTGTCGGCCTGGGCCTCGGCCAACTCTTCGAGCGGGCCCCCTGGCTCTATCAGGCACTGCGCTATGCCGGCGCCGCCTACCTGCTGTATCTGGCCTGGAAGATCGCGCGCGCGGGCGCCCCGGAATCAGGTGAGGGCAAGGCCAAGCCACTGACCTTCATCCAGGCCGCGGCATTCCAGTGGGTCAATCCCAAGGCCTGGATCATGGCCATCGGCGCGATCACCACCTACACGCCCCATGAAGGCTTTATCTTCAACGTGCTGCTGATCGCCGCCCTGTTCGCCCTGGTCAACTGCCCCAGCGTAGGCCTCTGGACCGTGGCCGGCAGCCTGCTGCGCCGCTGGCTGGAGCGCCCCGCCATCCTGCGTGCCTTCAATATCGGCATGGCTTTGCTGCTGGTCCTGTCCCTTTATCCGATCGTCTCCGATGTCTAAGGAATCACCGATGTCCCAGGCCGACTCCCTGCCCATGCGCCCACTCGCCGATACCTCGCCCTCCGCCGTGGTCGCCGGATTCGTCGCCATGCTCACGGGCTATACCAGCTCGCTGGTGCTGATGTTCCAGGCCGGCCAGGCAGCGGGCCTGACGACTGCGCAGATTTCCTCATGGATCGGCGCCCTGTCGATCGGCATGGCCATCTGCAATATCGGCCTGTCCCTGCGCTATCGCGTGCCGGTGACCGTGGCCTGGTCCACGCCCGGAGCGGCGCTGCTGGTCACCAGCCTGGCCGGGGTCAGTTATGGCGAGGCGATTGGCGCCTACATCACCTGCGCCATACTGGTGATCATCTGCGGCGTGACCGGCAGCTTCGAGCGCCTGGTGCGTCGCCTTCCCGCGTCACTGGCAGCGGCCCTGCTGGCCGGTATCCTGTTCAAGATCGGCAGCGAGATTTTCGTCGCCGCGCAACACCAGACCGCGCTGGTACTGACGATGTTCTTCACCTACCTGATCAGCAAACGTTTGTCGCCGCGCTACGCCGTACTCGCTGCCCTGCTGGTCGGTACTGCGCTGGCAGGTATCCTGGGCCTGCTCGACTTCAGCGGATTCACGCCGGAAATCGCCGTCCCCGTCCTCACCGCGCCCTCTTTCTCCCTCGCGGCGACCATCAGCATCGGCATTCCGCTGTTCATCGTGGCGATGACCTCGCAGAACATGCCGGGCATGGCGGTACTGCGTGCCGATGGCTACGACGTACCCGCTTCGCCGCTGATCACCACCACCGGCGTCGCGTCCCTGCTGACCGCGCCATTCGGTTGCCATGGCATCAACCTGGCGGCGATCAGTGCGGCCATCTGCACCGGCCCGCATGCCCACGAGGACAAGAACAAGCGCTACACGGCCGCCATCTGGTGCGGGGTGTTCTATGGCATCGCCGGTATTTTCGCCGCCACCCTCGCCGCGCTGTTCCACGCCCTGCCCGCTGCGCTGGTGCTTTCCATCGCGGCCCTGGCGCTGCTCGGCTCCATCGGCAACGGCCTGGCCCAGGCCATGAAGGAGCCCATCGAGCGCGATGCGGCGCTGATCACCTTCATGGTCACCGCATCCGGCATGAGCCTGCTGGGTATCGGCTCGGCATTCTGGGGCCTGGTCGCCGGCGCCCTCACCTTGCTGATACTCAACTGGCGCAAGGCGTAATCACCTCGTGCCATCGAGCGCCTTGCCATGGGCGGCATTGACCCACCAGCCAAAGGGACGCAAGCGTTGTAGTCGGCTTTTCGACTAGCGATGGAGCGAGGCTGTAACAGAATGCAAAAAGGCGCCTTCATGGCGCCTTTCTTCATCCTGCCGCAACGGGATCAGAGCTCGGCGACGATCTTCGCCAGCGCCTCGGCCGGATTCGCGGCCTGGCTGATCGGGCGGCCGATCACCAAGTAGTCCGAACCGGCCTTCAGGGCCTGGGATGGCGTGAGGATGCGACGCTGGTCATCCTGCGCGCTACCAGCCGGGCGAATGCCGGGGGTGACCAGTTGCAAGCCAGGATGCGCGGCCTTGAGTGCCGGTGCCTCCTGGGCGGAGCAGACCAGACCGTCCATCCCCGCCCTTTCGGCCAGGCCGGCAAGACGCAGTACCTGTTCTTGCGGTTCGATATCCAGGCCGATACCAGCCAGGTCGTCACGCTCCATGCTGGTCAGCACGGTCACACCGATCAGCAACGGCTTGGGGCCGTTGAATTTATCCAATGTTTCACGGCAGGCCGCCATCATGCGCAGGCCACCGGAGCAATGCACGTTGACCATCCATACGCCCATCTCGGCTGCCGCCTTGACCGCCATGGCCGTGGTGTTGGGGATGTCGTGGAACTTCAGGTCGAGGAACACTTCGAAACCGCGATCGCGCAGGGTGCTGACGATCTCCGCCGCGCAACTGGTGAACAGTTCCTTGCCCACCTTGACCCGGCACAGCGTGGGATCGAGCTGGTCCGCCAGGGCCAGGGCGGCATCGCGGGAAGGAAAGTCGAGGGCAACGATGATCGGGGACTGGCAGGACATGGGCGGCTCACTGGCGGGATCGAAAACGCCGCGCATTGTAGCCGAAGCCGGCGCCTCAGTCAGAGCCGTTTGCACGCCCTGAAGCGGTGCGCCCTGGCAAAAATCGCACTGCTTTGATCCGCGCGCACGTTATCGCTTCAGCGCCGCTGGGCCAGGCATAGCGCAGCGCCAGCCATCGTTTCCGCTCATGGGCATGCGCCCTACTCGTTCTCAACGTGCCTTGCAGACTGTGTGAAAACGTAGCGAGCGAAGGTCAGACAAGGCAAAAAACGGCGAAAAAGCGCAGTTTACGAGCTGTAAATGAGCATTTTGACTGGGCTGGCATTCCAGCTGTTTTTTAACGCCGCATGGCCGAGCGCAGTAGTTTTCACACAGTCTGCTTGGCCCGGCTCTTGCTGAGCAACCCATAGGCATCCAACGGCGGTTGCCACCCGAACACGACAAAGGCGTCGCGCTCACCCTCTTGCCATGACGGCATGGCGGGTGTCGCGGCGCCTTTTGCGTTTCAGCCCCAACGCTCGGGGCGGGTGGATCGACCGCCCGCTTCCCTGCGCCAGCGATGAGCCAAGACGCCCCAACCCGGCAGCAGTCGCCGGACCGCGTAATCAATGATGAGGTGTTGGATGAATACGAGTTTCTGGAAAGCCGGCCACGCGCCGACCCTGTTCGCCGCCTTTCTCTATTTCGACCTGAGTTTCATGGTCTGGTACCTGCTTGGCCCATTGGGCGTGCAGATCGCCACGGACCTGCAACTGACCACCCAGCAACGCGCGATGATGGTCGCCACGCCGATCCTGGCCGGTGCCGTGCTGCGCTTCCTGATGGGCATGCTGGCGGATCGAACCTCGCCGAAGAGCGCCGGAATCGCCGGCCAATTGGTGGTCATCGCCGCCCTGACCGTGGCCTGGCTGCACGGAATCCACAGCTATGAACAGGCCTTGCTGCTCGGCCTGTTCCTCGGCTTTGCCGGGGCATCCTTCGCCGTGGCGTTGCCGCTGGCCTCGCAGTGGTATCCACCACAACATCAGGGCAAGGCCATGGGCATCGCCGGTGCGGGCAACTCGGGCACGGTGTTCGCCGCGCTTTTTGCCCCCGCTCTTGCCGGCCTGTTCGGCTGGAACGCGGTGTTCGGCCTGGCCTTGATTCCACTGCTGCTGACCCTGATCATCTTCGCCGCCGCAGCCCGCAACGCGCCGGAACGCCCGCCGGCCAAGTCGGTCGCCGACTACATGAAAGCACTGGGCGACCGTGACAGCTGGTGGTTCATGTTCTTCTACAGCGTGACCTTCGGCGGCTTCCTCGGCCTGGCCAGTACCCTGCCCGGCTACTTCCACGATCAGTACGGCCTCGATCCGGTGACCGCCGGCTACTACACCGCCGCCTGCGTCTTCGCCGGCAGCCTGATGCGCCCGCTGGGCGGTGCTTGCGCCGACCGCATCGGCGGCATCCGTACTTTGCTGGTGGTGTATACGGTGGCGGCGATCTGCATTGGCGCGGTGGGCTTTCACATTTCCAGCGCGGTGGCCGCACTGGCGCTGTTCGTGGTCGCCATGCTCAGCCTGGGCGCGGGTAACGGCGCGGTGTTCCAACTGGTACCGCAGCGCTTTCGCAAGGAGATCGGGGTGATGACCGGGCTGATCGGCATGGCCGGGGGCATCGGTGGCTTTCTCCTGACCGCCGGGCTTGGCGCGATCAAACAGTCGACTGGCGACTACCAGCTCGGCCTGTGGCTGTTCGCCAGTCTTGGCGTGCTGGCCTGGTTCGGCCTGTATGGCGTCAAGCAGCGCTGGCGCACCACCTGGGGCTCGGCGGCGATGACCGCGGCCCGCGTCTGAAACCGATGAGCCTGCAACTGACCTTCGGCGAAGCCAGCGCCAGCGGCCCTCGCGCGGAAAACCAGGACGCCGTGCGGGTGGTCACGCCCGCACCGGCGCTGGCTGCCAGCAAAGGTTACCTGCTGGGCCTGGCCGACGGCGTCAGCCAATGCGCCGACGGCGGTCTGGCTGCCCGCGCGACCTTGCAGGCCCTGGCCCTCGACTATTACGCCACGCCGGAAACCTGGGCCATCGCCCAGGCCCTGGATCGCCTGCTGGTCGCGCACAACCGCTGGCTACAGGCCAATGGCGGCGGGCAACCCCTGCTGACCACCCTTACCGCCCTGGTGCTGCGGGGGCGGCGCTTCACCCTCGCCCACGTCGGCGACTGCCGTGCCTATCGCTGGTTCGACGGCCACTTGCAGCGCCTGACCGAAGATCATGTCTGGGACCAGCCAGGCATGCAGCACGTGCTCAAGCGGGCCATGGGCCTCGACCAGCATCTGATCGTCGACTACCTGGAAGGCGAACTGCGCCAAGGCGAGAGTTTCCTGCTGGTCAGCGATGGCGTGTGGTCCAGCCTGGGCGATGCCGGTATCCGCGCGATCCTGCATGACCAAAC
Source organism: Pseudomonas sp. LRF_L74 (assembly GCF_965644255.1). Classification (NCBI taxonomy): domain Bacteria; kingdom Pseudomonadati; phylum Pseudomonadota; class Gammaproteobacteria; order Pseudomonadales; family Pseudomonadaceae; genus Pseudomonas; species Pseudomonas sp. LRF_L74. The sequence goes on along the minus strand of NZ_CBFFRH010000005.1, from coordinate 18,720 downwards.
GGCCACCGATGCGGCCTGCCAGACCCTGGTCGGCGCTGCCCACCTGGCGGGCGGCCAGGACAATGCCAGCGCCCTGCTGGTGCGGGTGGAACGATTGCCCGAGGGCGATCTGGCCGACACCCTGGCCCAGCTCGAACAATGGCCTCTGCCGCCAGCACTGCGCATCGGCCAGACGTTCGAAGGCTGGCAGGTCCAGGCATTGCTCGCCGAGTCCCGCCAGTCGCTGGTCTATCGAGTCAGCGATGGCGAAGGCAATGCCTGGCTGCTGAAGACCCTGCCGCCCGGTCGTCACGATGAGATCGACGCCGGCCCTGCCCTGCTGCTCGAAGAGTGGTTTCTACGCCGCGTCGCCAGCCGTCACTTTGCCGAAGTCCACCCGCTGCCCGACAGGCAGCATCTTTATTACGTGCAGCGGGCCTACGCCGGGCAGACCCTGGCCGAGCATCTGCACGGCAGCGGCCCACTCAGCATCGCGCAATGCCTGGACGTCGCCACACGCCTGGTCAAGGCGCTCGGCTTGCTGCACCGACGCAATATCGTGCATCGCGACATCAAGCCCGAGAACCTGCTCTGGTGCGAAGACGGTGAGCTGCGGCTAATCGATTTCGGCCTGGCCTACTGCCCCGGTCTTTCCCGCGACGAGGCCCATGTCGTCCCTGGCACACCGAGCTACCTGGCGGCGGAATGCTTCGCCGGAGCCGCCCCCGCGCCCAGCCAGGACCTCTATGCCGCTGGCGTGACGCTTTATCACCTACTCACCGAGCACTACCCCTACGGCGAAATCGAGGCCTTTCAGACCCCCCGCTTCGGCCAGCCGACGCCTCCCAGCCGCTACCGCCCGGACCTTCCGGCCTGGCTGGACGAGTGCCTGTCAAAGGCAGTGGCCAGCAGCGTGGAACAGCGCTTCGAGACCGCGGAGGAGTTCCTCCTGGCCCTCGAACAGGGCGAGCGCCTGTCGCTTTCGCTGAAGCCACGACCATTGCTGGAGCGTGAACCGCTGAAAGTCTGGCGCGCCATCGCCCTGGCTTCATTACTTATAAACATGGCTGCGCTACTGGCGTGGCTGCACTGACCGAGGATGTACCGATGAGCGCAAAAGTCTGGTTGGTGGGCGCAGGCCCTGGCGATCCGGAACTGTTGACCCTGAAAGCAGTGAAAGCCCTGCGCCTGGCTGATGTGGTGCTGATCGATGACCTGGTCAACCCCGCCGTGCTGGAGCATTGCCCGGAGGCGCGAGTGGTAGCAGTCGGCAAGCGTGGCGGCTGTCGCTCCACGCCGCAGGCCTTCATTCATCGTCTGATGCTGCGCTATGTCCGCCAGGGCAAAGGCGTGGTGCGCCTGAAAGGTGGCGACCCGTGCATATTCGGCCGGGGCAGCGAAGAAGCCGATTGGCTATGCGCACATGGCGTCGAGGTCGAAATCGTCAATGGCATTACCGCCGGCCTCGCGGGCGCCACCGCCTGCGGTATTCCTTTGACCCTGCGTGGTATCGCCCGTGGCGTGACCCTGGTTACCGCCCACACCCAGGACGACAGCAGCCTGAACTGGCAAGCGCTGGCGCAGAGCGGTACGACCCTGGTGATCTACATGGGCGTGGCCAAGCTGGGCGAGGTCCGGGACAGCCTGCTGGCAGCCGGCATGCGCAGGAACATGCCAGTGGCGATGATCGAAAATGCTTCGCTACCCGCTCAACGCGAGTGCCGCAGCACCCTGGTCGCGATGCAGCAGGCGGCCGACGAGTTTCATTTGAAAAGCCCGGCGATCCTGGTGATCGGCGAAGTCGCCAACGTCGCGGCGCTCGAACTGCAGGCGACGGCCTGATCAACCAGCGTGATGCAACGCCTTGAGCGTCATTGCGCCAGCCAGCAGCTCTCCCTCCAGCTCGACCAGCGAAGCGGTGCCCAAGGCCAGCGGCTGTTGCAGATTGCCATGCACCAGCAAACCGGCGAGCGCGCCGAGCAAGGGGTTGTGGCTGACCAGCAGAATGTTGTCGCCGATGGCGGAGTCCAGCATGCGCAGCACCTTGCGTGGCTCGTCATCCGGGGTGATCCAGTCGACCTTGCGCGCCAGCAGGGTCGCCGGTTCCAGGGCCTTGGCCACCAATGCCGCGGTCTGCTGGGCACGCAGGTAGGGGCTGACCAGCACATCGGTGAAGCGCTGGCCACTCAGGTGCGCACGGGCCTGGGCGATCACCTGCTCAACGCCGTGCCCGGTCAGCGGCCTTTCGGCATCGCTGCGCGCCCGGGCAGCGGCTTCGCCATGCCGCAGTAGCCAGAGTTTCAAAGTTTCGGTTCTTCGTCGCGCACCGGATGCGCGGTTGGCGGGATGCCGTGCGGTTCGTTGTCCTCCGGGGTGAGCGGCGTCGGCCAGTCGGCGAACGGCCAGGGTTTCTGCTCGCTGTTGAAGGTACCGAAACGGCCGATCTGGCGCAGGTACTGGCTCAAGCTGTCACCGAAACCCTGCATGCCGGCGTTGGGCGAACCGTAGATCAGCCGGTAGCCCAGTTGCAGCAGCACCAGCACGCCGAGGACGATCTCGGCGACCTGCCAGATCAGCGCAAAAATCACCATCCACAGAATGCGCAGCACGATGGATTCGCGTTCCAGGGTCTTGTTCGGTTGGGTCATGTCGCTCTCCTGCGGCGCTCAGAAGCCGCTGGTTGAAATGAAATCCACGTCGGTCTTGGGTTCGCCACGCATCAGCAGTTCGATGACCTGGGCCAAGGTACGCCCTTCGAAGAGAATCGCGTGCAGCCCGGCCACCAGCGGCATGTAGATCTGCAATTCCTCGGCCTTGCTCTTCAGCACACGAATGGTATTGACCCCCTCGGCCACCTCGCCCAGGCGTGCCACCGCTTCTTCCAGGCTCAGGCCTTGCCCAAGGGCGAAGCCGACCTGGTAGTTGCGGCTTTTGGGCGAGGAACAGGTGACGATCAGGTCGCCGACCCCGGCCAGGCCGAGGAACGTCATGGGATTGGCCCCCAGCTTGACCGCGAAGCGAGTCATCTCGGCCAGGGCACGGGTGATCAGCATGCTCTTGGTGTTCTCGCCCATGCCCATGGCCACGGCCATGCCGGCCATGATCGCATAGACGTTCTTCAACGCGCCGCCCAGTTCCACGCCGAAGCGGTCGCGGCTGGCGTAGACGCGGAAGGTACGGCCGTGCAGCGCCTGCTGCACGCTGCGGCAGAGCGCCTCGTCCTCACTGGCGACCACCGTGGCGGTCAGCGCCTGCTCGGCGATTTCCCTGGCCAGGTTCGGCCCGGAAATCACCCCGATACGCGCCTCGGGCGCCACCGATTCGAGAATCTGGCTCATCAGCATGAAGGTCTGCGCCTCGATGCCCTTGGTGGTGCTGACCAGCATCTTGCCGGGCAACAATTCGGCCACCGGCTGCAACGCCTGGCGCAAGGCCGAAGATGGCAACGCGACGAAGACCAGTTCGCAGGCCTCGAGCGTGCCGCGCAGGTCGGTCGTCGGCTCGATCCCTGGCAGCAGCGTCACGCCTTTGAGGTAACGCGGATTCTCCCGGTTGTCGCGCATGAACGCGGCCTGTTCCGGGTCGCGCATCCAATGCCGCACCGTAAAGCCATTCTGGGCCAGGAGGTTGGCGATGGCAGTGCCGAAGCTGCCGCCGCCGAGTACTGCAATGGGTCGTTGATCAGTCATGGAGTGTCCAGACAAAGCCATCTGCATGGCGGATGGCAGGCATTATTACGAAGCATCGGATGAGCGGCCAGCCCAATCGCGATTTTCCCGTATCCCGCCGAATGGCAAAGCGCCAGGTCTCGGTTAACATGCGCCCTCCCGCAAATCCAGTCAGAACCCGGCCAGGTCGTCTCGTGAGCAAGCACGTCCCACTGTCATTGCTAGCCTTGATAGCGATAGCGCCGCTCGCCTCGGCCGACGACCTGTTTACCGAGACAACCGAAGTCCCCGAAGTACTCACCGCCACGCGTCTGAAACAGGCGCCAGCAGCGGTTCCCGGGAGCATGACGGTGCTCGACCGCGGGTTGATCGAGGCCTCAGGCGCACGCGACATTCCCGAACTGATGCGCCTGGTGCCCGGGATGATGGTCGGCTACCTGAAAGGCAACCAATCGACCGTCAACTACCATGGTGCCAACGTCACCGAGGCCCGGCGCCTGCAAGTGCTGATCGATGGGCGCTCGGTCTACCGCCCGGGGCTGGCCACGGTCGACTGGAGTGACCTGCCGATCGCCATCGAGGACATCGAGCGAATCGAAGTCTTCCGTGGCCCCAATACCGTCAGTTATGGCGCCAACGCGCTGATGGGCGTGATCAACATCAGCACCCGCTCGCCCGTCGACAGCCACGGTACGCGCCTGCGCTACAGCCAGGGCCAGAATGGCATCCGTGACTGGTATGCCAGCCAGAACCTGCGCCTGAACAAGGGCGACCTGCGCCTGTCGCTCTCGGGCCAGGAAGACGATGGCTTCGACCATGACCAGTACGGCCGCGATTACCGTGACAGCCGCCGCACCACGCGAATCAATCTCTCGGCGGTGCATGAGCTGGATGCCAGCCAGACCCTGGAGTGGCAGTTCGGCGCCAAGGAGGGTTCCAAGCAGCGTCCTTACAACTACGAGTCAATGTTCATCCCCGGCATCGCCAATGGCGACAGCGATTCGGACATCGCCGCCAAGGACTACTTCGCCTCGCTACGCTGGACGCTAGAGCTCGACCCACGCCACAGCCTGCAACTGCAGACCTACGCGGAGCGCTGGGAACGCGAAGAAGCCTGGAGCGCCTGCGAGGCGTCGATCGCCTTCAGCCCGCAACTGGCCCGCTTGTACGCCTTGAGCCCGGCCTACGTGGACGACCTGGGCTACGCCCTGACCCACGGCCAGCCGCTGCCTCCCGGTACCTCCGAGCAGGAAGCCCTGGGCTTGCAGATCGTCCAGTTGCTCGGTAGCGGCCAGGGCACGACGCCCGTTTGCGGCGATATCGACTTCAATACCCGGGAAAGCCGGTTCGATACCGAACTGCAGGACACCCTGAGCCTGACCGATGACCTGCGCCTGCTGTCAGGGATCGGCTATCGCCACGACAGCGTCGATTCCGAGACCTACTTTGGCGGGCGACAGAGCAATGACATCCTGCGCGCCTTCACCCACCTCGAATGGAACATCGGCAAACACTGGATTCTCCAGGGCGGCGCGATGTACGAGAACGACCGGCTCAGCGGCGACTCGTTGACCCCGAGGCTGGCGCTCAACTACCTGATCACCCCGCGCCATGGCCTGCGCGCCGTCTATTCGGAAGCCGTGCGCTCGCCGGACATGCAGGAAAACAATGTCGACTGGCGCATTCGCCTGGACAACCTGACGCCAACGGTGAATGGCAGCCGTAGCGCCTATTTCTTCGCTACCGCGCGCGGTCCCGCCAACCTCCAGCAGGAAATCGCCCGCTCGCGGGAGGTCGGCTACAACGGCGCATTCAGCGAATGGGGCTTGACCCTCGACATCAAAGCGTTCAACGACGAAATCCACCGGATGATCAGCGAACCGCTGTCGGTCGGCGACTTTCGCCCAGCCAACGACAACTGGATCGCCTTTCGTGGCGCCGAGGCCCAGGTCGATTGGCGTTTCAGCGGCAGTGACCGGCTGCGCCTGAGCTATGCCTATGTCGACTTCGAAGCGAGCAGCCGCCTGGATCAACGCCTGACCGCGCGTAACAGCGGCTCGGCGGGCTGGATGCACGACTGGGGCCACGGCTGGTCGAGCGCCCTGTTCTATTACGGCGCCGACAGCCTCAACCTCTATCGTTTCGAACGCCTCGACCTGCGCATCGCCAAACGCTTCGCCCTGGATCATGGAACCAGCCTGCTGCTCGCCGGCGTACTCCAGCAGCGTCTCGACGACGAACCGCTGACCTGGAAGGAAAACCTCAACGATGAGCGCCGGCTGCTGTATTTCAGTGCGGGGCTCGAGTTCTAGCATGTCGACATGCCGCTCCTGGATGGCCAAGACCGTACGCCGCTACCTGCTGCTGTGCCTGCCTTGGCTACCCATCTGGCTGCCGGCGGCCGAAATCGTGCTGGTAGCCGACGAGAACAGCCCGGCCATCGAGGGTTTCAGGACGTCCCTGGCCGAGCGCCGTCCTCAGGACCGCATCAGCTTTCTCGATGGCGCCAGCCTGGAACACGCCAGGCCGCCGGCCAACGCCCGCCTGATCCTGCTCGACCCGGACCTGCTGCCGCGCCGGATGGCCATGCCGATTACCACCCCGACCCTGGTCCTGCGTATCTCCCGGGTCCATGCCCACGCGCTTCTCGGCAACGACCGACCTGCTGGGATCACGCTGCTGTGGAGCGATCCCCCCCTCGAGCGCCAGTTGCTGCTCAGCCACCTGTTGCTGCCAGACAGCAAGCGCATCGGCGTGCTGTACAGCGAGCACAGCCGTTTCCTGCTCGATGAGCTGCAGACTGCCGCGCAGCGCCTCGACCTGCAGATCGTCGCCCGCCAATGGTCAGACAGCCGCGACAGCCAGCCCCTGCAACAACTGCTCGCCAACAGCGACCTGCTGCTCGGCCTGGATGATCCGGCCCTGTTCAACCTGCACACGATCAAGGCCCTCCTGCTCAGCAGCTACGCCCGCCAGCGCGCACTGATCGGCCCGACCGTGAGTTTCGTTCGCGCGGGTAGCCTGGCCAGTAGCTACAGCGACCAGGACGACTGGCTCGCCACCCTCGACCAATTGCTCGACCAGCCGCCAGCCCGCTGGCCACGGGCGCAGTACCCCAAGGTTTTCAAGGTGCAGGGCAACCGCCAGGTCGCACGCGCCCTCGGCATCGAACTGGGCGACGACAGTGAACTGCAGCGCCGCCTGGAAGCAGGAGAACAACGACCATGAACGTCGGTCGCAAGCGGGATATCCATACCCGTACCCAACTGATCAGCGTCGGCCCCGCCCTGGTGCTCGGTGTGCTGCTGATCGCCCTGTTCACCCATGCCCGCTTGCAGGATCTGCGGCAGGAGCTCAACGATACCGGCCAGTTGATCGCCAACCAGTTGGCCCCGGCGGCCGAGTACGGCGTCATATCGGGCAATACCGACGTGCTCGACAGCCTCCTGCGCGCCACCCTGGAAACGCCGCATGTACGTTTTCTGGAAGTCCGCGACAGCGACGAGAACATCGTGGTCTATGTGGAGCGTCCCTCTGTCGAGAGCGGCCTGGAGGTCGATGTCTTCCACGCGCCGATCCGCCTGCAACGGATCGCCCTGGGCGGCGATTTCATGATTCCCGGCCAGGCGCATGACGCCCAGGAGCATTATCTCGGCCGCGTGGTCGTCGGCATGTCCGACGATGCCCTGAGTACACGGCAACAGGCGATCCTGGCCAAGGCCGTGCTCATCGGCCTGTTCGCCCTGATGCTCACCTACCTGCTGGCCCGGCGCCTGGCTCGGCGCCTGTCCCAGCCGATCAGCGACATGGCCGGCGCGGTTCGGCAGATTCAGGCCGGCAACTACCTGACGCCAGTTCCCGACAGTGCCGACGGCGAACTCGGTGAACTCGCCCGCCACCTCAACAACCTGGCCAGCAGCCTGGCGACCGCCAGCCGCGACCAGCGAGTGGCGATGGACCAGTTGATCAAGACCCGCGAGGAAGCCGAACAGGCGAGCCGCGCCAAATCCGATTTCCTGGCGATGATGAGCCATGAGTTGCGCACACCGATGAACGGTGTGCTGGGCATGCTGCAACTGCTGGAAACCACCGAAATGACCGCCGAGCAAAGCGAATACACGGCGCTGGCGACCGAATCCACCGAGCATCTGCTCAAGGTGATCAACGACATTCTCGACTTCTCGCGGATAGAACGCGGAGCCCTGGAACTCGAATGCATCCCCTTCAGCCTGGTGGAGCTGTTGCAGGGCTCACTGCAAGTGTTCCAGCACAGCGCCCAGCAGCGCGGCCTTTACCTGCGCCTGGAAGGCCAGCAGGGACTGGATGCCTTCGAGGTGCAGGGCGACCCGACGCGTATTCGCCAGATCCTGGTCAACCTGCTGGGCAATGCCCTGAAGTTCACCGAGGAAGGCGGCATCAGCGTCGAGGTGCACTGGCAGGCGCTGGACAATGAGGTGCTGTGGCTCACCTGCGCAGTGCGCGACAGCGGCATCGGCATCGACCCGCAGCGCCTGGAAAGCATGTTCGACGCCTTCCAGCAGGCCGATACATCCATCTCACGGCGCTACGGCGGAACTGGCCTGGGCCTGTCCATCGCCCGTACCCTGGCCGAGCGTATGGGCGGCACCCTGCATGCCAGCAGCGTGATCGGCAAAGGCTCGGTATTCACCCTGGAAACCCCGCTGCCCTTCACGGCCAAGCGCCAAATGCAACCCCTGGAACAAGCAGTGCCTGGCCCGGGCGGCAGTGGCCGGGCAGTGCTGCTGGTCGAAGACAACCCGGTCAACCAGACCGTCATCGAAGCCATGCTGCGCAGCCTCGGTTACCGGGTCACTCTCGTCGTCGATGGCGCCCAGGCGGTACGCAGTGCCAGCCAGGGCTCGTTCGCCGCGATCCTGATGGATTGCCGGCTGCCGGTCATGGATGGTTACGAAGCAACCCGGCAAATCCGTTGCATGAACGCTTACAGTGACATCCCGATCATCGCCCTCACGGCCAATGCCTTGCAGGGCGATCGGGAAGCCTGCCTGCAAGCGGGAATGAACGACTACCTGGCAAAACCGTTCAAAAGAGCGGACCTGGAACGTCTTTTACAACGCTGGCTGGGAACCGCCCCGGCCTCCGGCGTGTCGTGAAACAACGGCCGAGTCCCAAAAACCGTCGAACTCAGGCATCATTGGCGACACGGTTTACAGGTGTTCACAGAGCCCTGTGACTTTCACCCGAACGCAACAGTCTCAGATTACGCTGCCAGAGATGACTGTACGTCCCATGGCAACCAGGATGTAACGAATACGCCCCCACTCAATCAGGGGACACAGAGGAGCTCGCATGACCAAGCAAAACGCCTTCACCCGGGAAGACCTGCTGCGCTGCAGTCGCGGCGAGTTGTTCGGCCCGGGTAATGCGCAACTGCCCGCCCCCAACATGCTGATGATCGATCGCATCGTTCATATCAGCGAAGTCGGCGGCAAGTATGGCAAGGGCGAAATCGTCGCTGAGCTCGACATCAACCCCGACCTGTGGTTCTTCGCCTGCCATTTCGAAGGCGATCCGGTGATGCCGGGCTGCCTGGGCCTGGATGCCATGTGGCAACTGGTCGGCTTCCACCTCGGCTGGCAGGGCAACCCCGGCCGTGGCCGCGCCCTGGGATCGGGCGAGGTGAAGTTCTTCGGCCAGGTCCTGCCGACCGCCAAGAAGATCACCTACAACATCCACATCAAGCGCACCATCAACCGCTCGCTGGTCCTGGCCATCGCCGATGGCACCGTCAGCGTCGATGGTCGCGAGATTTACAGCGCCGAAGGCCTACGTGTAGGTCTGTTCACTTCCACCGACAATTTTTAAGGGTTATCCGCATGCGCCGCGTCGTGATCACCGGTCTGGGTATCGTTTCCTGCCTGGGCAATGACAAAGACACCGTTTCCGCCAGCCTGCGCGCTGGTAAAGCAGGCATCCGCTTCAACCCGGACTATGCAGAAAAAGGCCTGCGCAGCCATGTTTCCGGAACGGTTGACCTGAACCTGGAAGAACTGATCGACCGCAAGCTGTTCCGCTTCATGGGCAACGCGGCCGCCTACGCCTACCTGTCGATGGAGCAGGCGATCAAGGATTCCGGCCTGGCTCCGGAGCAGATCTCCAACCCGCGTACCGGCCTGATCGCCGGCTCCGGTGGCGCCTCCACCCTGAACCAGATGGAAGCCATCGACATCCTGCGCGAAAAAGGCGTCAAGCGCATCGGCCCATACCGCGTGACTCGCACCATGGGCAGCACCGTATCCGCCTGCCTGGCCACGCCTTTCCAGATCAAGGGCGTGAACTTCTCCATCTCCTCGGCCTGCGCCACCAGCGCGCATTGCATCGGCCAGGCCATGGAGCAGATCCAGTTGGGCAAGCAGGACATCGTCTTCGCCGGCGGCGGTGAAGAAGAGCACTGGAGCCAAAGCTGCCTGTTCGACGCCATGGGCGCGCTCTCCACCCAGTACAACGACACCCCGGAAAAAGCCTCCCGCGCCTACGACGCCAAGCGTGACGGTTTCGTCATCGCCGGCGGTGGCGGCATGGTCGTGGTCGAGGAACTGGAACACGCCCTCAAGCGTGGCGCCAAGATCTACGCGGAAATCGTCGGCTACGGCGCGACCTCCGATGGCTACGACATGGTCGCACCGAGCGGCGAAGGCGCCATCCGCTGCATGCAGCAAGCGTTGTCCACCGTTGACGCGCCGATCGACTACCTGAACACCCACGGCACCTCGACGCCAGTGGGCGACACCGCTGAAATCCGTGGCGTGCGCGCGGTATTCGGTGACAAGGCCCCGGTGATCAGCTCGACCAAGAGCCTGTCCGGCCACTCCTTGGGCGCTGCCGGCGTGCAGGAAGCGATCTACTGCATGCTGATGATGGAAGGCAAGTTCATCGCCGCTTCCGCGAACATCGAAGAGCTGGACCCGGATGTCGTCGACATGCCGATCCTGCGCGAAACTCGCGAGAACGCCGAGCTCAACACCGTCATGAGCAACAGCTTCGGCTTCGGTGGCACCAACGCCACGCTGGTGCTGCAGCGCTACAAAGGTTGATGCCTCAGTGAAATGCAGAACGGCGCCCCAGGGCGCCGTTCTGCATTGTGCGACAAGCCTTCAGCGAACCTCGAAACGCTGCTCCAGCAAGAGCCGCTCGCCCTGGAAGACCATGAAGGTCCATTCACCCGGCTTGATCTCGTAGTTCTCGGTGAATTCGTAGGCCATCACGTCCAGTGGCGCATCGGGCACCAGTTTCTGCACCACCTCGATCTTGTCCTGACGACGGCCGTCCGCGGTGGTCAGACCAGGCGTGAAATACAGCAGGGTCAGCGGCGTGTCGGTGGCGACCTTGCCACTCAATTGATAACGCACACCGAACTTGGTGCCCAGCTTGGCCGGCACCACGGTGGTCGGCTCGATGACCTGGTTGGCACGACTAAGGACACGCTCTCCAGGCTGAGGGTTGCTGATCGGGACAGCAAATACCCCGGCTTCCACTTCCCCCTTGAGCTGCACGTCGGCCATCACGGGGCCGTTCGCTAACGCCAATGCCAGCGCACACAGTTTCAACGACTTCATCTCTCGCTCCTCGGTTGGCAGTGGCGCGAGGCTATGACGCAGGCGTTACAAACAGATGACAAAAGCTGCGCGCAATGGCTCAGCATCAGACGGCTCTCAGCCTTTCTGCCGACGAGGCAGTACCGCCAGGAAATTATCCCGGGCTACGCGCCTGGCAACGTCTTCGGGCAGCGCGTCGAGGAACGCATCGAAGCCACGCAGGTACTCGCCAAGCCCATCGAAGCGCCCGACCACATCGGACCCCAGCATGAACCTGTCGGGATAACGCTTGACCAGCGCCAGCCACTCGGAGCGAGGCTTGCCCTTGCCATCCAGCAGATAGGGCTGCAACACGGTCCATGACAGGTCGATATAGAGATTCGGGTAACGTTCGAGCAAACGCTGCAAGGTCGGCAGAAGGAAATCCAGCCTCTCCTGATGACGATGCAGTTCGGCGCTGGTCCCCGCGTGAGCCCAGATGAAGCGCACATGCGGATGGTTGCCCAGCGGCTCTTCGATCTCCTCCAGGAACAGCGGGTTGCGTTCGCGCTTGGAGGTGATGTTGGAGTGGATCAGCACCGGCAAGTCATATTCGGCGGCGAGATGATAGACCCTGACCATCGCCTCATTGTTGGCGCGCGGTGTATCGCCATAGGTCAGGGCGGTCAGGTCATCATGGCGAGTGAAGACCTCGCCGATGCCCTGCCAGAAGCCCGGGTCGAGTTCGAGCATGCGCCGGATATGGGCATCGGCATTCTTGTCGGTAGGGTTGAAGCCAGAGAGGAATGGATGCAAGCGACTGCGCTGCGTTCCCGGCAAGGCCTTTACCGCTGCCGCGACGATCGAATCCGTGGCGCTGTACCAGTAAGCGCCAGCGTCGTCGCCAGCGTAGTAGCGAGGGCGCTTGGGTTCGTCCTCATGCCATTTCTTGGCTACGGGAATGCCAGAAATCATCGCATGCTCGATACGCCCGGCGTCCATCGCCTGCAGCAATGGGCGCATACCGTCGCTTTCCTGAAAGAAGTCCACGTAATGCAGGTGCGCATCGCTATAGCGATAGTCACGCGCCATACAGGGGAAAGACAGCGCCGCGGCGATGCTGGCGACTAGAACGCAATGAGTGAGCAAGGGCAGCCTCCTGGCGAAGGCTCGGTAGACCGGTGGCAGACGCAGCGGTTCAGGCTGTTTCCGCATCGACCCGCAGGGTGGCCAAGCGATTCTCCTGTTGGCTCATTGGCTGGTCTCCAGGCTTGCCAGCGCCTCGCTGAGCAGCTCGGCAGCCAGTCCCAGGTCAAAATCGCTTAGCGCATTTTCCACCTCGCGACGCACACCACCGCTCAGGTTGCTCAACAACACCTGCACCTTGCTTTCGTTTAGTTCTCCGCGCAGCAGCGCCGAGCGGGTTTCCACCAATAACGCCAGAAGCTCCTCGCGATCCAGGGCAACCTTCATCGCTTCGCCGACACTCTCGGCGTTGACCTCGAGCAACTGGCTGGCCAGAGCGACCAGCTCCGTCTCCACGTGCTGCAACACGCCCCGTACGGTATCGGGGCGCATACTTTTCAGCATCTGCTCGATCTGCTCGGCCAGCGAACTCAGTTGCACCAGCGCCAGGTTGGCTGCAGTTCCACGCACCTTGTGTGCCAGTTCGGCAGCCGCAGTCATATCCCCGGCATCCATGAAGGCTCGCACGCGCCCGGAAAACTCATGGTTCTCCAGCAGGAAACGGTCGATGGCAGATACCAGCAACGACTCACTGCCCCACAAGCGCACACCCCTGCTCCAGTCGATCGACAGGTATCCGCTACCTTGGGAAGTTCTATCCCCCGGCAGAGTACCTGCTGTCGGCATTCTGCCCGTCACCCTGGCGATCTCGACGAGCAGCTTGTCCAGCTCCAGTGGTTTGGATGCAAAGCCATCCATGCCTGCTTCGCGGGCCGCACGACGATCCTGCTCCAGCACGCTGGCGGTCAAGGCGACGATCGGCGTATGCACCCGTTGCTCGTCATGCTCATATCGTCGGATGCGCCGGGTTGCCTCCAGGCCATCGACCCGTGGCATTTGCACGTCCATCAGAATCACGTCGAACTGATCGGCAAGGAACTCCAGTACCGCCTCCTCGCCATCGGACACCGTGGCCACCTCATGCCCGAGCTGCCCCAAGGCCAGGGCCAGCAGTCCGATGTTCTGCGACACATCGTCAGCAACGAGGATACGCAGCGGCGGCAACTGATCGTCGTCCTCCTGAGCGTCGAAACTGATAGCCTCGCCAGGCTGCAGTGGCAGGCGTACCTTGAACAGGCTGCCCTCCCCCAGCCGGCTTTCGACCGTCAGCTCGCCATCCATCAGACCGACCAGTTGCAAGGCGATGGTCGTGCCCAGCCCCGTACCACCGAAGCGGCGACTCATACTGGCATCCGCCTGGGCGAAAGGTTCGAAGATGCGCTCCAGGCGATCGGGTGCGATGCCTATTCCGCTATCGCGCACGGCGAGCAGGACTTGGCCATGGTCGGCGCTCACTTCAAGACGCACCCAGCCTCGCTCGGTGAACTTGATCGCATTGCCGAGCAGGTTATTGAGCACCTGCTGGATTCGCAACGGATCGCCTTTGTAGAAATCCCCCAAGCCGACTTGGTAATCGAGGACCAGGTCCAGCCCCTTGGCCTCGGCGCCCAGATGCAACGACGCGCAGCTCTGCTCACAGATTTCGCGCAGGGAAAAGTCGACGCACTCGAGTTCCAGCGCGCCCTTCTCCAGCTTCGCCGTGTCTAGGATATCGTTGAGCAGGCCAAGCAGCGAACCAGCGGCATGGCGCACGGTGCTGAGATGGCGACGCTGCACGGCTTGCAATGGAGAGCCCAGTAGCAGATCGGTGAAGCCGATAATGGTATTCATCGGCGTGCGTATCTCGTGACTCATGTTGGCCAGAAACGTTGTCTTCGATTGCGCTGCCTGTTCCGCACGGTTCTTGGCATCACGCAGCGCTCGCTCCATCTCGCGGCGCTGGCTGATGTCGGTTGCGAACTTGACCACCTTGAAGGGCCTGCCGTCGGCATTGAAGATAGGGTTGTAGGTGGCCTGGATCCACACTTGCCGCCCATCCTTGCCCAGGCGCAGAAACTGGTCGGACTTGAACTCGCCACTGCCCAGACGGCGCCAGAACTCCTCGTACTCCCTACTGGCTACATAGCCCTCATCACAGAAAATCCGATGGTGCTTGCCCTGAAGGTCTTCTAGCTGGTAGCCCATCAGGTCGAGGAAATTCTGGTTGGCCGTGAGGATATTGCCATGCAAGTCGAACTCGATAACGGCCAAGGCGCGGCTGATCGCTTTGACCGTGCCCTCGAACACCGAGTTACGCAGCTTGTTCTCGGTAACGTCGAGAACGACACCATCGATCCAGCGTAATTGGCCACTCTGGTCAGACACGCCGCTGCCACTTTCCCATACCCATATTTCCGTGCCATCAGAGCGAATCATGCGGTATTCCACCGCATAGCTGCGCCCTGCCCCCACCGCTTCTAGAACCTGAGTGATGACCTGCTCACTGTCGTCCGGATGGACGATCTGCTTGAACGACTGTTCGCGCCCAGTGAACACCTTGGCGGGCCAGCCGGTCAGTCCTTCGACAGCCTCGCTGATGAAGATCATGCTCCAGTCTTCGTCGAGCAGGCAGCGAAACGAGACACCAGGAATGTTGCGAATCAAGGAGCTGTATTGCTGCTCACTCTCACGCAACGCCAACTCCATGCCCTTGCGCTCGCTGATGTTGCTGACGAATCCGACATAGAGTGCCTGTCCGGGCATATTGGCCCTGCCAATGGCCAGACGGACGGGGATTACGTCGCCCTGCTTGCTCATACCGTCCAGTTCTTCCACAGCGCCTGCGGCATCGGCGACCGTGGACTGCGTCCAGGGCAGCAGAACCTGCAGATTCTGCCCTGCCAGCTCGCCCCGCCCCCAGCCGAACAGGCGCTCTACCGCTGGGTTGCAACTGAGGATCAATCCTTCTCCATCCAGGGTGATGATGCCGTCAACGGCAGTCTCCAGGATCGCCCGCATACGCGACTCGCTGCCCTGCAGGTGCCGGTACAACTGGCGGTAGCGCAGCAGGCCATTGCTGCAAGCCACCAGAATGGTGAAGGTCACGGTGATCAACGCCACCGACAGGGCCAGGAAAACCGCGTTGGCAGTATCCTGATTGCCTGGCAGGTCCGGAGTACCGACGAAACGCGCGGCAGCCATGCCGGTGTAATGCATCGCGGCGATGGCGATACCCATCACGACACCGCTCACAATGATGGTATTGCTCGGGGAAAGCTTGTCACGCAGACCGAAGCGCACCCACAGAGCAAGCACCGCCAAGACAACTGCGAGCAGAATCGAAAGGGCGAACCACAACAGGTCATAGCGCAACAAAGGTGCCATGCGCATCGCAGCCATCCCGGCATAGTGCATGGCACCGATCCCGGCACCTACCAGCACGCCGCTGATGAACAGCCGCGGCAACGAAACATTGCTCCGCACCAGCAAGCCAAGTGCGACCCAAGAAGCACCCAAGCTGGGCAACATGGACAGCAATGTAGTGCGGCTGTCATAAGTGACCTGGGCACATATCTCGAATGCCAGCATGCCGATGAAGTGCATCGACCAGATGCCACCGCCCAGCGCCAGGGCACCAGTGATAATCGCAACCTGGCGAAACAGCGGGCTCTGGCTGGTACGCGCCATGCCTGCAATCTGTAGCGCCAGGCAAGAGGAAAATATCGCGATGAACACTGAAAGCGCCACCAAACCGGGATTGTGGCTGCCGTAGATCAAGAGCCCCGGATCGCTGGGGTCGATAAACAGATGGGTCAGATAGTTCACGACAGGCTCTTCGGTCAGTCAGTTAAACCGCTTGTGCTGGGCGCGCGACATTCGAAGGCCATCAGCCTGCAATCGCAAAGAAAATCCGTCCAGATCGACAAATAACCGGCTCGAGTAGAGGCAGGTATTAAGAAAGTAGTGGAAAACTACGCGCCTGCGAAATCTGTTGCGAAAACGCCCGCGGACTTTTTGTCACCACGATACGAATCGCGGTCCATTGACCCGGAGCCATCTATTACTGCGTGCTCCTGACGCCGCTCGCAGTCCATATCAGAAGGTGCGTGGGAACTACCTGCGCGATTTCACGGCATAAAACAGGCTCATGTGCGAGTCCAGTCAAAATGCTCATGACTGGCCATGCATCTATTCATACTGCCCCTTGAGGCGGTAGCCGTTGCTCACACGAGGCTTCACCGGTGTTGCTGGCGGGGATGGAGGGGGGACATAGGTCTGGCGATCATTCACGTAAATACGCCGGCGCCCTGCCCCAGGATCGCTGTAGTAGGTGGTCTGCGCCAGCTTTTGCAACGCTTCGCGTTCACGCTCGTTGCGGCTTTCGGCGGCTGCGACGGCCTGCTCCCTGGCGGCAAGATCGGCGAGTTGCTGTTGGGAGGGGCCGCTCTCAACGACCTGCGGTTCGGGCTCAAGCTCTCGCGCCACGGCCATAACGGCGGGTGTATCTCCACCAGGCGGCGGATTCTTCGGATTCACCAGGGTGGCCACATGATCAGGATCGCCGCAACCGAGCTGGCTGTAGGTCACGCCCCCAGCCTCATCGATGCATTTGTAGACCGGCGCTGCAATGACCGGCACACAAGTGATGGCAGCCAAGGAGAAAAGTATCGCCTTCATATCTGATCTCTAACCCAACAGACACACTTAGATTATCAGAAATCTGCCGCCCAGCCGCCTACCGTGATTCGCTACGAATATCCGCCCGCCAACGGGTCCGCAGCTTCCCCTGGGTCAGTTTTTTTGACGGGGACTCAGCCTTCAAAAAGCAGACGACCACTGTCCAGCGATTGTTGTAAGGTGAAAATCTAGGAGGCGCCATGGAGTGAGACAGAAACATGCAGCTATGGCTAAAGGAATTATTCTCGGCGTTTTCCGCCATCTTTTCATTGCCCTCGGAATCTCCGTCTATCAGGACATCCGCCTTAATCGAACTGGAACGACGAGGACTAATGGGGGCGTTTGTCTATTTACCGTGCTGGCTTGCTGTCAGCACCTCTACGGGCGTCTCGACTAGCAATCCGGATATCCACATCAACTTGACCCTATCGCTCGCCGCAGTCCTGATCCTACGGATTCTTTTTCACTACTATTGCCCCCGGATCATGCAGCGCAATGAAACATTTGGTCGGATTCTGCTCTGCTTCCTTATCCTCACTGGAGGAATAATATTTGGAATGACAGTGCTGGCTGCAATGTATGTGACAGCCTTGGCTCCTGTACTTCATCCTATGATCGTAGTCTGTGGGGTCTTGTGTACTGTGGGCTCTCTAATGCTGTCTATCGACCCACTGATACGATACGGAATGCCAACAGTCATGCTGGTGCCGTTCATGCTCGGTTTGGCTGGGAAAGGTAACGGCGCCGACGTGACATTCTCCCTGCTGGTCTTAGTGAACATCATTTATCTTGTGTTGGCATCAAGGTATGTCCACGCTGACTACTGGAATGGTGTCCATTTACGGGCGCAGCTCGAAGCGCAGGCCGCACTGCATGAAAAACTTAGCCTTACAGATGGCCTCACAGGACTGCATAATCGCTTGCATGCCGAGCGTAAGCTTAAGGAAGAATGGTACCAAGCATCCCGTACCCAATCCCCCCTAAGTGCACTGTTAATCGACATTGATCACTTCAAAACAATTAACGACACTTACGGACATCCGTTTGGCGATGAATGCCTCGCAAGGGTCGCTAAATCCCTTCAAGCTGGAGCAAGCCGTGAATCGGATTTCGTTTCGCGATTTGGGGGTGAAGAGTTCCTGGTTCTGTTACCCAACACGCCTCTCAATTACGCAACGATGATCGCTGAAAGGATTCGAGAGTTGGTCGAGAATCTGCGGATTCAGTATGGAGAAAATAGCGTTTCGCTTTCATGCAGCATCGGGGTTGCCACTGCAATACTGACTCACGAAGAGGAGGCAAGCAGTATGCTTGTCAGCCAGGCCGACAAGGCGCTTTATCAGGCGAAGCAGAATGGTAGAAACCGAGTGGTTTGCGCGGAATCTACTGGAGAGTTCAACACCTTATCGTGAACTACCGTATTTCGATCAAGATAATCCGCCGATATGTCCAATAATTTTCCCTAGCCCAAAGCCAAACCCCCAACCCGATTGCTCGGATTGGGGGTCTGGTGATAGGAGCTTGACGATGACCTACTCTCACATGGGGAAACCCCACACTACCATCGGCGATGCGTCGTTTCACTACTGAGTTCGGGATGGGATCAGGTGGTTCCAACGCTCTATGGTCGTCAAGCAATTCGGTTGGGGACTCGGTGTTCAGTCGCTTCCCCTGATTGGGTATGTGATGTCTTGGTATTGCGTGTTCTGGCAAATTTTCGGTTTGTGTCGACTTCACCTTCGACACCCTCTGCTACCAGAGCAGATTGTTTGGGT